>JBBPZD010000264.1:0-4969 GCA_038199265.1 Actinomycetales bacterium | reverse complement strand
GTCCGGGTTGGTCGTGTTGGGCAGGTCCTCGTTCTCCTTGAATTCATCAACACATGCCTGTAGCAGGTGCTCGACCCGAATGCCTTTGGCACCCAGGGTGATCTGGTCCTTGATCGCCATTTTCTTGGCGCGGTCCACGATGTTCTGGATCATGGCGCCGGAGTTGAAGTCTTTGAAGAACAATATTTCCTTGTCACCGCTGGCGTAGGTGACCTCGAGGAATTTGTTCTCATCGATCTCGGTGTACATCCGCTCGACTGTCGCCTGAATCATCGCCGCCACCGTGTCATCAGCTGACCCGCCGTGTTCAGCGAGGTCATCGGCATGCAGCGGCAATGTCGCGACGAGGTACTTCTCGAAGATGTCCCGCGCGCTCTCCGCGTCTGGGCGCTCGATCTTGATCTTCACATCGAGCCGGCCGGGTCGCAGGATCGCCGGATCGATCATGTCCTCACGGTTGGACGCACCGATCACGATCACGTTCTCGAGACGCTCCACACCGTCGATCTCGGCGAGCAGTTGCGGGACGATTGTTGTCTCGACATCGGAGGAGACGCCGGACCCTCTGGTGCGGAACAAGCTCTCCATCTCGTCGAAGAACACCACCACCGGCGTACCGTCGGACGACTTTTCGCGGGCTCGCTGGAAGATCAGCCGAATGTGCCGCTCCGTTTCGCCGACGTACTTGTTGAGCAGCTCCGGACCTTTGATGTTGAGGAAGAAGCTGCGTGTCTCGGACTTGCCTGTCTTCTCCGCCACCTGTCGAGCCAGCGACGCTGCGACGGCCTTGGCGATAAGCGTCTTGCCACACCCGGGTGGACCGTAGAGAAGCACGCCCTTGGGCGGCCGCAAGGAGTGCTCGCGGAACAGCTCTGCGTGCAGATAGGGCAACTCGACTGCATCGCGAATGGTCTCGATCTGGCTCGCCAGCCCGCCGATGTCCTCGTACCGGATATCGGGCACTTCCTCCAGGACCAGGTCGGCGACCTCGGCCTTAGGAATGCGTTCGTAAACGAACCCGCTTCGTCCGTCCAGCAACAGTGAGTCCCCCGCACGCACGGTCTGACCCTCGAGGCTTGCAGCCTGCCGACACACCCGCTCCTCATCGGAGTGCGCCACGACGAGCACGCGGCCGTCGTCGAGGAGGTCCTTGACCGTGACCAGCTCACCTATCTGCTCGAACCCGGTCACCTCCACGATGTTCATCGCTTCGTTGAGCAGTACCTCACGGCCTGGCTGCAGTGACTCCGGGTCGACGGACGGGCTGATCGCAACCCGCATCTTTCGACCGCTGTTCAGGATGTCGGCACTGCCGTCCTGCCCCAACCGCAGAAGAATGCCGTACGCGGCAGGGGGCTGAGCCAACCTGTCGACTTCAGATTTCAAGGTGACGATCTGCTCGCGAGCCTCACTCAGCGTGCGGACGAGGCGGTCGTTTTGTGCGGATACGGTGCCGAGCGACGACTTCAGCTTCGTCACTTCCTGCGCCAGCTGCGGACTGCGAGGCGTCCCAGGCGCGTTCAGTCGCGATCGAAGCGCCTTGACCTCCTGCTGAAGGCTTATGACAGCGTCGTACGATGTGCCGTTCTCGGGCTGTTGGTCAGTCATCAGGTCTCCTGCCGAGCGAGCGATCGGCGCTTCGCAAGTGGCCTCTGAACCCTAACCCGACGCCTTCTTCAGCTCGGGGGCGGCTCACCCAAGGAGCGCCGCACCTTACGGATCTTCTTGTCCGAAACCGGCCGTTCACCGAGGTCTTCAGCGTTCCATTCGGCGCTTTCGGTGTTCCACTCAGCCATAGCAGCAGCGGCCTCTTCACCGGTCGACCCCTTGGACGGGCGCCGCCTTCGCGCCGGAGGGGTAACTCCCGGCGCGAGACGACGGGTCGTGATCAGGAAGCCGGTGTGGCCGTGCATCCGGTGTTCAGGCCGCACGGCAAGACCTTCCAGGTGCCAGCCGCGAACCATTGATTCCCACGCCTGCGGCTCGGTGAACGAACCGTGGTCGCGCGCGGCCTCGGCGACCCGAGACAACTGGGTAGCGGTTGCCACGTAGGCGATGAGTACTCCACCTGGTGCCAGCGCATCCGCGACCACCTCGAGGCACTCCCATGGCGCCAACATGTCGAGGACGACGCGGTCGACCGAGCTGGGTTCTTCGTGCGTTGGCAGGCTCTCGACCAGGTCGCCGACGGTGACCGTCCATGCCGGGTGGTCGATGCCGAAGAAAGCGCGCGCATTGCCGCGAGCGATGTCAGCGAAGTCCTCGCGCCGCTCGAACGAGTGCACGCTTCCGGTGTCGCCGACTGCTCGTAGCAACGACATCGACAACGCGCCCGAGCCGACGCCGGCTTCGACGACCCGTGCCCCTGGGAAGATGTCAGCCATCGTTACGATCTGGCCCGCGTCCTTTGGATACACGACCGCAGCTCCACGCGGCATCGACATCACGTAGTCCGACAACAGCGGACGCAGCGCCAGATACTGCACGTTGGCAGTGTTGGAGATGGTGCTGCCGTCCGGCGCACCGATCAGGTCATCGTGCAGCAGATGCCCCCGGTGGGTGTGGAACTGCTTGCCCTCACCCAAGGTGATGGTGTGCATCCGACCCTTGGCATCTGTCAGCTGAACGCGCTCCCCCGCAGTGAACGGGCCCCGTCGTGTGTCGGCCCCGGTGGCGTGTGCGGTCATGACGGGCGAGTCTAGGCTTTCGCGCCCCTGCGGTCTGCGTCGGAACGTGAGGGACCCTGTTCGGCGGGTTCGGTCAGCGCCAACGTGGCGAGCGCCCGGTGCAGAGCGGTGAGCACCGCGCGGACCGCCGGCACCTGTTCCTGGTCGGGCCAGTAGTCGATCGACAGGTGGCGATGCGGCCAGTCGCGCAGTGTCCTGGTGACCAACGAGTGGTGCCGGTGCGCACGGACGGCGAGCTCTGGCAAGAGGGTGAGCCCCAGCCCCGCAGCTGCGAACGCCTGCATTGCAACGTAGTCGTCGGCGACCGTCAGGATGTCCGGACTCACACCCGTCGGTTCGTACAGTGCGCGCACCATCCGGGCGAACCGATCCGACCCGACAAGCCATCGATCGCTGCTCAGGTCACGTACGTCCAAGAGCTGACGACCGGCTCGGGGGTGGTCGCGGGGCATGAGCAGGTGCATCCGTTCAGTGAGCAGGGGCGCGTGCCGCAACCCGTCCGGCTGCCCGGGCGGAGGCACGTCACCACTGTCACCGAAGCGGTAGGTCAACGCCAGGTCGACCTCCCCCGCCCGAACGAGTTCGTAGATACGGGGCTGCTCGGCGGTCTGAACCCGCACTTCGACGTCGGGGTGTTCATGGCGCAGCTGAGCCAATGCCGTCGCGACGATGGTCGCGTTGCCGCTCGGAAAGGCGGCCAGCTGCACGACGCCGCTACCCTGACCGATCGCGGCAGCGATCCGCCGGTCGGCGAGGCGCAGCTCCTCAAGGGCCGGCCGAGCGTGCTGGAGGACGATCCGACCGGCCTCGGTCAGCTGCATCGAGCGGCCCATCCGCACCGCGACGGGGGCCCCGATCAGCCGTTCCAGGCGTCGTATCTGGTACGTCACACCGGGTTGGGTCATTCGTAGTTCGCGTGCGGCTGCCGAGAAGGAACCAGTGCGGGCAACCACGCCCAACAGCTGCAGCGACGAAGCATCGATCATGGCCAAACCATAAACAAATTTTTTAGATGCTGTATTCAGTTGCTGCTTGTTCTATATATTGAATAGCTCTACGTTCAACGACATGGCATTGGTCGAGGTGCGCGGGGTGCACAAGCAGTTCGGGGATTTCGTCGCTCTGCACGACGTGAACCTCGAGGTGGAGGCTGGCGAGGTTGTCGTGGTGATCGGCGCATCAGGCTCCGGAAAGTCGACCCTGTGCCGCTGCATCAACCGTCTCGAGTCGGCGACGTCCGGTTCGATCAGTGTCGACGGACAACTGCTGCCCGACGAGGGAAGAGAGCTGGCTCGGTTGCGCTCCGAAGTCGGCATGGTGTTCCAGTCGTTCAACCTGTTCGCCCACAAGACGGCACTGCAGAACGTCACTCTCGGCCCGATCAACGTACGTCGACTCAAGAAATCTGACGCCGAGAAGGAAGGCCGTGAGCTACTCACCCGGGTAGGCCTGACCGACAAGGCAGGCAGCTATCCGGCCGAGCTGTCCGGGGGTCAACAGCAACGAGTGGCTATCGCCCGGGCATTGGCAATGCGCCCGAAGGTAATGCTCTTCGACGAACCCACCTCGGCGCTGGACCCCGAGATGATCAAAGAGGTCCTCGACGTGATGGTCGACCTCGCGAACGACGGCATGACCATGGTCGTGGTGACCCACGAGATGGGTTTCGCCCGGACCGCCGCCGACCGGGTGCTCTTCATGGCCGACGGCGCTGTCGTCGAGGAGAACACCCCCGAGGAGTTCTTCACCAACCCCCAGAGCGATCGGGCCAAGGACTTCCTCGGCAAGATCCTCAAGCACTGACCTGATCCGTTCCACCGCACGACCGGCACAGCAATCGATGATGAGGAGACAACGCATGCGCACCATGAAACTGAGGGCCGTCACGGCCACCGTCCTGCTGACCGCCCTGTCCGGCACGCTCGCCGCCTGCGGCAGCGCAGGAAGCGACAGCGGCGGGGTCGACGTCAGTGCCGAAGAGGTTGACGCGAGCAAGTTCGAGGCTGGGTCGCGGATGGCGGAGCTCGCCGACGCCGGCAAGATCACCGTGGGCGTGAAGTACGACCAGCCCGGGCTGGGCTTCAAGGACGCCTCGGCTGACATCCCGACCGGCTTCGACGTCGAGATCGCCAAGCTCCTGGTGGCTGACCTCGGCATCGACCCGACCGACACGAGCGCGGTCACCTACGAGGAGACGATCTCCGACAACCGCGAGCCCTTCCTGACGGAGGGTCGTGTCGACCTCGTGCTGGCCTCGTACTCCATCACCGACGACCGTCGCG
>JBBPZD010000263.1:0-7946 GCA_038199265.1 Actinomycetales bacterium | reverse complement strand
GTACTGCACCTCCCACCGGGCGCCCGCTGCATCGACCTCGTGGATCATCGCGAGCAGTGGCGTGAGGCCGATACCGCCCGCGATGAACAGGGACCGCGGAGCGGCCACGATCGGGAAGTGGTTGCGCGGGCCGCGACCGCGGACTGTCGCGCCCGCTCTCAGCGCGTGGGCCGCCTGCCCCCCGCCGCGCCCGTCGGCAGATCGGAGCACCGCGACCCGCCAGGTCGTGGTGTCGTTCGTCGATCCACACAGCGAGTACTGCCGGGTCAGGTCATCGCCGAGTATCACGTCGATGTGGGCACCCGGGGTCCAGTCGGGAAGCGAGGTGCCGTCGGCGCGCGCGAGGGTGAGCGCCACCACCTCCTGGGCGACGCGATCGACCGCACGGACCACGAGCTCGGTCTCGAACTCGTGCATGTTCACCGTCACGGGGTCCACGCGACCGGGAACTTCTTGATCCCGTTGACGAAGTTGGACCGCACCCGGGCCACATCACCGGTGAGTTGGAGGTCGCCGATCCGGGGCAGCAGCTCCTCGAACATCAGCCGAACCTCCATCCGAGCGAGCGCGTTGCCCAGGCACAGGTGCGGGCCGCCCTTGCCGAAGGTGAGGTGGTCCACGTTCGCCCGCGTGACGTCGAGCTCGTAGGGCCGCTCGAATTGCGAGTCGTCGCGGTTTCCGGCGGCGAACCACATGACGACCTTGTCGCCCTGGCGGATGGTCTTGCCGTGCATCTGCACGTCACGGGTCGCTGTGCGGCGGAAGTGGTACACCGGTGAGGCCCAGCGCAACAGCTCTTCCAGGCCGGGCGCGATCAGCGCCGGGTCCTGCTGCAGCGCCCGCATCTGATCCGGTTGCTGCATGAGCCCGAGCATCGAGTTGCTGATGGCGTGCCGGGTGGTCTCGTTGCCCGCGATGACCAGCAACAGGAAGTAGTTGTCGAAGTCGCTGTCGCTGAGCGGGATTCCATCGCTGGGCATCTTGTTGGCGAGCATGCTGATCAGGTCGGTGCCGTCGCCGCCCTTGCGGGCGTCCCGCAGCGCACGACCGTAACTGAACACGTCCGCTGTGGTGGGCGAGCGGAACGGCAGGTGCTTGTACTGCTCGCTCTCGGGGGAGTCCAGGGTGTGCTCGATGAACTCGGGGTCGGTGTTGCCCACCATCTCGTTGCCCCAGTCGATCAACTGGCCGGTGTCCTGCGTCGGCACGTCCAGCAGCCGGGCCAGCACCTGAATTGGGAAGTCGGCGCTGATCTTCTCCACGAAGTCGAACTCGCGCTCAGCCAGCGCCGTGTCGATCGTGCTGGCGGTCAGCACGCGCAGGAACCCCTCGTAGTTCTTCATCAGATTGCGCGGGCTGAACTCCCGCGCGATCAGTTGGCGCAACGCCTGGTGTCGAGGACCGTCCATCTCCAACATGGAGCGACGGGTGTCCATCAGGTCTTCATCCACCTCCTCCAGGCCCACGAACTGGCTGGAGGTGAAGGTCTCGGTGTCCTTGCCCACGGCCCAGACATCTTCGTACCGGGTGACCGACCAGAAACCGCTGTTCGGCGCGGGTTCGGGGTTCCAGTGCAGAGGGTCCTCACGGCGCAGGGTGTCGAACTGGCCCCAGGCGAGGCCGTCGCGGAATCGGTCGAGATCGGCGAGATCTACATCGGCCAAGGCCACCGGATCTGGTGTGGACATCTCTTGCTCCTTCACAGCTGAGCTTTATTGTTCGTACCCGAACGGTATTGCCAGTAGACGGGAATGGCAACGGGTGTACCTGTCAGCAGGCCACCATCGCCTCTACCCGGCGGATGACGTCGCGGCTGAAAGACGACAACTCGCTGTCGTGGTCGATGAACTGCGACGGTTTGATGCAGAAGGTCGTGAAGCCGCGTTCGATCTGTTCGCGGATCGGCTCCATGGCCTGGCCCAGATCGGCGCATGAATGGTCATCTGGGAAGACCGCGCGAGTGCCCCCGACGAGCTCGAGATCGCTCAACTGTCGCCCGGTGTCGGAAAGCCCGTCGTCGAGCATCTGCAGGTCGGCTGCGGTCGCGTTGCCCAGCGGGTGGAAACCGTGGCCGTAGCGGGTCAGCCGGCGCAGCAACGGCTTGCTCATACCCTGGCCGCCGAACCACAGCCGAGGCCCGTCGGCATGGTGGGCACGCGGTTCCAGCGTGACGTCGTCGAACTCGAAGTACTCGCCGTGGAAGGAGAACGGGCCGCCCTTCCAGGCCAGCTCCAGGATCTGCAGCTGCTCGTCCAGGATCTTGCCGCGCTTGGTGAAGGGCACGCCGAGCGCGTCGTACTCGTCCTTGCTCCAGCTGACGGTCGGCTGGACGACCAGCCGGCCCCCGCTGATCAGGTCGAGGGTTCCGAGTTCGCGGGCCAGCATCAGCGGATGCCGCAGCGGAGCGATGATCGCGCCGCCGACTAACCGGATGGAGCTGGTCACCGACGCCATCGCCGCGAGCAGCAGCATCGAGTTCGGCCAGGGCATGAACGGGTCCTGGTTGCCGGGCATCGCGTAATCGCGCGGGTTGCCCATCACGCCGTTCTCGCTGGCGTCCGGGCCGAGCACCACATGCTCGCTGAGCATCACCGCATCGAAACCGGCATCCTCGGCGATCTGCGCCCAGCCCACCAGGTCCGGCAACCGGCGCCCGCTGGTCAGCGTCCAGTTCTCGCTGAGGATCATCAGCATGCGCGGCCTGGTCGTCACTGTCGCGGTCACTTGACCAGGTCGTCGATGGCCGAGGAGTTCTCGCCGCGTCTGCGGATCGCTCCGACGGTCGCGCCGACGACGAACACCGCGAACGGCAGCAGGACCAGGGTGTATCCGAGCAGACTCAGACCCCACGCCTGCTTGCTGGGATCGACACCCTCGGCAACGGTGCCGGCCAGCAAGCCGAAGCGCGACATCAGCAGGTACTCCCCGACGACCAGTCCGATCGCAGCCAGAATCGGCGCGATGGTGGTCTTGAAGATGTTCATACCCCGGGCGTTCCTGCGGAAGTAGGAGATGACGGCGAGGCAGACCAGGAACTCGACGAAGACGATGGCCACCACCGCAAGGCCGCTGAACCAGAAGAACATGTTCAGCACCGGGTCCTTTCCGGTGACGGCGAACACCACGATGACGACGCCCGTGACTACCGAAGTCACCATCGAGCCCAGCAACGGGGCGCCGGCCTTGTTGACCTTGTCGAGCTGCTTGGGTAGCACCCCGGCCCGGCCCATCGAGAAGAAGTAGCGAGCAGCCGAGTTCTGAAAGGCGAGCATTCCGGCGAAGAGGCTGCTGAGCACCAACCAACTCATCGTCTGGGCCAGCCAGTCGCCGACGTACTCACGAGCGACCGAGAAGATGACCTGCGCGGAGTCGACCAGGGGAACCTTGTTGACCGACGATCGCGCGGCTGCCTCTTCGACCGCCTTGTCGGCGCCGAGCGCTGAGATGACGGCGAAGGTCGTGAGCGCGAACAGGATGGTGATGATGGTGACCGCGGCGTAGGTCGCGATCGGAACCGTCTTCTTGGGGTCCTTGGACTCCTCTCCGTAGATCGCGGTCGCTTCGAAGCCGATGAACGAGGCGAAGGCGAACGTGAGCGCGATGCCGGCCGAACCGGTCAGGCCGCCGACGAAGACGCTGCTCGGCGAGAAGGAAGCGCCGAAGTCAATACCATCGGAGCCGCCGCCCTTGGCGAAGACCGCAACTGCAGTGAGCAACAGCGATCCGAGCTCGAACAGCATCAGTACGCCGAGGAACTTGGCGCCGATGTCGACGCTGAACGCGGACAGCAGCAGCACGAGACCCCACGCGATGAGCGTCCACACCCACCACGGCCAGTCGATGCCGAACGAGGAATTCATCTCGCTGCCCATGACGGCGCCGAAGAATCCGAAGATGGCGAGTTGGATGGCCAGGTAGGCGACCAGTGACACATAGGCGCTGCCGACGCCGGCGGTGACCCCGAGCCCGCGCCCGACGTAGGCGAAGAACGCACCGGCGTTGGTCACCCGCGAGCTCATCGCGGCGTAACCGACGCTGAAGAGCAACAGGACGATGCCGACCGCGACGTACGCACCCGGTACTCCGGGGCCGCTTCCAAGCACGATCGCGACCGGGAGGGCGCCGGTCATACCGACCAGCGGGCTTGCTGCGGCGATGACGTAGAAAACAATTCCTACGACTCCGAGGCGCCCCCGATTCAGTTCTGTGTCGTCACTCACTGGCGGGGCAGTCGACTGGCTCATGGGTTCACTCCAGGAAAGTTGTACGGACCCGAACGAATCGAAGAGTGACACGCCTCACAGGAGGTGTCAAGGGTTTTCCGCAGGTGATCCGTACAAGTCGTTGATACCCGAACGAAATCGGCGAGAAGGATGCGGAGGAGGAATCGAAGGTCTACCAGCGACTGCACGCGGCGGTGTCGCCAGTGCGATCGATGATCAGCCGAGGGCAGTAGGCCCGATCGCCGCCCGAGACACCGTCGGCGAAATTCGCTGTGTCGAGAGCTTTCACGCCTGAGTCGGAGGAATGTAGCGAGTGACCTGCACTTCGTTGAGACCCAAGTCACGCGCCCCGTTACTTCGGCTGCCCGGTCGCCGAATCCGATGAGGTGCATGTCGTTCGCTGCATCGTGTTGACTCGCCTGCGTGAACGTTCTGCGTCCGATGCCGCCCGCTCGGTTGGGCGTATCCGGAGCAGTCATTGCGATGCTGATGGTGCAGCTGGGTGTCGCTGCGTCGGTGGGTTTCTTCGACCGCATCGGTGAGGGCGGTACTGCATGGCTGCGGCTGCTGTGGGCCGCGCCGATCTTCCTGCTGTTCGCCCGCCCGTGGCGGACGAAATGGACCCATGCCAATCTGCGCACCTGCGCCGCGTTGGGGGTCGTCACCGCCACCCTGACCCTGTGCTTCTTGAGCGCCGTCGCTCGGATTCCACTCGGTACGGCGAGCGCGTTGGAGTTCCTCGGCCCGCTCACGATCGCTCTGGTGCGCAGTCGAGGCACAGCGCTGGTGTGGGCGGCTACGGCGGCTGTCGGTGTGGTTTTGATGACGGAGCCCTGGGCGGGCAGCATCGACCCGGTCGGCGTCGGTTTCGCGCTTACAGCAGCGACGAGTTGGGGTGCCTACATCTTGCTGACCCAGCGGGCAGGCGACGCGGTGGCAGGGGTTCAGGCGCTCGCCGTTTCGATGCCGGTGGCCGCCCTGGTCGCTACCGCGATCGTCGGACCGTCCACGGTCGGCCGGTTGAGCTGGCCTGTGTTCTTCAGCGGGATCGGCCTCGCGCTGCTGATGCCGGTCATCCCGTTCACGCTGGAACTGCTGGCACTACGCCGGTTGACGACGGCCGCGTTCGGCATCCTGATGAGCGTCGAGCCCGCCATCGCGCTGGTGATCGGCCTGGTGTTGCTGGGGCAGATTCCGAAGTACGCCGCAGCCATCGGTGTGCTTCTCGTCGTCGCGGCGGGCATCGGTGCCGAGCGTTCAGGGGCAAGGGACGCGTCCGGTGAATCCGACGTGATCGACCAGGTCGTTCGCTGACCCACCTACGCTCATCCTCGGTGGTTCCTAACCTCGTCGAGCAACAGGAGCTGTAATGCACGACCTACGCACTTTGGGCACCTCCGGGCTGCTCGTCAGCCCGCTGACTCTCGGCACGATGACGATGGCCAACCCGAAGTGGGGTTCCAGTGAGCCGGAGTCGGCAGACGTCCTCGACAGGTTCCTGGAGGCCGGTGGCAATTGCATCGACACCGCCGACGTCTACAGCGGTGGTGCGAGCGAAGAACTACTCGGCAGCATGCTGGCTGAGCGCGGTATTCGAGACCAGGTCGTCCTCGGCACCAAGTACGGCTTTGAAGGAGCGGGTGGAATCGTCTCGGGCGGTTCCGGGCGGGGAATGATGGCGCGCGCAGTGGAGGGGTCGCTGCGCAGGTTGCGGACCGACTACATCGACCTCTACTGGATGCACGTCTGGGACACCGTCACTCCCGCAGAAGAAGTGCTGGGCGGTATGGCCGATCTGGTGCGCGCGGGCAAGATCCGCTACTACGGCCTGTCCAACGTGCCTGCGTGGTTCGCGGTGCAGGTGGCGACCCTTGCGCGTGCGCACGGGCTGCCCGCACCGGTCTCGCTGCAGCTGGAGTACTCGCTCGTCAGCCGTGACATCGAGCGCGAGCATGTCGGCGCGGTCACCGAACTAGGTATGGGAATCATGCCGTGGAGTCCGTTGGCCGGCGGTTTCCTGACCGGCAAATACCGGAAGGACGCACCCGCGCAGGACAGCGCCGAGACGAAGGGCCGACTGTCGGGAGACAACCCGTTCGGCGACAGTAAGTTCACCGACGCCAACTGGGCAGTACTCGAGGTGCTGCGGGGGGTGGCCGACGAGACTGACCGCACCCCCGCGGACGTGGCGATGGCGTGGGTGCTGGGCCGGCCTGGGGTGGACAGTGTGCTGGTGGGAGCTCGTATCCCGCACCACCTCGAAGCAAGCCTTGCGGCGACTGAGCACGATCTGTCGCAGGAAACCCGGCAGCGGCTGGACGAGGTGAGCGCCCCCGAGCTGGGGTCGCCCTATGGCATCTTCACGCCGCAGATGGTCTCGGGCATCTTCGGCGGTGGGCGCCCGACCAGGCGGTTGCGGCCCTAGTTACCGGTCTGCCACGGCGGGTAGCGGCGATGAGGCAAAAGCGAAACCGCATCGTGGGTAGGAAGATCGTGGACACAAAAAGGAACGTGCGCACTCAAGCTGAGTGCGCACGTTCCCTTTTGCGAAAGCCAAGCGGTTATTTCGCGCCCAAGAGGAGGGCGGGCGGAGCGGGGGTGTCACCGTGGATGACCATGACCGGGCACGAGGAGTGCGCGGAACATGCCGTGCTGACCGAGCCGAGCATCAGACCGACGAAGCCGCCGCGTCCGCGGCTTCCTACGATCAACATGCTGGCGTCGCGGCTGGCCTCGACGAGCACCTTCGCAGGGTTGCCCTCCTCGACAAGGGTGTTCAGGCTTGTGGGCGGAGTGTCACCGAACACCTCAGCCACCGTGTCTGTGAGCATCTTGGTGGTCTCACCGGACAGGTCGAAAGAGCCCGGGTCATCCATCAGTCGCGGGCCGGCGGTGAACCCGTTCAGACGCCAGGTCGCAATGGCGTCCACGGTTGCGCCCGTAGACGCAGCCACGAAAGCCGCCCATCGCAAAGCCTGCTTAGACGGCTCGGAGCCATCGACACCTACGACGATGTGGCCACGTTCGGCCTCGGGGGCGGGGGATTCGACGTCAGTCATTGTGAGTCCTTAAGTTGCGATCGGATTGCAGCCCATCCTATGGGCCAAGCGTTCAGCGAATTGTCAGAATCGCCCAGCATAGAGGCCAGGGGCATACGACGGACAATGTCCGTAAGAGGTGAATCACATCGGCGGTCTGCGGTTAGACATTGGATGCGGACATGTCTGCTCTTCTTATCCGAACTCGTAGCAGTCGATCAGTGGCAGTACGCGCTAACCAGGGCCGGAGGTCCCTTGGTGTGTTCTATCGGCGGTCAAGCTGCGGTCGCGGACCCCTTTTGGGGCATGAGTCCGGGTTGCGGGTTCCAGGTGACGCTGGTCGCGGTGACCTGGGCGGTCAGTAGGTCTCGGTGCACGATGGTGTGGTGCCGGGCGCATAGCAGTGCCGCGTTGGTCAGGGTTGTTTCGCCGCCGCACCACCACGGGGTGACGTGGTGCGCGTCGCACCAGCCCGGTGGCCGGTCGCAGTGGGGGAAGGTGCAGTGTTTGTCTCGGTGGGTGATCGCCGCTCGCAGTCCCCCGGTGAACAGGCGTTTGGCCCGCCCGACATCCAACGGTTCGCTGCCCCCGCCCAGGACTATGGGGATGAGGTCCGCGTCACACGCGAGCCGGCGCAGGGTCCCAGGGTCGAGGTAGTCACCATCGGTGCTGTGCCCGACCCCTG
>JBBPZD010000262.1:0-17246 GCA_038199265.1 Actinomycetales bacterium | reverse complement strand
TCTCGCACGCACCAGTCATCACCATGGTGGCTCTCCCGTGAGTACGCGAGTCCCGGTCTCTGATGGCGTCGGGGTGCGCGACGCCCCTGGTGCGGGAAGGGGTGGCGAGATGCTTCGCATCCGCGGCAATCGCTGGCTGCTGCCGTGCTCGGTGATGGCAGCGTGTGCTCTCGTCGTCGTGGCGGCGATCCTCGCGCAGCGCAACTGGATGCACGGCGCAGCCTGGACCGGCTACGACGTCGCTCTCGTCACCGTGCGCCTTCTCAGCGCAGTCCTCGGGCTCGGTGTCGGCTCCTGGTGGTGGTGGCGCGCTCCAGCCAATCCCACCGGTCGGCTGCTCTATGTGGCTGCTGCCGCAGATGTACTGGCTTTGATCAGCTACTGCTGGCCAGGTTCGCGCTGGGTCGCCGATCTCACCTGGGTCTCCTGGCTGACCGAGCCGCTGATCGTCATCATCGTCCTCAGCTGGCCGACCGGACGCCCGAGCCGGCGCCTCGTGCGCACGGTGACCTGGTGGACCTTGGCCGGCGCCGCCCTTGTCTTGGTGGGCGGCGTCTTCAATCGAAGGCCGAATCCGCCCGCAGACTGGCCGGACCCGTTCGAGGCGCTCTTCACCGTCCCGACGGTGTTCCGCATCGTCGATCCTGTCCAGGCACTGGCAACTCAGGCTCTTCCGGCCGCCATCGTCCTGGTCGTCCTGGTGCGCCGGCGTCGAGCCGTACCTCCTGCTGTTCGGCCACTACTCACGCCCATCACGACCGCCGGTGTGCTGGTCTGCGGATCGATGCTCACCCTGCATCTCGGGTTCCAGGTCTTCGGCGATTTACTCGGCAATGGCCCCACCTTTACCGGCTGGCAGTTCAGCACCTACGTCGGTAGTTACTTCATGGTGGGGTTCGTCGCGCTCGGGGTGTTGGTCGGGGCGCGCCGCCGCCGCCGGGCCGTTTCCCTGGGCCACCAGTACCGCGAGGTCGACCTGCGGTCTGCCCCTGCTGTCATCACACCCTCCGCGGCCGCGGCGGCGGTCACCGGCGATCCGACAGCGATGGTCCGCTACCGACGCCTGGACGGCACGTGGATAGACGCAGTGGGAACTGTTCTTCCGGAGGTCACCGCCGACCGACGACTCGTGCCGGTCCTGGACGCGACGGGTTCGACGACCGCCGCGTTGGAGATTTCTGCGTCCATCCACCTGTCCTCACTGTTGGCCGACCTCGCGGTGAGTGTCATCGCTGCACAGTCGGCGAATGAGCGCGCAACCGCAGTCGCAGACGCTCGGCGAGCCGAGGTGCGGTTGCGTTCCCGTGAACTGGTTGCGGCAACGGATCGTGGCCGGCGCCAGCTGGAGCGCGACCTGCATGACGGGGCGCAGCAGTTACTCGTCGGGCTCGCGTTGACGGCTGGGTTGGCGGCACGCCGCGGCGAACTGGATGCCGGGCCACTCATCGACCACATCGGTGAGGTCCGTAGCGAGATCCTGGTCCTGGTGGATCAGGCCACTCCGGCAGCGTTGGCCGGCGGGCTCGCCGGGGCACTGGATGCCCTCGCCTCGATCTGTCCCCTTCCCGTGATC
Source organism: Actinomycetales bacterium (assembly GCA_038199265.1). Taxonomy (GTDB): domain Bacteria; phylum Actinomycetota; class Actinomycetes; order Actinomycetales; family Dermatophilaceae; genus Allobranchiibius. Next base: position 15,673 of record JBBPZD010000262.1, on the reverse strand, counting down.
GTCCATGCCGACGGCGATCTTCGTGCGGATGACCCGCTGGCGCTGCCGCTGTATCTCGTCGCTGGTGAGGCGCTCACGAACGTGGTCAAACACTCTGGCGCGGGCCTTGTCCGGATGCGCCTCGACGTCGATGCAGCCCGTACTGATCTGTACGTCAGCGACGACGGCATCGGCGCGGTCACTGATGTGCCGCCCGGTATCGCCAGCCGGTTGATCGACGTCGGCGGATCCGCCACGATCACGAGCCCGCCCCTCGGCGGCACGGTGCTCGACATCCAGATACGGCGGCCGGCCGACGCCGTCGGGGTCTCGGCATGAGGTGGCGACGCCTTGAGGTGGCTGCGCTGTGGGTTGCCACTGGCGTCGTGGTCACCGCCGGCTGGTTTGCAGTCGTCACGCGCGTTGGCATCGACCAGGTGAACTGCGGGCAAGCTGTATTCCTGACGTTGTGCGGCCTCGCTGCCCCCGCACTCGCCACGGCCATGACGGCCCGGCATCCCGACGAACCCACGGGTGTGTTGCTCGGCGTGACGATCCTGGCTGCGATGTTCGCTGCCTGCCGCACCACGGACCTCGGGGCCGTAGCACCGATCGCCGGCTTCACTGCGCTTGTTGCGGCGCCCTTACCCGCCGTCGTCGTGTCCCGCTACGGCGCGTTGACCTTTCCAGTAACCGTCGTGCGCCTGGTTTCCGGATGCTTCTGGGTGTCGGCGGTGCTCGGGATCGTGGCGGGTGTGACGCTCCTCGCCGGAGGGTCCGTACCCACTGCGCAGTGGTTCACTGACTCTCCCGGTCCTGTCGGAGGCCCGGCAACAGTTTTCCTCGTGGCGCGAGCGGCGCTGGTATGTGCAGGACCACTGGCGCTCGCTGCCGCCTGCATCATCGGTCGGACGCCGCGAGCCGCGCGCCTCGCAGCGCGCCCCGTCCGGTGGCCAGTCTCCTGCTGGGCGCTCGCGCTGACCGCCGGCGAGGTGTGGGGCATCGGATCCGCCGTGGCTTCACCGACACGTGATCTGACCAGCGGCCCGGACGCGACGCTCTTCGTGATCCTGCCCGCCTTCCTTGTCGGCGCCCTGGCAGCAGGTATCGGCTGGGTCGATCTGACCGCCCGCATCCCGACGGCACCGTCTGGCACTCCCGCCCCCCGAAGTGCGACGGTCGACGTCGAGCAGTACCTCTCTCGGGCACTGGCCGACCCGTCGATCCGAGTCCGTTATCCCGTGCAGACCCCACCGACGGACGGTGTGCAGGGTTGGGTGAGTGCTTCCGGTAGAAATGATGCTTTCGAGGTCGCAACTGTCGACCGTGCCACTACGGTCATCGTCCGCGGGCCGCGAGTCGTCGGGCTCATCGACCATGATGCAGCCACCACCGCACACCCCGATGCCGTCGAGCTCGTCGCGACCGGCGCGGGCCTGATCATGGAGACCGAGCGCCTCCGGGCATCCGCCGCCAGCGATCTGGAACAGGCGCGGTTGCTGGCGCAGCGGCTGCTCGTCGCCTCGGATGAGCCGAGATCAGCGCTGCGCACGATGCTCGTCGACGGTCCGTTGGCCGAGCTGGACGCGATAGCTCGCGACCTGGACAGCGGGACCCCCGTTGCCGACGTGCTGGGCCGGCTGACCGCCGTCACCGCAGAAGTACGGACCGTCTCGCACGGCGTTCTTCCCGCGTCCCTGGCAACAGGGGGTTTGCGCGCCTCGCTGGGCGGCCACGTCGTGCCGGCTGCTCGGTACGCTCCGGTCATCGAGATGACCACGTATCTGGCGGCGCGTGCAGACCTGGCCGCGACCGTCGAGGAGAGGGTCGGTGCGCAGGGGCCGTGCCTGGTCGTCCGTACCTGTTCGTCGCCCGCCGCCGATCTGCGTGACCGGGTGACCGCTCTGGGCGGCGCGGTGTCCAGCCGCGACGGCAGGTGGGTCATCGACCTCCCCCTCGAGGTCGGCACCGACGGCCCATGACGACGATGACCTTGCTGGCCTGGCCCAGTGCAGCTCCCGGACCCACGCCCACGGTGCGCGCCCGGATCGAAGAACGTGGCGGGCGTTTCACCTACCGGGCCGGGCTCGCCCTGTTCAGTGGGACGGCGGATGCGGTGGCAGCGGCCGTCGATTGGCAACAGACAGAGCAGGATCAGCCCGCGACCTCACTCGCCCTCCACGTGGCCGAGATGACCTATCGCGCCGATGCCCGAGAAGCGGCTGCAGTCGGACTGGTCCGCGAACTTGCCGATCGCGGGCATCCGGGGGACATCTACGCCACCGAGGTCGTCCGGATGCTCCTTCCGGTGCCGAGCCCCGCCCACTGGTCCAACGAGCTGGCGACGTCGATCGGGGCTCCGGCACAGCTGGTCCACGCGATCCTGTGGCCACGGAACGCTGATGCCGTGCCCGTCACGGTGGTCGTCGCAGAAGACGTCGCAATCATCCGGGCCGGACTGGTCAGCCTGCTGCGGGACGACGGTTTCGACATCGTCGGCGAGGCGGCTGACTACGACGCGGTCCTGGACGCCGTCCGGTCCGCGCGGCCGCGCCTGCTCATCACCGATGTGCGGATGCCGCCGGAGCAGGGCGACGAGGGACTGCGCGCGGCGTCGTTGCTGCGCACCGAACAACCGGGTCTCGCTGTGCTCGTACTCAGCCAGTCGGTGCAGGCCGGTGCTGCTGCCGACCTGCTGACCGGACAGACCTCGGGTCTGGGTTATCTGCTCAAGGAGCGGGTCGCGGCGCTGGACGAGTTCCTGGATGCCGCCCGCGCGGTGGCTGCAGGTAGGACGGTGATCGACCCGCTCATCACTGATGACCTCCTGGCGCGCCGTCGTAACCGCGACCAACTTGCGGCCCTCGCCGACCGGGAGAGATCCGTCCTGGAGCTGATGGCGCAGGGGCTGTCCAACAGCGCTATCGCCGACCGTCTCACCCTGTCGGGGCGCACCGTGGAGTCGCATGTCCGGTCGATCATGACCAAGTTGGACCTCTGGGAGGATCCGGGCGGCAATCGCCGGGTCCAGGCGGTCATCCGATGGCTGGACCGCATGTCGGTGTAGTCCGGTGTAACCGTCGCGCTGCACGACAGATCCGGACTGACCTGTGGACCTCGACAGGCTCCGGTGCGAAGAGGATACTGAGCGTGCCCGCTTCGGGACGCAAGATCCATCCCGGGTCGGGCCTCCACGGCATCACCCAGCCGCGGCGCAGACACAACGGGACTGAGCGAATGACCCGCACCGAAAGTGACGCCGGGCAACCCGTTGATGGCGCACGCACGTTCCAAGTGACCGGTCAGCAGTACGACGACTTCATGGGCCGGTATTCCCGACAGCTGGCACCGCTGTTCGCGGGAGCGGCCGGTGTCAGCGCAGGGATGTCAGCCCTTGATCTCGGGTGCGGGCCTGGTGCCCTCACCACCGTCCTGAGTGCCCGCCTCGGGGCTGCTTCGGTGCGTGCGTGCGACCCGTCCCCACAGTTCGTCCAGGAATGCGGCCGGCGCCACCCCGGCGTCGAGGTGCTTCGCGGGCATGCTGAGGCAATTCCGTTCCCTGACAGCGAGTTCGACGTCGTTCTCGCACAGTTGGTGATGCATTTCGTCAGCGATCCCGACGCTGCTGGTGCAGAGATCCTGCGCGTACTCCAGCCTGGCGGGATCGTGGCTGCCTGCGTCTGGGACAGCGCCCAGGAGATGCAGATGCTGGAGCACTTCTGGGACGCCGCGCTGAGCGTCGATGCGCAGGCGCCGGTCCGAGCACGCACCCTGAAGTTCGGCGACGAAGGCGAGATGGTCCGGTCCTTCGACGCGTCAGGGTTCGAAGATCTGACCGAGAGCACGCTCGCCGTGAATTCTACCTACGAGGATTTCGACGAGCTCTGGACCGGCTTCATGGCCGGGATCGGCCCCGCAGGGGCCTACTGCCGCAGCCTTTCGGCCGATGTGCTGGCCGAGGTGCGGCGGGTGATGTTCGGCTCCCTTTCTTCACCCGCCGGTCCTTTCACCCTCAGCGCCGTGGCGCGCTGCGCGTTCGGTCGCGCTCCGCGCTGAGGGCTCGTCGGTGACCTGCCGCGCCGCGACTGGGTGACGACGTAGCGTCCATGCATGCAATGTCAAGAGATCCAACTCATCTCGGTGCCAACCGAATGCGTGCGGGCGCAGGACTTCCAGGCCGTGGAGGTCGAGGCTGACGAGCCCGGTGCGGGTCAGGTGCTGGTGGGATTGCGAAGACTCGGGCTGAACGCAGGGTTAGCGCATCGGCTCGGTGGTGAAGGGACCGCCTACGGGCCGGGAATAGGGGTGGGCGATGTGCCCGCGAGCGACGCCGTGGTCGAGGTGCTGCAGTCGCGAGATGACCGATTCGAGCCAGGTGATCTCGCGGTGGGTCAGCTGCCGTGGCGAACTGCCGCAGTGGCCGACGCCGACTCGCTCCGCTTGATCGATGACGTGACCTGCGATGGGCAGCTGAACGCGCGGATGACTGTTCTCGGACACGTCGGATTCACTGCATGGACCGGGATGATGCATGTCGGACAGGTGCGCAGCGACGATGTCGTCTACGTGTCCGGTGCAGCTGGTGGCGTCGGCAGTTGCGCGGTCCAGTTCGCGAAGGCTGTCGGCGCGAACGTCATCGGGCTCGCCGGCTCGGCGGACAAAGTCGCGATGCTCACTGATGATCTGGGAGCAGACCAGGCGATCAACCGCCACGACGGGTCGGCCCTCGACCTCTTACGGGGCGCGGCGCCGGACGGAATCAGCCTCTACTACGACAACGTCGGCGGCGAGCAACTGGAGGCGGCTCTGGACGTACTCACTACGGGCGGGCGCATCGTCATCTGCGGCGCGATCGCCGGCGGGAGCGGCCCCCGCAACCTGCGCACGATGATCTATAAGGAGCTCACTATGCGCGGATTTACCGTGACGGCGCACGAGGATCTGCGCGATAAGTTCGAGTCGCAGGTCGGCGAGTGGTTCCGTCTGGGGAAAGTGCACAGCGTGCACACCGTCTTCGACGGGCTCGATACGGTGCCCGAAGCATTCGAATCGCTGCTGTCAGGTGGCAGCACCGGTCGGGTCATCGTCTCGTCTCGGTACCGTCGCAAAGGTGACGCACGGCTGCCCGCCGGAACTGCGGTCTGTCACCAACCGCCCCTAGCCTCTGAGAATGCTGATCGACAAGCAAAGCGGGGTACCGCTGGGTGTTGCCCGGGACAGAGCCGTTGTCCAAGTTTCGGAGCCACCGAGCGGCTCAGCCGTGATGCAACGCTCGCTGCTCCTGCGGGGCAGGCCGGTGTTCATGCTCAACACGTGGTGCGGCACCTGTCCTGCCTTCTTCAACCAGATCGAGACTCCTGAAATAGCCGACCTCGACGTGGTGCACGATCAGCTGAACACCGGTCTCGACGGAATCGACGACGAGGTGTTGCGGCTTTATTCACAGCGGCTCCCGGCGTCGACGTACACGGTGCTGTTGCTGGAGTTCACCGCTCGGTTGGTGATGCCGGGGAGCGACCTGGACTATTTCTCCACGGAGCAGATCGTTACCTGGGGTGAGGACCTCGATCCTCCCGATTACAAAGTCACCACGCCGTACTACCGGACCTTCGAGGCGCCGGCGGCATCGAACCGGCACCTCTACGAGGTCGTGGTGCCGATGGTGCCGCCCACCTGGAACGACAGGAGTCGGGTCGAGCACTACGAGGCCAATGACGGACTTCCAACGGTGGTTGCCTACTCCGTCGTCGATGTACTGCAGCCGGCCATGGACTACGGGGACGACTACTACGAGCACGTCGTCTTGACTCACTTCCTGCTCGACGGGCACCACAAACTCGAGGCTGCGGCGGCCACCCAGCGCCCCATCCGGATGTTGGCTCTGATCGACGAGCACGCCAGCTTGGCGACAGCTGCCGACCTGGTCAGCACGGTCGAGGCTCGAGCAGGAGTCCGGCAGGCAAGGTAGCGAGGCCAGAATGGTCGCGGCGGCCGTGGCCGTGCTTTCGCAACGAGTGCGTCGTCGGTCGCATTGCTCAGATGGTGCCGGTGGCCCACTGCAGACCGAGGCTGGACGCAGCCACGCAGACCCAGAGGATGCCGCCGAGTAGCAACGGCCGAACGCCGGCTGCACGCATCTGCGAGAACCGCATCGACAGGCCGATTCCGGCCAGCGCGATGGTGATCATGAAGGCGCCGAGGAAGTTGAGCGAGGCGTGCCACGAGCCGGGGATCAGGCCCAGGCTGCTGAGGGTGGCGGCCAGGAGGAACCCGACGAGGAAAGTCGGCACCACGCGGCGCCACGGGACAGATCCGCTGCCCTCACCGTTGGCGCGGGCTGCTCGGCGGGCGGTGAACACGGCCAGGAACATCACGACCGGGATGATCATCAGCGACCGGGTGAGCTTCACGACGATGCCGTAGGGCCCGGCTCCGTCACCGAAGCTGTAGGCCGCCGCGACGACCGATGACGTGTCGTTGATCGCGGTGCCGGCCCAGAGGCCGAACGACTCACCGCTCATGCCGAGCAGGTGGCCCAGCGGGGGGAAGAGCAGCACGGCGGCGATGTTGAAGGTGAAGATGGTGCCGATCGCGTAGGCGACATCGGTTTGCCTGGGCTTCATCACTGCGGTCGCGGCGGCAATGGCCGATGCGCCGCAGATCCCGGTGCCGACACCGATGAGGGTGCGTACATCGGAGTCGATGCCCAATGCGCGACCGATGAAGAACGCGCCGGTCAGGGCAATGGTCAGCGTGCCCAACATGACCGGTAAGGACGACCCACCTACCTCGACGACCTGTTGGAGCGACAACCCGGTGCCGAGGACGACAATGGATGCCTGCAGCACAGGCTTGGACGCGAAGGTGTAGCCGGGTGCGTAGGACTCGCCGCGTAGGCGAGGTACGGCCGCGCCGGCGGCCAAACCCAGCAGGATGCCGAACAAGGGCCCGCCCACGATCGGGAAGAAACGCCCCAGGACCGTCGCTGCCGCTGCGATCGCGATCGTTACGGCCAGGCCGGCGACGATCGGCGATATGCGACTGAGGGGCGACTGGCTCTGACCACTGTCGTCGTGCGGGACAGAAGAGGATTTGGGAGCCAGTAGCGAGGTCACGTCTCAAGGGTTGCGCCTGTACGGCGGTTCAGGTAGCCCATGATTCACCATCGGGGGTATATGCGGCGGATATGCTCACGGTATGAGTGAGTGGCCCGCGCTCGCGGCGGTCGAGTTACTGGTCGCCGTGGCCGAGCACGGATCTCTCGCGGCGGGTGCCCGCGCGGTGGGGGTGGCCCAACCGAACGCGAGCCGGTCGATCGTGCGTCTTGAACGCCACCTCAAGCTGTCACTGCTGCAACGTTCGACGTCTGGTTCCACCCTCACCCCCGCCGGGATGCTGATTGTGGAGTGGTCACGATCACTGCTGTTCGCCGCCCGCAACCTGACGGAGGGAGCTGCAGCTCTGGCAGCCGACGGGAGTGGCTCGATGACCGTTTCGGCCAGTCAGACGGTGGCCGAGCACCTGTTGCCCCGCTGGTTGTCCGAACTACGGTGGACCCACCCCGGCGTGCGCATCACCGTGCAGGTGCACAACACCCACGACGTGCTGGAGGACGTCCTGAACGGACGTTGTGCAGTCGGCTTCACGGAGGGTCCGGATGCTCCAGGCGGGGTCCACTCGCTCGTAGTGGCCCGTGACGAGCTGGTGCTGGTCGTGTGGCCGGCACACCCGTGGGCGAATCGACACCGGCCGGTAGACGGGGTCGAGTTGTCATCAACGCCCCTGGTCACCCGAGAATCTGGGTCTGGTACGCGGGTAGCCCTGGATGCCGTCCTGGGGGCACCAGTGCAGTCGGTCCTGGAACTGTCCAGTAATGCAGCCGTCCGGGTCAGCGTGATGTCCGGGACTGCCCCCGCCGTGCTGAGCAGGCTCGCCGTCGCCGACGCACTGGCGGCCGGCACCCTGCACGAGGTGCCGGTCGCGGGGCTCGATCTGCGGCGTCCCCTCCGCGCCGCCTGGACGGGCCCACGTCGTCTCACCGGGGCGGCCGCCGACCTGGTCGCGGTCGCGCGTGCGACCAGCCGTGCTCGCGGCGACGCCTACGGAGAGGTATAGAGGTCCTCCATAATCGGGGGGTGGCGTCGACTCCCATCGCAGACCAACCCGACCCGACAGCCGGATCGACCCCGGTGCGTCGTCGATGGGCCATCGCGCTGTGTGCCCTTGGGGCTGTGCTGTTGGCCCTGGGAACACTCGCAGGGATTACGAACCGGCAGGTCGTCGACGGCGCCCGGTTCGCGTCGCATGCAGACGAGATCCGGCAGGACGACGCAGTGTCCCGACAGGTCGGCATCGCGATGACCGACGCCATCATCAAAGCGGACGCCGATCTGACCGCGGTACGACCCCTGATCGAAACTGCCTCCATCTCGATTGTGCGCAGCGACGCGTTCAGCCCCGTCGTGCGAGCCAGTATTCGGCAGGTGCACGACGCGTTCACCGAACCTGGGTCAGGCACCGTCGTGCTGCGGTTGGCCGATGTCGGCGCCGTGTTGGCTGGGGTGATCGCCCGCGTTGCTCCGGATTCATCGGCAGCTGTCCCCGCGAATCTCGACGTCACGCTGGCCAGGGTCGGGGACCAGTCCGCGGCGCGCAGCACCATCGCTGCGGCGCGCTGGGTGACCTTCCTTTCGTGGCTGCTTCCACTGCTCGCACTCGCAACTCTGGTGGGTGCGGGGTGGTTGCTCGGCTGGCGCAAGAGTGCGCTGCGACAGATCGGGCATGCAGTGATCGCCGCAGGTGGGTTGATCGTGGCCTTGGCGGCCGTCGTCGCGGTGGTTGCTGCTTCCGCCGACACCGACTCGGTGCCCGGTGCGTTGCGCGCTGCGGTGCTGCACGTCGTGCTCACCTTCTTGTGGTGGCCGGCTGCGGTTCTGCTCGGAACGGGGGTGGTCCTGCGGGTGCTCGCAGTCTTGGACGGTGATCCTGCAGCGACCTTCGACTGGCGGCAATGGCTTGCGGCCCACCCGGCGTCCCAGCGGACCCGTGCGGTGCGAGCGGCCGCGCTCTTGGGGGTGGGTGCCTTCTCGGTGGTGCAACCTTCGCTCGCGGTGGAGGCGATGGCTGTCGTCGCCGGGATGGCGGTGTTGGTCATCGGGGTCGGTGAAGCAACCCGGGTGACCACCGAGGTGCTGAAGCGAGGCAAAAAGAACCACGAGGCGCCGAGGCATGTGTGGACCGGTCGTGCGTTGGTGGTGCTGCCGATGGCTGTCGTCGCGGCCCTGGTGCTCTCGCTCGCCCTCCCTTCCTCCCGGGCATTGCCCGCGCAGCCTGCCGAGGCCGGCGCAGCGGGGGACACGAGGTGCAACGGTTTCACCGAGCTCTGCCACCGCGCTTACAACGACGTCGCGTACCCGTCGACCCACAACTCGATGTCGGCGGCTGACGAACCCGGTTGGTACCTCGCGGAGCAGCCGACCGGGCTGGTGGGCCAGCTGAAGGCCGGCATCCGCGTGCTGCTCATCGACACCTGGTATGGCCAACGCACCAGCGCCGGGGGAGTGACCAATGCTGCAAAAGACAAAGCGAAGGGGCTGGCCCAGGCGAAAGCCGACTTCGGGTCCGGCACCATCGACAGCGCCATCCGATTGCGGAACGCGTTCGCGGGCACGCCTGTTGGCCCGGTCGAGCCCTACCTCTGCCACGGCGTCTGCGACATCGGCGCCACCAAGTGGGAGCCGGAGATGAAGAAGGTGCGCGACTGGCTGGTCGCGCACCCTCGGGAGGTGGTCACGATCTTCATCGAGGATTCGGTGTCTGCGACAGATACTGCAGGAGTTTTCGACCAAGCGGGCCTCTTGCCCTATGTCGCCACCCACAAGGTCGGCGACCCCTGGCCCACGCTCGGCCAGATGATCGACACCGGCAAACGGGTGGTCGTCCTGATGCAGCGCGAAGGGGGCAAGACGACGTATCCGTGGCTGCTACAGGGCTGGGACCAAACCCAGGACACCAATTACGACGCCAAGACTGCGGCTCAACTCAGCTGCGCGCGCAACCGCGGAACCGACAAGAGCCAGCTACTGCTGATCAACAACTGGATCAACAACTTCGGTTCGATCCTCACCGATGCGGCGCGGGTGAACGCCTACGACAGCTTGTACCCGCGGCTAATTAAATGCCGTCGTGAGCGAGGCATGATTCCGAATTATGTGGCGGTGAACTACTACGACCGCGGCGATCTCTTCAAAGTCGTGGACGCGCTGAACGGGGTGAAGTAACGCCCACCCGGTAGCTTCGCGCAAGCGCGCAGCCACCGGGTGTCGGTCGTTACTTGACGACGCGAATGAGCTTCTTGTTGAGGAATTCCTCGATGCCGTAACGGCCCAGTTCGCGGCCGAACCCGGAACGCTTGACACCACCGAACGGCAACTCGACCGAGTCGGCGTTGACGCCGTTGACGAACACCATGCCTACCTCGAGCTTGTCGGCGACCCGCTGGGCCTGCTCCGCGTCGGTGGTGAAGACGTAGGAACCGAGACCGAATGGGGTGTCGTTCGCCAACTGGATCGCAGCCTCTTCGGAGTCGGCCCGGAACACCATCGCGACGGGCCCGAAGAGCTCTTGGTGGAAGGTGTCGCTGTCGTGGCTCACGTCTGTCAGCACACTCGGCGGGTAGAACGCACCGTTGCGTTCTCCGGAGGTCTGCAGTGTGGCGCCCCCCTCGACCGCCCGCTCGACCTGCTGGACGAGGTTGTCGGTTGCTTTCACTGATGACATGGGTGCGTCGTTGGGCGTTGCCAGAACCTTGGCGGTGAACGCGGCCACGAACTCGTCGTACAGGTCGTCGGCGACGATGACGCGCTTGCCACCGTTGCAGGCCTGGCCGGTGTTGTAGTAGCGAGCATCGAACGCGGCTTGGACAGCTTCGTCCATGTCATCGGTGCTGAGCAGGATGAACGGATCGGCGCCGCCCAGTTCGAGGACGACCTTCTTCAAGTTGCGTCCGGCGATCTCAGCGACTGCCGCCCCAGCGCGTTCTGAGCCGGTCAACGAGATGCCCTGGATGCGGGGGTCGGCGATGATGTCGGCGCACTGGTCATTCGTGGCATAGAGGTTGACGTAGGCGCCCTCCGGAAAGCCGGCGTCCAGGAAGATCTTCTCGATCGCGGCCGCTGACTCGGGGCACTGCGGCGCGTGCTTGAGGATGATCGTGTTCCCGGCCACCAGGTTGGGTCCGGCGAAGCGGGACACCTGGTAGTACGGGAAGTTCCACGGCATGATGCCGAGCAGGGGGCCGATGGACGTGCGGCGGATAAGGGCGGTACCGGCGCCGTCTTCCTGCTCGATGGGCTCATCGGCCAGAAACTTGGGTCCGTTGTCGGCGTAGTAGTCGTAGATGGCTGCAGCGAACCCGACCTCTTCGATGGCTTCGGCCTCGGGCTTGCCCATCTCGCGGACGATGATCTCGACGAGTTCGTCCTGGCGTTCGGTGTGTAGTTCGGCCACGCGGTGGATGAGCGCAGCACGCTCATGCACCGTCGAGTTACGAGACCACTCACGGTGGGCCCTGGTGACCGACGCCATCGCTGCCTGGACGTCCTGGTCGGTAGCGGTCGGGTACTCCTGCCCGGTCTCGTTGGTGCTCGGGTCGACGACGACGTAATCCGTGGTCATGCATTCCTCCGGCTAGTGCGATTTCTAACATGTGGGCTCAGTCACAGGTTAGCGGGCCACGCCGACAGCCATGACGAAGAGCGCAAATCATGCAGGATAAAACAAGCAGCGTTGACTGTTTGTTCGATATGGCCCATGGTGGGGTCGTGACGACAGCTACCCCTACGAATACCCCGACAGCCGTCCGGGTGCCCCAACCGCAGCGGGCCGCAGCGATGCGTACGCGATTGCTCGAAGCGACGATCGAGGTGCTGGTCGAGCGCGGCTGGTCGGCCACCACCACCACTGTTGTCTCAGCACGAGCAGGGGTGTCGCGCGGTGCTCAGCTGCACCATTTCCCCTCCAAACGTGAACTCGTGGTGGCAGCCGTCGATCACCTCGGGGAGCGGCTACAGGCTCAGTTGCAGCAACTGCACGACGACATGCCTGTCGGCGCAGCTCGGACCGACGCAGCCCTGTCGACCCTCGCCGACTTCTTCGTCTCCGACCTGTTCGTCGCGGCTCTCGAACTGTGGGTCGCGGCCCGCACCGACTCTGAGTTGCTCGAGGTCGTGGCACCGATGGAACGCCACTGGGGTCGTCGCGCGCACCGGCTTGCCGTCGACCTGCTCGGGGTCGATGACGACGACCCGCAGACGCGACTGCTCATCCAGGGCCTGCTCGACATGCTGCGCGGGCTCGGTCTGGCCAACACGCTCAGCGACGACGGGCCGCGACGTGCCGCGGTCATCGCGCGCTGGGCACCCATCATCGACCACCACGCCCGCCGGAAGGCCATCTCATGAAGCTCGAAGCGCTGCTGGTGGACCTGCGCGCCGAATCGACCGTCGTCCGGCACCTGGTGCAGACGTTGGCGGGTACGGATTGGACGCGTCCCACGCCTGCGAAGGGGTGGAGCGTCGCCCACCAGATCGGACACCTGGCCTGGACCGACGCGACGTCCTCGATCGCCGTCGCGACCACGTTGGACGAAAAGGTAGCCGGCGAGGAGTGGAAGCAGGTGGTCGAAAGCGCGATTCGCGCGCCCGACACCTTTGTCGACGACGGGGCCGCTGAGTTCGCGGCACTGCCCCCGGCGGTGCTTCTTACCCGGTGGGACGACGCACGAGAGCTGCTGCACGACCGCCTGGGCGGGGTGGATCCGCAGGCGCGGATTCCGTGGTTCGGCCCGCCGATGAAGCCCACCTCGATGGCAACAGCGCGGTTGATGGAGACGTGGGCACATGGGCTCGACATCGCAGATGCCCTGGGAGTGGAATCGATCCCGACCGATCGCATCCGACACATCTGCCATCTCGGCTACGCCACGCGCGCCTTCGCCTACCTCAGCCGGGAGATGAACGTGCCGGAACATGGGGTGTTCCTGGAGTTGATCGGTCCGGGGGGTGATGTCTGGACCTGGGGACCCGAGGGTGCCGAACAGCGCATCACCGGCACTGCGTGGGATTTCGCTCGCGTCGCGGTACGTCGAGTGCACCCGGCTGACACCGAGCTGCTCGCCACGGGTGAGGACGCACGTTCGTGGCTCGGCATCGTGCAGGCGTTCGCCGGGCCACCGGGGGACGACCCGGTTGCCTGGGGGGGACGGGAATGAGCGAACCGGTACGCGTCGCGAACCTCTCCGGTTTCTACGTCGTGATCCACGGGTTGCTCGGCGACGGTGTCGCCGCGTCCACCCGTCCTGATCCCCAAACCAAAGCGCTCGGCAAGTGGCTGTGTGCCCGAGTCGTCGACGTCCCCCGGCAGTTACTCCCCCAGACAGCGGAGCGTGTGCAGTGAACACCGAATGGAACACACCTGAGCGGGAAGCGTGGCGAGACAGCGTCACCCGGTTTACCCGCGACAAGATCACCGATCAGTTGGCCGGGTGGGAAGACGAGGGCATGTTGCCGCGTCAGCTGCATCTCGATGCGGCCGCCGCCGGGTTGCTCGGTGTCGGTTTCGCCGAAGAGGTGGGCGGTCAGGGCGGCGACGCGATCGACAACACGGTGATGTGCGAGGCGATCATCGGCGCAGGCGGGTCCAGCGGTCTGGTGTCCGGTCTCTTCACCCACGGGATCGCACTGCCGCACATCATCTCCAGCGGCAACGCCGATCTCATAGATCGCTACGTCCGACCCACCCTGGCCGGCACGACGATCGGCTCGCTCGCTGTGAGCGAGCCCGGCGGCGGTTCGGACGTCGCAGCGGTGCAGACCCGCGCAGTGCGCGACGGTGACGATTACCTGGTCACTGGCTCGAAGATGTTCATCACCAGTGGGATTCGTGCAGATTTCGTGACGACGCTCGTGCGTACCGGGGGCGATGGTTACGACGGCCTCAGCCTGATCGTGATCGACAAGGGTTTGCCCGGCTTCTCGGTCTCATCCCCGCTGCGGAAGATGGGCTGGCAGTGTTCTGACACCGCCGAGTTGTCCTTCGATGAGGTGCGGGTACCCGCAAGGAACCTGGTCGGTCGCGAGGGCGAGGGATTCGTACCGGTCATGCAGCAGTTCGTGCATGAGCGACTCAACCTCGCTGTGCAGGCATACGCCACCGCGCAACGCTCGCTCGACCTCGCCGTCGAGTACGCGCGCGGCCGGGAGACCTTCGGGCGGCCGCTGATCGACCGTCAGTCCATCCGCCGCACGTTGGTCGCCATGCACCGCCGCACCGAGGTGGCACGGACCTACACCCGCTGCATCATCGAACGCGAAGTAGCCGGCGAGGAACTGCTCCTCGAGGCGACCGTGGCCAAGAACGAAGCAACCGCAGCATGCGATTTCGTGGTCGACCAGGCGGTCCAGATCTTCGGCGGTGCGGGATACCTGCGAGAGTCCGAAGTCGAGCGGCACTACCGCGATTCGCGCATCCTGCGGATCGGCGGCGGCACCGACGAGGTCATGGATGACCTCGCAGCGAAGCTGCTCGGGTACTCCAGCCGTGCGGCGGCGAAATAACGGTCTTGCGGACGGCTCTCAACCCACCTCGGTGGCCCAGTTCGCCGAGAGCTACGGGTCGGACTATCGGCTCGGCAAGGCCTACGCCGATGTCAAGACCGATGAGCTGCGGCAAGCAGCAGGTCGACAGGGCTTCCTCGCAGTTGCCATCCCCGAGGAGTACGGCGGCGCGGGAGGCACGATCGCTGGCTGCCCGGATTCGCCGACGGCAGCACCCGATGGTGACGGGTGGTGGTTGCGGGGTGGGAAGGTCTACATCTCCGGTGTCGACGAGTGCAGCCACGTGCTCGTCGTCGCCCGCACTCAGAGCTGGAAGACCTCCGAACTGCGACCTGCGTTGTTCACGTGCCGACCGACGCCGAGTGCTTCACCTTTACCGAGATATCGATGGGGATGGTTGAGCCGGAACGGCAGTTCAGCGTGCACATCGACGACGTCGAGCTACGCCAAGGAGCGCGAGCTGCTGAGCGTATCGATCGGCCAGCACCAGGCCGTCGCGCACCCGCTCGCCCAGTCACACGTCGAGATCGAACTGGCCCGGCTGATGACCTAACGGGCTGCCGCGCTCTACGACGTGGGCGAGTTCATGCTCGCCGGTGAAGCGGCGAATATGGCCGAATACGCCTCCGCGGAGGCTGCCTGCACCACGGTCGACCGGGCCGTGCAAGCACTCGGCGGTAACGGCTTGGCGCAGGAGTACGGTTTCGTGCACCTGCTCGCCGCATCACGGCTGGCCCGGATCGCCCCGGTCAGCCGCGAGATGGCGCTGAACTTCGTGGCGCAGTTCAGCCTCGGACTGCCGAAGTCGTATTGATTCCCGCGAACTGGTCATACCTCGAACGACTGGAGCCCTTATGGAACTTGTGAAGTACGCGGTGGCTGATGCTGTGGCCACGATCACGCTCGACAGCCCGCACAACCGCAACGCGCTCAGCCGGCAGCTCGTCGATGAGTTGATCGAGGCGTTGCAGCTTGCTCAGGACGATGCCCAGGTCCGAGTCGTGGTGCTTGCTGCCGATGGTCCGGCGTTCTGCGCCGGCGCGGACCTCAAAGAGGCCGGCACAGGGGGCGGCGGGGTC
>JBBPZD010000261.1:0-2102 GCA_038199265.1 Actinomycetales bacterium | reverse complement strand
GGTTCGCTCTCGACCAACTCAGGCTCCAGACCGACTTCTTCCAATCGCCCGAGCACGTACTCCGCGGCCTTGCGTTCCCCCGGGCCGCTGCCGTCGCCGTAGTTGCTGGTGTCGATGCCGATCAGGTCCTGGCAGAGCTGGACGACCTCGTCTTCGGGCTGCTGATCTGTCATGCGTCCCACTGTGCCACCTCGCGCACGAGGTCGACCGTGTCGGCTTCCTCGGCCTGCTTGTCGTCGCGATACCGCAGCACTCGAGCAAACCGCAGCGCCATCCCGCCCGGGTATCGCGTGGAACGCTGGACCCCGTCGAACGCGATCTCGACGACTTGCTCAGGCCGGACTGTGACCGTCCACCCGTCGTCGGAGATCGCCAGTTCGTTGAACCGCTCGGTCTGCCAGGCAAGGATCTCGTCCGTCATTCCCTTGAACGTCTTGCCGAGCATCACGAATCCGCCACTCTTCGGATCTCTGGCGCCCAGGTGGATGTTGGACAGCAGCCCGGTACGTCTGCCACTGCCGCGTTCAACAGCGAGCACGACCAGATCGAGGGTGTGTCGAGGTTTCACTTTGACCCAGCCGGCGCCTCTACGCCCGGCGGCATAGGGGGCCTGCAGAGACTTCACCACGACGCCTTCGTGGCCTGCTGCGACCTTCTCGCGGAAGAACTCCTGGCCCTGCTCGGGGTCGACGGTGACCAGCCTGGGAACCAACAGCGACTCGGGGACCAGGGTGAGCAGGGTGTCCCAGCGACTACTCGCCGGTTCGTCGATCAGGTCGACCCCGTCCAGGTGGAGCACGTCGAAGAACCAGGGGGTAACAGGGGTCTCCTCGCGCAACTTCTCTGGATCCTTGCGACTGGCAGTGCGTGCCCCGGTGACCTGGAATGGCTGCGGGACGCCGTCCTTCCGCAGCGCGATCACCTCGCCATCGAGCACCAACTGCTCGGCGGGAACAGCGCGCACCGCGTCGACGATCTCGGGGAGCCGGTCGGTGATCTCCTCCAGACTCCGGGTGAACAGTCGCACGTCGTCCCCCGTCTTGTGGGCCTGGATGCGGATACCGTCGAGCTTGCACTCGACCGCGACCTGTTGTCCGGCTGCCTTGATCGTTGCGAAGGCATCGGCGACCGTGGTGTCCGAAGCGGCCAACATCGGTCGGAGCGGCCGACCGGGCAACAGACCGATGTCGGCGAGCGCGGCCAGTCCGCCAGCCAGTGCGACCGCAGCGACCGGTGCGGTGAAGCCCGCGAGCATCGACGCGCGACGTACAGCTGCACTCGGTATATCGGCCGCCAACGCGATCGCAGCCAGCATCACCCCGTCCTGTGCTCCCTGGCGTAGTTCGCCGGTGATGAGGCCATGCAGAAACTTCTGTTCGGCCGAGCTGGCCGCTGCGAGCATCGATCGCAACGTGATTTCTCGGACCGTTGCCGACCCAGGTCCGCTCGCGTCGGTGAGCTGCTGCATCACCGCGTCGACGTCGGCGATGGTCAACGACGGCTCGGCCGCGGATATCGGCATGTTGGTCAGTGACCGGTACCCCACACCCACCCGACGTTGCGGCAATATGCCGGCCAGATAGGCGGCGGCGAGTTCTACCTCGTCGCCGGCAACGGCGTCACGCAATAGCGCCGCGACCAGTTCAATCTTCGCGTTGCGTGACCGGGTAGCGCCCACCTGTGCAGACGTGGACACGAGGTTGTCGAACAGCATGAGATCAGTCTTGCGCGGACCACCGACACGTCAGGTGGTCAGGGTGTCGCTGCAGCGGGATGGTCGCGCCCGTCAGTTCGGTGTGTCGTTCTGTATCGCCACCGCTGCCTCGTCTCGTGCTCCCTATCTGCGATGCGCTGGCAGCCCCGCACGGCCTGTCACCTAGCGTTGTTCTATGCACCGCCACGACCGACCTGCTTCCTTTCACCTACTGCGACGAACTGCCCGTGTTTCGATACCCGTCGTGGTCGCTGCGCTGGTCGTCACCGGCTGCAGCTCAGGAACGGATCGGGCCTCGACTCCCGGGTCTGGCGCCAAGACGCAGGCTGCGCAGAACGGGTCCGCAGTACAAACCGTGCAGAGCGGGTTGGACCACCCGTGGGACGTC
>JBBPZD010000260.1:0-2525 GCA_038199265.1 Actinomycetales bacterium | reverse complement strand
GGTCGGCGTCACCGCGCAGTCGGCGGTAGATGATCGCGATCTCCAACGGCAACCAGACAACATACGCGCCCTGCAGTGCCCAGCCGATGAGGAAAGTGGTGAAAGTAGGTGCGATCACCAGAATCCACGATCCGAGCGCCGTGACAGCAGTCGCGAGCAGCAGGATCCGCTGGTGCCCGATCAGATCTCCGAGGCGAGCCAGCAGAGGCACGCACAGAGCTGAAACGACCAGCTGCGCCGCTTCGAACCAGTTGAGGTCCCCCTCGGGGATCGTGAGGTGATCGGCGATCTGCGGGTAGATCGGCGTGTAATACCCCTGCAGCACACCGCTGGCCACCTCGACCATCACCAGGAAGCCGATGACCTTCGCGAGGCTTTGGACCACCCGCGTCCCGCGCGCGTCGGAGTCGGGCTTCATCAACTGATCCCTTCGATGAGCCGGCGGTACCAGGTGATGCCGTCGAGGAAGGCGTCAACGCCCAGGTGCTCGTCGTAGGAGTGGATCGACTCGCGTTGGGCCTTGGTCATTCTGAACGGCGCAAAGCGGTAGACCCGGTCACAGATTGCAGTGAAGTGCCGTGAGTCGGTGGCGGCCATCATGACGTATGGAGCGGGCACCGCGTCCGGAAAAACGGTGTTGATCGTGGTCTCCAGCAGCCGGAACGCGTCGTCGTCGATCGGGGAGACCGGGCTGGCCGCGCCCTCTTCGAGCACGTCGATGTGCACCTGGTCGTCGTTGACCGCCTTGCGCACGTGCGCGAGCACGTCGGCGACGCTGTCGCCGATCATTACCCGGATGTTCACCCCGGCCTTGGCCGTTGCGGCGATGACGTTGATCGCGGGTGATCCCGAAAGCGTGGTGATCGCGAAGGTGGTGCGGGTCATCGCAGCGGTCTCCGGTCCTGCGGCCAGTAGGGCGCGCGTCAGTGCCGGCTTGAGGCGCTCGGCGCCCGCGAGCAGTGGGCGCAGTGGCAGTGCAGCGTGCGGGGCCAGACGCCGGAAGAGTTCTATCGTGGGCGCCGGAAGGCCGGCCGGCATGGAGGAGCGATCCAGGCGGGTGATGGCCCTGGCCAGACGAGCGGTCGGACCCGTCCGGGCAGGTGTGGCGGCATGCCCGCCACGGCCCTCGACCCGCAACTCGATGGAAGTCGCGCCTTTCTCGGCGACCCCGACGACCCCGATAGGCGCGACGACTCCCGGAAATGCCTGGCTCGCTATCGCGCCGCCCTCGTCGAGCACGAACCACGGTCGGACACCGCGCCGCTGTAGTTCTTCGACGGCTAGCACGGCGGCGGTGCCCATCACCTCTTCATCACAACCGAAGGAGAGCCACAGATCCCCGGCTGGGGCGAAACCCTCAGCGAGCAATTCTTCGACGGCCTCGCAGATGCCGACCAGGCAGCCCTTGTCATCCAGGGTGCCGCGACCCCAGATGGTCTGGACGCCGTTGTGGTCGACCAGCTCGGCGCCGAATGCGTCGTACTGCCACGGGCCCCCGACCGGGACGACGTCGAGGTGCGCCATCAGCACGACAGGCCGCACGCCGGCTTGCGGCGATCGACCTGCCCAATGGAAGAGGAGTCCGTGGGTCGCGACGCGGGTCAGGTCGAGGTGCTCGTGCAGCAACGGAAACAATCGTGCCAACTCGGTCAGCAGCAGGTCGAACGCCGCGGTGTCGACGAGGGCTGGATCGAGGTTGCTGACCGTCGGGATCCGGACGAGCGTCTGCAGCTTGGCGACGGCCTGGGGGTGCGCGGACATGGTGGCACCCTAATGATCAGCCGAACCCCTCAGGAATGATTCGCGGCGTCGGCTCCGACGCTGGCCCACTTGATACCCCAAGGGGGTAGGGGTTACCGTGATTATATGAGTAGCGACGTCGTAGCAGCCCCAACACCGGCCCGGGGAGCCGTCGAGTACACGTGCCCGATGCACCCCGAGGTCACCAATGACGGTCCTGGAACCTGTCCGATCTGCGGGATGGGGTTGGAACCGACCGAGGTCACCGCCGACACCGGGCCGAACGAGGAACTGGTCGACATGACCCGCCGGTTCTGGATCGGCTTGGCGCTCGCGCTCCCGGTGTTCCTGCTCGAAATGGGGAGCCATCTGTTCGGGTTCGTGCGCGATCTGGTGTCGTCGCAGACGTCCGGATGGATTCAGCTCGTGCTTGCCACGCCCGTCGTGCTGTGGGCTGGGTGGCCGTTCTTCCAGCGGGGTTGGGCTTCGATCCGCTCTCGCAACCTGAACATGTTCACGCTGGTCGCCATGGGCACCGGGGTCGCCTGGACGTACAGCGTGATCGCCACCGTTGCGCCGGGGATCTTCCCCGACTCCTTCCGGGGCGGCGACGGTAGCGTCGACGTCTACTTCGAGGCCGCGGCCGTCATCACGGTTCTGGTACTACTCGGGCAGGTACTCGAGTTGCGAGCTCGCGACCAGACCTCAGGTGCCATCAGGGCGCTGCTGGATCTGACGCCGAAGACGGCCCGTCGGATCGCCGATGACGGCACCGAGAGCGACAT
>JBBPZD010000259.1:0-11313 GCA_038199265.1 Actinomycetales bacterium | reverse complement strand
GCGCCACGAAACTCGCCATGATGTCGCCGAAGCTCTTCACCACCGTGGTCTCATTGTCCGGGAACTACACCGCAGTTCGGGATGGTCAGACCAAAGACCTCTGGGGCGGGTCGAAGAGTTTCCGTGATCTGAACGATCCGCAGTGGCGCATGACGAACCTTCCAGTACCGCAGATCGCGCTGCTCGCATCGGTCGGATCCCTCGAAAAGGGCTCCGACGGTGTCACCGCCACACGTCGCTTCTTCGCCACGATCCGCGCACCATTCGTCGGGAAACTCATCGTCGTGAACGGAGGAGCGCACAATTTCGCAGATTACCGGCAGGTACTGCCCCAAGCGTTCTCCTGGCTCTCACAGCACCTGACGCCGGGGAGCGGCCCGCAGGGATAGTGACCCACCTGCTCTGGTGCCCCCGACGGGACTCGAACCCGCACTCGGGCGATTTTAAGTCGCCTGCCTCTGCCGATTGGGCTACGAGGGCACCGTCAGGGTAATCGGATCGGACGCCAAGGGGTACACCGTTCCGCACCGCCGCGACCACAGGTCACTGCGAGTCGTCGTCCACGACAGAGAGCGCGATGCCGTCCAGAATGTCCTGTTCACTGGTGCGCACCTCTTCGATGCCCGACCGGGCCGCGACCCGTGCGACCACCCGGCTCCAAATGAGGGCACCGGCCGCGATCACGTCGACCCGGCCCGGGTGCATGAACGGCATCGCCGCCAGCGTCGCCCGGTCTGCGCCGATCAGCGACGCGCAGGATTCGAGCATGTCACCGATAGGCGTTACGGCACCGTGGATGACGGATCGGTCATATGCCGGCAGGTGCAGCGCGTGCGCCGTGATCGTGGTGACCGAACCGGCCAGCCCGATCAGAGTCCGGATGCCGGAGAAGTCGACCTCGGCGTCGGCCATCTCTATTGCTGCGTCGATATCAGCCGCGGCAGCCGCAAGTTGCGCCGCTGAGGGCGGATCGGCGTGCAGGAAACGCTCGGTCAGCCGAACAGCACCGATGTCGACCGATTGTGCTGCTGTCACCGCATGTCCGCCGCGGACGAACTCGGTGGAACCTCCACCGAGGTCGACCACCAGATACGGACCTGGGACGCCCGATGAGACCAGGCCGGCGGTCGCGCCGCGAAAACTCAGACCCGCTTCGGTCGCGCCTGTGACCACCTCGGGTGAGACGCCGTACGCAGCGAACGCTCTCTGCACTCCGTCGATGAACTCATCGGCGTTCGACGCGTCCCGCGA
The DNA here is from genome assembly GCA_038199265.1 of Actinomycetales bacterium. GTDB lineage: Bacteria > Actinomycetota > Actinomycetes > Actinomycetales > Dermatophilaceae > Allobranchiibius. Next base: position 10,062 of record JBBPZD010000259.1, on the reverse strand, counting down.
TGCGGACGTGGCGACGAACCTCACCCGTTCGACGCCGCGCTCAGTGCACTCGGATGCGTACTCACGTGCCACGTCGAGCGTGCGCTGCATCGCAATCCGACTGATTCGACCGCTCGCGTCGATACCCGCGCCGAGCCGCACGAACTCCATCCGACGAACAACGTCGCGCAGCGCGGGCACCCCGCGATGGCCGGTGTCCGCCTCATCGGCGCAGGAAACGGTCGCGTCGGCGATCAAGAGCCTGATGGTGTTGGTACCACAGTCGACCGCGGCGATGCGGGTCATTCAGGCCCGACCAGACAACAACCGCCCTGCCACCATTTCGGCAACGCTGCAAGCGCTTCATCACCCAGCGGGTTCACCCCGGGACCCACGCTCAACGAATGGGCGACGAGCACGTGCAGGCACTTGACGCGTGTCGGCATACCGCCTGCCGAGATCCCCTCGATCTCGGGCACCTCGCCGAGCGAGGCGCGCGAGCGGAGGTAGGCAGCATGGGCCGCAGCGTAGGCGGCGCCAAGGGCCTCGTCCTGCTGCAACCGCTGCGTCATGTCGCGCATCATGCCGCTGACTTCGAGTGTGCTGATGGCGGCGGTCAACTTCGGGCAGGTCGCATAGAAGGTGGTGGGGAACGGAGTGCCGTCCGGTAGCCGCGGCAGGGTGCGCACCACGAGCGGGCAACCGCAGTGACATCGGGCCGCGACGTCGACACAACCTCGCGGCACTCGACCCAGCTGATGTTCGATCGCGACTACGTCGGCCTGGTCGATGGCTCCCGTGCGGCTCACGGCGTCGGAGAGCTGACGAGCGACTGCCACAGCTGGCCGTACCAGGGATGCGTGGCCGAGGGCGTCGCCGGAGCGACGACTCCCGTCTTCGACACCCGGCGAGCTGCACCCGCCTGATCGACCACCACGGTCAACGTGCCGCCGGGGGCTGCGAAACCAAGTCGCTTCGCGGCCTGCTGCTTGACGTAGGTGGGGTCGCTCCACCTACGTTGCTCTGCTTTCAAGGAAGCCACATCCGCCTTCTGGGATGCGACCTTGGAACGCAGTCCGTCGATCTCATCCTGGCCGCGGAGGTAACTGCGCAGGGTTGGCGTGATCAGCACGGCAAGGAAAACAACCAGCGCACCGAGCACCGTCAGGCGGCGCATCGACCGCGGCGAACGCCTTGCCCGGGTGGCTCGACCCAGGCCTGCAGCGGGCGTCGACCCGCTGCGAACCCGGCCGTTCTTGGCAGGCCGCGAGGCGCCAGGACGAGCCGAAGAAGGGCGCGGGCTGCTGCCGCGCGAGCTCGGGGGACGACTCGATCGGGCGTCGCGCGGCATGCCGATACCTCTCCTACGGTTTCTCAGGCCTTGAAACGCGGGAACGCGGAGGCACCCGCGTAGATCGCCGCGTCATCGAGTTCTTCCTCGATGCGCAGCAACTGGTTGTACTTGGCAACCCGGTCCGAGCGCGCAGGCGCGCCCGTCTTGATCTGCCCGCAGTTGGTAGCGACGGCGAGGTCGGCAATCGTGGTGTCTTCTGTCTCACCCGAACGGTGGCTCATCATGCAACGGAAGCCGTTGCTCTGCGCAAGGGCCACGGCGTCCAGTGTCTCGGTGAGGGTTCCGATCTGGTTGACCTTGACCAGCAGCGAATTAGCCGTACCGGTGTCGATGCCACGCTGCAACCGCTCGGGGTTGGTGACGAAGAGATCGTCGCCGACAACCTGCACCTGGTGGCCGATCTGGTCGGTCAAGGTCTTCCAGCCGTCCCAGTCGTCCTCGTGCAACGGGTCCTCGATCGAGACCAGCGGGTAATCCGCGACGAGCCGCGCGTAGTACTGCGACATCTCTTCGGCGCTCTTCTTCTCGCCTTCGAACTGGTACTTGCCCTTCTCGAAGAACTCGCTTGCTGCCACGTCCAGGGCGAGTGCGATGTCCTTGCCGGGGGTGTACCCCGCCTTGTCGATTGCCTCGAGTATCAGATCAAGGGCAGCGCGATTGCTCTGCAGGTTGGGCGCGAAACCGCCCTCGTCGCCGAGGCCGGTCGACAGACCCTTCTTCTGCAGCACCGCTTTCAGGTGGTGGTAGACCTCCGCACCCCAGCGCAGCGCCTCCCGGAAGGACTCGGCGCCGATCGGCGCGATCATGAACTCCTGGATGTCGACGTTGGAGTCGGCGTGCGACCCCCCGTTGAGAATGTTCATCATCGGCACGGGGAGGACGTGCGCATTTGGGCCACCGATGTAACGGAACAGCGGCAGATCAGCGGAGTCCGCTGCGGCCTTCGCGACGGCCAGGGAAACACCGAGGATGGCGTTCGCGCCGACGTTGCCCTTGTTGGGAGTGCCGTCGATGCCGATCATCTCGGCGTCGACCAGCCGTTGCTCGCTTGCATCGAAGCCGAGCAGGTGCGGCGCCAGCTCTTCGCTGACGGCGTCCACTGCGTCCTGGACACCTTTGCCCAGATACCGCGTCTTGTCGCCGTCGCGGCGCTCTACTGCCTCGAACGCTCCGGTGGAGGCACCCGACGGAACTGCTGCGCGAGCGACTGTGCCGTCATCGAGGGCGACCTCGACCTCTACGGTCGGGTTTCCCCGGGAATCCAAGATCTCGCGGGCGAGAATTGCATCGATGCTGGCCACTGAAAAACACTCCTGATGAGAGGCATAAAACGATCGACTCGAGTTTAGTGCTCGTTCGTGGAATCCGACGGCTGCGACCCGCCATCCGCGCTGCCGATCTGCCGACCCCGTTGTGAAGTAGCGAATGCGACTGCTACCGAACGCATCTCACGGCGCAACAACGTCTCGGCACTTGCCCCGTCGCCCTGCGCTCGACGCACCAGCTCCAACAGCTGAGGCCCCGCGCTCGCGGGGTCTGAATAGATCGGGGCGGCGTCACGACGGCGCAGCCGCGCGAGCAACTTCTCAGCGGTGAGCAGCGCCGGAAGATCGGCGGGTATTCCGGCGAGCAGATCATCGCGATCCCGCTCACTCTTCTCGCTGGCCTTTATCTGCTCCCACGACGCCTCGACCTCACCCGGAGTGCTGGCGCCACCGTCGGCGAACACATGCGGATGGCGCCGGATGAGCTTCGCGACCAGGCCCGCTGCGACGTCGTCGATATCGAACGGCTCCCGCGCGTCTTCGGCAGCGACCCGCGAATGGAACAGCACCTGCAGGAGAACGTCGCCCAGTTCCTCGGCAAGATGCCCACGGTCGCGAAGCTCAATGGCTTCGAGGGTCTCGTAGGACTCCTCGATCAGGTACTTCGCCAAGCTGTCGTGAGTCTGCTCGGCGTCCCAGGGACAACCGCCGGGCGAGCGCAGGGTGTCCATGACACTGACCGCATCCAACAACCGCGCGCCGGGCAGATCCCAGGATCCGACCACCATCTCGATGCTCGGGGGTGCCGGTAGCCGCGTGAGTTCTGCGGCGAGAGCGTCGGTCAGCCCTGGATCGCCGTCCGCGGAACCGATCCAGACGACGTGCCCCTCGTGCTGTGCGAGCATTCGCGCGAGCTGCCGATGATCCTCGTGTCCGGCGACTCCGACGGCGATGCCACTGGTGCGGATCGCATCCGGTACGGGCTCTGCGGGGTCAGCAGCGTAGACGAACTGTGCTGCCTCGAGCACCTGCCAGGCAGACCGGCTGAGCACTCCGGCCGGCACGCGCGGCGAGGTGACCAGGATCGACAGGGAGGTGCTGTCCTGTACTTCCCCCGGATCTCCTGGATGCGGCAGGCTCAGGACGCCGGACTCTTCGTCGTCGGCACGATCCACGGTTGTGCCGGATCGATCACTCCCTTGACCCCGTCCCATTTCCCGAACCGTGGGTTGACCTGAACCGACGCTTCCTTCACGATGCGGCCGATTTCTTCCTGTCCCTGCGGACTGCGGCCGATGGCGTTCAACGCAATGTTGCTGCGCAGCGCATTCAGCGCGGCCGTCGAGGGATTGGACAGCTTTCGCTGCGCGAATTCTTTGCGTGCCTCACCCATCGAGATCGCGCCGCCGGCCTTGCCAGCGATCCGCTGGAAATCATCGGCGAACACCAGGTAGGTGATGGCCGAGCGCGCATCGAACTCCGCTGCGCTGGGCCCGAACGCCTTCTTGATCTGAGTGACCGCCTCTTGCACCTGCTCAGTGCTGACCTGGGTTGTACCCCGGCTGGCAGCAGTGGTGCTGTCGTGGAACAACTGATCACTGCCGCACGCGCTGAGCGCAAAGCCGCTAACGGCCAGGGCTGCGATGCCGACGGCGCGACGAGACGTACTCACTGATGGACCTCCTCGGGGACAGCGGTCATCATGCCAGTCCTTTGCTCGTCATGTGCCCGCGGCTCGGGCTGCCGCTGAAATATCGTCCAGCAGAACTGCCTTGACCAAGGCTGCTGCCCACCGCAGAACTTCCAGGTCGCGCAGTGGTTGACCGGCGACCGGCGCGGTCTTGGGCGTCGGCACCAGAGCGTGCCCCACCTTGACCAACGTGCCTGGAAATAGTCTCTGCAACCGCAACGATTGGCTCTCGCGCAGTTCCAACGGACCGAATCGGACGTAACGACCCTGAGCAGTGATGTCGCCCACGCCGCCCTGCCGGGCCACGATGCGTAGTCGGGCGACCTCGAACAAGTTGCGAACCGGTTGCGGCGGGGTGCCGTACCGGTCCTGCAGTTCGGCCTCGATCTCGGCCAATCCGGCCTCATCCTCGACGGTCGCGAGCTTCTTGTACGCCTCAAGGCGCAACCGCTCCCCCGGCACGTACTCGTGCGGCAGGTGGGCATCGACCGGAAGGTCGATCTTGACTTCCTTGGGACCAGTCTCTTTCTCGCCGCGGAAGTCGGCAACCGCCTCACCCACCATTCGGACGTAGAGGTCGAACCCGACTCCTGCGATGTGTCCGGACTGCTCCCCGCCGAGCAGGTTCCCTGCCCCTCGGATCTCGAGGTCTTTCATCGCTATCTGCATGCCGGCGCCGAGGTCGGTGTGACTGGCGATGGTCTGCAACCGGTCGTGCGCGGTCTCGGTCAGCGGCTTCTCGGGAGGGAAGAGGAAGTAGGCGTAGGCGCGCTCGCGACCACGGCCGACCCGGCCGCGCAGCTGGTGCAGCTGGGAAAGACCCATCAGGTCCGAACGTTCCACGATCAAGGTATTGGCGTTCGCGATATCCAGACCGGTCTCGACGATCGTGGTGCACATCAGGACGTCCGCGCGCCGTTCCCAGAAGTCCAGGACGACGTCCTCCAGCCGCCGTTCGGGCATCTTGCCGTGCGCGGTGACGATGCGCGCTTCAGGCACCAGCTCACGCAATCGGGTGGCGGCCTTCTCGATGGTGGCGACCTTGTTGTGGATGAAGAAGACCTGCCCCTCGCGCATCAACTCGCGACGAACCGCAGCCCCGATCTGCTTCTCGTCCCACCCACCGACAAAAGTCAACACCGGGTGCCGTTCCTCGGGAGGCGTTGCAAGAGTTGACATCTCGCGAATACCGGTAACCGCCATCTCGAGGGTGCGCGGGATCGGCGTAGCGGACATCGCCAATACGTCGACAGCGGTTCGCAGCTGCTTGAGCTGCTCTTTGTGCTCAACGCCGAAGCGCTGCTCCTCATCGACCACGACCAGTCCGAGATCCTTGTACTCGATCTCCTTGGAGAGCAGCCGGTGCGTTCCGATGACCAGGTCGACCGCCCCGGACTTCAGCCCGGCGACTACCTCACGAGCCTCTTTTTCGCTCTGGAAACGCGATAGTGCTTTCACCACGACCGGGAATCCGGCGTACCGCTCGGTGAAGGTCTGCACGTGCTGCTTGACCAGCAGCGTGGTGGGACACAGCACGGCCACCTGCTTGCCGTCCTGGATGGCTTTGAACGCGGCCCGGACCGCGATCTCGGTCTTGCCGTATCCCACATCCCCGCAGATCAGCCGGTCCATCGGGACCGACTTCTCCATATCGGCCTTGACCTCATCGATGCTGGAGAGCTGGTCGGGAGTCTCGACGTAGGCGAAGGAGTCCTCCAGCTCGTGCTGCCACGGGCTGTCCGGAGCGAAGGGGTGCCCGGCAGTCGCCATCCGCGCCGAATAGAGGCGGATCAACTCACCGGCGATCTGCCGCACGTGCCGTTTCGCACGCGATTTGGTGGTCTGCCAGTCCGAGCCACCCATTTTGTTCAACGTCGGCATCTCGCCACCGACGTACCGCGTCACCTGATCCAGTTGATCAGTGGGGACGAACAACCGGTCACCCGGCTGGCCGCGTTTGGACGATGCGTACTCCAGGACCAGGTATTCGCGAGTGGCCTGCTGGACGGTGCGCTGCATCATCTCCACGAATTTGCCGACCCCGTGCTGCTCATGCACGACGTGGTCACCGGGGCGCAACTGCAGCGGGTCGACGACGTTGCGACGGCGCGCAGGCATCCGCCGCATGTCCTTGGTGCTACCGCTGCTGCCCTTGCTCCCCGTGAGGTCGGCTTCGGTCACCAGAACAAGGTCGCTGGAAGCAAGCGCGAAACCGCGGCCGAGGGATCCGGTGGTGACCTCGACCATGCCTTCGTCCAGCGGCCCCAGCTCACGGGTGGTGATGTCGTTCTCAGCGAGCACCTCGGCGACCCGCTTCGCCAAACCGGGGCCCTCGGTGACCACGAGGACGCGTTTGCCTTCGACGGTCCAACGCCGCAGGTCTTCTACTGCCTTCTCGGTGTTGCTGCGATACGCAGGAATCTCCTGGGTGTGCAGCGTGATCCGCTCCCCCGGCAGTTCGTCCTCGGAGAACTCAGTGAGCTCCTCGTCGGAGGCGAACGATGACATCGACCACCACGGACGACCAGTGGCCAAGGCGTGATCACGAAGCTGGGACAAGCTCCAGTAGGAGGCAGTGCCGAGGGTGCCTTCCAGGTCTACCGGCACACTATTTCCAGCCGCTGCGTTCGCCCAACTGGCGTCGAGGAACTCGGCGCTGGTGGTCACCAGATCAGCTGCGCGGGTACGGACTCGTTCCGGGTCGCACAGCACCACGTGGGTGCCGGGCATCAGGGCATCGAGCAGCGGCTGCATCGCGTCACCGAGCAGGATCGGCGACAGCGACTCCATACCCTCGACAGCGATGCCCTCAGCAACCTTCTCCAACATGTCGCTGACCCCGGGCAGTTGCGGCGCCAGCTCGCGAGCACGATCGCGAACGTCGTGGGTGAGCAACAGCTCACGGCACGGTGGTGCCCACAGCCCGCCGTCCGCAATCTCCAGCGACCGCTGATCTGCGACCTTGAACCAGCGGACCTCCTCGACAGTGTCGCCCCAGAACTCGACCCGCAGCGGGTGCTCCTCGGTGGGCGGGAAAACGTCGAGGATGCCTCCACGAACCGCGAATTCACCGCGCCGCTCGACCATGTCGACACGTGCGTAGGCAGCGGCTGCCAGAGCCTCGACGACATCCTCGAGCCGCGCGTCGGTACCGGCGAGCAGTTCGACCGGGGCCAGATCGCCAAGACCCGGGGCCACCGGTTGCAGCACTGCGCGGACACTTGCGACGACGACGTCGAGGGGCCCGTGCTCGGAGTGTTCGCCCTCGGCGGGGTGAGCGAGGCGACGCAGTACAGCCAACCGGCGCCCGACCGTGTCGCTGCGGGGACTGAGCCGTTCGTGCGGGAGGGTCTCCCAGCTCGGGAACTCGGCCACGGAGTGTTCCGGTAGCAGGCTGTGCAGGGCAGCAGCCAGATCGCCGGCTTCGCGCCCGGGTGCCGTGACTGCGAGCAGCGGCACCCGGGCGGTGTCGGTCGGGCGGGTCAACAGCGCCAACACCGGAGCCCGAAGGCCGGATGAGGCTGCGACGTCGACGACATCGGCGGATGAGCGCCAGTCCATGATCCGACGCACACCGGCGTCACGGACGAGCAGATCGAGCAGGGGATCCAGGCGCACGGTTTTCTTCCGGTCGGCAGCACGAAAAACCCCGAAGTTGTTCGCTGCGGGGTGATGTTTCAACTGTAGGTCAGCCCACCGACATGGCGGCGCGCTGCCCAGGTTGCCACGCAGCTGCGAACTCGCCGGTCAAGAGTGGGGTGGCAGGGCGAGTGCGGATTCTGCCGCCCGACTGGCCCGTCCAGTGGCGGAGCATCCGCGACCTAAGATCGCTGGATGCCACGCGAGATGAGTGTCCGGGATTCTGTCGTCATCGTCGGGGTCACACCGCAGGCTGTTTTCGATGCGGTCAGCGATCCGTCGCAGATGGGCCGCTGGAGCCCGGAGAACACCGGAGCCGACATCGCGACAGCCGGCCGGCCGGCCCCCGCGGGCACCACGTTCGTCGGAGCCAACCGGCGGTACGGCCTGGGCTGGCGCACAGAGTGCGTCGTCACCGAGTCTGACCCGGGCCGACGTTTCGCGTTCGATGTCGTCGCGATCGGCCGCAAGAAACCGTTCCTGCGGGCACCGGTCGCCCGTTGGGAGTATGTGATGGACGAAACACAATCAGGCAACTCGGCGGAGACCGGCACGCTCGTGACCGAGATCTGGACCGACGGACGACGACGCTGGCCCTACCCGGCGGTCCGGGTGTTCGACGCGGTAGCGACCAAGGGCTCCACGTTCGCTATCCACCAGCGCGCCAATATAGCCAGCACTTTGGCAGCCCTGAAGAAGGACCTGGAGAGCCCCGCGAGCTAGTGCCCCTCGGCGGCTCAAAATCTGCGAGTGTCCGCAACTGCGAGCACCCGTCGGCACGAAAGTGCAGACACCCGCGACTGAATCAGTTTCCGTGGACTGCGTTTTGGGCTTCGTTGAGCCCGCGCTGGACCAGCAGGTCGATGGCATCCACTGCCGATGGCAGCAGGAAGTCCAGTTCCGGGCGCTGCTGGGCACTGAAGTCTTTGAGCACGTAGTCGGCTGCGTCCATCCGACCCGGCGGCCGACCGATTCCAACGCGCACCCGCACGTAGTCCTTGGTGCCGAGCGAGGTGCTGATCGAGCGCAGCCCGTTGTGACCGCCCTCGCCGCCGCCCTTCTTCAAACGCACCGTGCCGTAGTCGAGGTCGAGTTCGTCGTGAACGACGATCAGCTGCTCCGGCGGGATCTTGAAGAAGCGCAGCAGCGCCGAGACCGGCCCGCCCGACTCGTTCATGTAGGTGCTCGGGACGGCGATCACCGCCGACGGACCCGGGATTCCGGGAGCAGCGCTCTCCAACCGAAGCTGAGCACCACGGGCACGGGCCTTATGGGCCTTCAGTGTCACTCGGGCGCGATCGGCGAGCAGGTCGATGACCATGGCGCCCACGTTGTGCCGGTTACCGGCGTACGCCGGTCCCGGATTGCCGAGTCCGACGATCAACCAGGTATCCACGGGCAGTCAGTATGCCCGGATGCTCCTGCTGGCCACAACGCACGGTGCGCCCCTGTACCGACTGCAACCGAGCAGGTTGCGGTGGGCGCAGGGGCGCACGCGATGCGGTGGCGGTGACTACTCGGAGTCGTCGGCCTTGACGGTGTCCTCGTCTGCGGCCTCGTCCTCATCGGACTCCTCGCGCTCGATACCGGCTTCGGCCTCAGCAGCCTCCAGTTCGGTCTCCAGGTCTTCGACCGACTGCTGTTGGACGATGTTGATGACCAGCATCTCTTCGTCGGCGTCCAGCTCGGTGCCCTTGGGCAAGACGACGTCCTTGGCCAGGATCTGAGTGCCGGCTGTGAGGCCCTCGACCGAGACGACGACTGCCTCCGGGATTGCGAACGCGTCGGCGAGCACCGACAGCACGCTGTTCTCCAACGTGACGACGGTCTCGATGGCCGCTTCGCCGTCGACGTGAACCGGGATCTCGACGACGACCTTCTCGCCGCGACGAACCACGACCAAGTCGATGTGCTCGATGATCGGCTTGATCGCGTCACGCTGGACGTCCTTGGCCAGGGCCAGGTGCTCGCTACCCTCCAGGTCGATGGTGAAGATCGCGTTCGCGTTCTTCAGCAGCAACATCGTCTGGTGGCCGGGCAGCGTCATGTGGATGGGATCGGTGCCGTGACCGTAGAGGACTGCGGGGATCTTGTTCGCACGGCGGATGCGGCGGGCCGCACCCTTGCCGAACTCG
>JBBPZD010000258.1:0-6472 GCA_038199265.1 Actinomycetales bacterium | reverse complement strand
CGCCGACCGGGTGCTCTTCCTCGCCGACGGCGACATCGTCGATGAGATGCGCGACCCGTCCGAAGACAAGGTGCTGGACCGCATGAAGCACCTGGAGCGCTGAGCCGTGGCCAAACGTCCGATGGGTCGGGTATCGGTCCGTAACCTGCGCGCGCACAAGGTGCGGCTGCTGCTGACGGTGTTGTCGGTGGTGCTCGGAACCGCCTTCGTGACAGGGTCTTTCGTTTTCACCGACACCCTGAAGAGCAGTTTCACCGGTATCTTTGACGACGCGTTCAAGGGCATCGCGACGCACGCCGAACCGGCCCACACCTACAACGCGGGTATCCCGATTACGCAGATCCCGAAGCTCCGCTCGATCGCGGGGGTCGACAAGGTTTCACCGGGTGTCGAGCGACCGGTCGTGCTGGTCAACGCCAAGGGTGTCAAGGTCGAGACCGGTGGCGCGCCGAGCGTCGCCGACATGTACCCCTCGCCGCAGGACAACATCGGCGACCCCACGAAGTTCGTCGAGGGCAGCCCGCCGACCAGCAACGGTCAGGTCATCATCAATCAGGGCGCAGCGACCACCGGCGGCATCAAAGTCGGCGACAAGGTGCAGCTCGTGCTTGCCGACAAGCCGGTGGCGTCCTTCACCGTCAGCGGCATCTACGCCACGAAAACCGAGACCGGCGGCTATATCGGCGCCCTGCTCGCCAAGTCGCAGGCGCTGAAGCTGCTATCGGATGGAAGTAACTACACCTCGGTCAACTTTTCGGCCAAACCCGGCGTCAGCGAGCAGGAGCTCACCGCGCGGGTGCGGGCTGCGCTGCCCGCCAGCAGCGTCACGGTCGAGACCGGCACCAAACTGCGCGACGACACCAACAACCAGATCCAGACGGCGCTGTCGTTCATCAACTACGTGCTGCTCGCGTTCGGGTTCATCGCGCTGATCGTCGGCACGTTCATCATCTACAACACCTTCTCGATGATCGTGGCGCAGCGGTTGCGCGAACTGGCGCTGCTGCGGGCGGTGGGTGCCAGCCGCCGGCAGGTACGTCGCTCGGTACTGGTCGAGGCGTTGCTGACCGGGATCGTCGGTAGCGTGCTCGGCATCGTCGCCGGTATCGGTTTGGCGATCGGATTGCGGCAGTTGCTGAATGCGTTCAATGTCGGTCTGCCGTCCGGTCCTCTTGTGTTGCAGCCGCGCACGTTGCTCGTGGCGCTGGTGCTGGGTGTCGGGGTGACGATGCTGTCGGCGTACATCCCGGCGCGTCGTGCCTCGCTGATCGCGCCGGTCGAGGCGATGCGCGAAGAGTTCACGGTGGCCTCGTCCGCCAAGTCGACCCGGCGCACGATCATCGGCGCGGTGCTGCTCGTGATCGGGGTGGCACTGACTGCGGTGGGGGCGACGACGAAAGACACCGGTAACGGGTCGGCGCTGCTCGGGCTCGGACTGCTCGGTGTCGGCGGCGCCGCGCTGATGTTGTCGCCGGTGCTGGCGCGGGTGATCATCCCGCCGATCGGGTGGCTGGTCGGTAAGCCGTTCGGGCGGCCCGGCACGCTGGCTCCCGCCAACGCTGTGCGCAACCCCCGGCGCACTGCGGCCACCGCTTTCGCGTTGACCCTCGGGTTGTTGATCGTCAGTGGTATCGCCGTGATCGGTGCGTCGGCCAAAGGCAGCGTGGGCGCGCTCTTCGACAACAACGTGCGCGCCGATCTGGTGCTCTCGACCCAGCAGCAGCTGCCGTTGCCGCAGCAGGCTGTCGACAAGGCAGCGAAGGTGCCAGGCGTCGCGTCGATGACCCAGTTCCACCCGGTCTTCGCGCTGCTGGATGGAAAGTTCGACACCGGTAGTGGTATCGATGGGCCGTTGCAGGATGCGCTCGGCGTGCCCGCCGTGCAGGGCACGATCTCGCCGACCGGCACCAACATCGTCGCGAGCCAGACCTTCGCGAAGGGTCGCGGCTGGACGGTGGGTTCGTCACATACGCTGGCTCGCCCGGGTCGCGACACCGTGCAGTTGACGCTCACCGGCATCTACAAGGACAGCCAGCTCGCCGGGCCGTGGATGGTCAGCGGCGAGACCTACCGCACGGTGATGCCCGCGAGTCAGCGGGCAGCACTGGTCGGGTTGATCCGCGTCGACAAGGGAGCCGAACTGGCTGCCGTACAAGCCCGCGTCAGGGCTGTCACCAACCCGTACTACGTGGTGTCGGTCAACACCCGCGAGGAGTTCAAGGGACAGATCGCCAGTCAGGTCAACAACCTGCTCGGACTGCTGTACGGGCTGCTGGCGCTCGCGATCGTCATTGCAATCCTGGGCATCATCAATACCCTCGCGCTGTCGGTGGTGGAACGGCGCCGCGAGATCGGCATGATGCGGGCGGTCGGCATGCTGCGTAAACAGGTACGCCGCACCATCTACATCGAGTCGTTCCTGATCGCGGTCTTCGGTGCGTTGCTCGGTCTGGTGCTCGGCATCGTCTACGGGGTGCTGTTCACCCGATTGCTGAAAGATCAGGGCCTCGGGGTACTGGTGGTGCCGTGGGGTCAGGCGCTGTCGTTCCTGGTGGTCGCCGGAATTGTCGGGGTTCTCGCGGCGTTGTGGCCAGGTGTGCGCGCAGCGCGTACGCCACCGCTCGCCGCAATCGTCGACGTGTGAGATACAGCTAAGGAAGATCCAGTGAAGAACCCGTTCGACGCGCAGATGGCCGAAGGTGGTCAGTACGCCCCGTCGTTGCGGATGAGCGGTCTGTTGAAGACACTCGGCACCGACCTGGCGATTCCGTTCGGGGGGTACTACCTCGCGCGAGCGGTGGGAATCGGGGTGACTGCGTCGCTGCTGGCCTCGACTGTGCTCGCGATGCTGCGGATCGTATGGCTGATTTGGCGCCAGGGTCACGCGGATGCATTCGCCGGCTTCATGTTGTTCCTGTTCTCCGGCGGGCTCGCCCTGTCCTTGATTACCGGTGATCCGCGATTCCTGCTCCTGAAAGGCGCCGGGCTGACCGTGCTGTCCGGATTGATCTTTCTCGGATCAGCCGGGCTGCACCGCCCGTTGACTCTCGCGGTGGCGCGTCGGATGACGGCCGAGGATGAGCAGGCGAACGCTGAGCTCACGCGGGGTTGGGAGGTCTCGTCAGCTTTCCGGAAGGGCTTCTACGTGATGGCCTTGGTCTGGGGAGCTGCGTTGGTGTTGTCCGGCCTCGCGCAGATCTGGCTGGTCTACCTGCTGCCACTCGACCAGTCGGTGGCCGTGACGAATGTGCTGGCGCTCGCGGTCTTCGCGGTGTGTGGTGGTTGGAACATCTGGTTCATCGAGCACGCCCGCAACCTGGCCCGACTCAAGGCAGCGCACCAACCCGAGCTCGTGTGAACGGGTGCGTTCCGTGGGGCGCACCCGTTTCCTTACCAGCGCAGGCCACTAATTCGTCTGTGTGACCGCGACGTGAGCCGGTGTGCGGGCGGCAGGCACTTCCTCCGGGGCGCGGTGCTTGGCTGCCCGTACGTGCGCTCGGATGAGGCTGAAAACGACGATCGAACCCACCAGGAACACCGACCCCGCGATGACGAACGCCACGCTGTAACCGTGCACCGCGGCCTTCGCTGCAGCCGCTGACCCGGGGTTGTCCCGCAGGTAGGACGTGGTCGCGCTCGCCGCGATGGTGCTGAGCAGCGCGGTGCCGATCGACCCGCCCACCTGCTGCATGGTGTTGACCATCGCCGAGGCGATACCCGCCTCGCTGCGCGCGACACCGACCGTTGCGGTGTTGATGGAGGGGGCGAATATGAGCCCGAATCCGAATCCCATGATGGGGAGCGCCGGCAATATGTGCAGCGCGTAGCCGGAGGTCGGGGTGATCCGGCTCAGGTAGAACATGCCGATCGCCCCGAGCAGCATGCCGGTGCCGATCAGCAGGCGGGCGCCCAGCAGCGGCAACAGCTTGATGTTCGACAGGATCGACCCGAGCAGGATGAACGCGACCATCGGCAGGAACGCCAGGCCGGTCTGGACCGGGCTGAAACCCCTGGTCAGCTGTAGGTAGTAGGTCAGGAAGAGGAAGACGGCGAAGATCGAGATCGCTGAGATCCCGATGGCCAGGTACGCGCCGCCGCGGTTGCGGTTGAGCACCACGCGCAGCGGTAGGAGCGGGTGGGCCACACGCTGCTCGATCAGTACGAACGCGATCAGCAGCACCGTGCCGCCGATCAGGCTGATCAGAGTGACGGCGTCGGTCCAGCCGTTGGTTTCGGCGCGTGAGAATCCGAAGACGATGAGGAACAGTGCGAGCGCGCCGGTGGCCGAGCCCACGATGTCGATCTTCGGACGGTGTTCGGGAACCTCGTTGCGGATGCGCAGCAGCGCGCCGACGACGGCAACTGCCGCGAACAGCAGGTTCACGTAGAAGCACCAGCGCCACGAGAGGTGTTCGGTCAAGAACCCGCCGAGCAGCAGTCCGACCGCGCCACCACCACCGGCAACCGCACCGAAGACACCGAACGCCTTACCGCGTTCCTGCGGATTCTGGAATGCGTTGGACAGCGTGGAAAGGGCGGCAGGGGCGAGCACAGCTCCGAACACGCCTTGCAGTGCACGTGAGGTGACGAGCACCCCGAACGAGCTGGCGGCGCCGCCGACGGCAGAGGCGAGCGCAAACCCGATGAGTCCGCCGATGAACGTCCACTTGCGGCCGAAGATGTCACTGATCCGACCACCCAGCAGCAACAGGCTGCCGAACGCGAGCGCGTAGGCGGTGACGATCCACTGACGGTTGCTGGAGGCGAACCCGAGATCGCGCTGGGCGGAAGGGAGCGCGATGTTGACGATGGTCGAGTCGAGCACCACCATCAACTGCGCGGTTGCGACGATCACCAGGATCGTCCACCGGTTGTCGTGTTGGTGGTCGGCATCCAGCTGGGCGCTGGTCTTGGTCGTGCTCGTCATCGTGCAGTCCTTCGCTTCGCGGGGTTTTCATGACACGAGCGGCCGCTGACGAGATTGAACGGCACGCGCTGAACGGGCGTCCGGTGGGTCGGGGACGGGCCCCGGTGGGTTGCCTGCAGATGTGTTGGCAGACGGTTCAATTAACTGTGTGAGGAGTCGAGGCATTCCCGTCTGGGTCAGACGTGGGAATGCATGCATGAAGATAGGAAGCCAGATACGACACGCTAGGGATGTATCAGAGAAAACCTAGACACACGGATATTCTCCGATCGTGGACCCGATACGTAACCCCTACGCGCCCGGCGCCGGCCAACGACCCCCCGAACTGGCTGGCCGCGACGGCGAGCTCGGTACCTTCGCCGTGGTGCTGGAACGGGTGGCGCGGGGGCGTCCAGAGCGTTCGATCGTGCTGACCGGGCTGCGCGGGGTGGGCAAGACGGTGCTGTTGAATGCCCTACGGTCGGCGGCGGTGCGGGCCAAATGGGGGACCGGCAAGTGGGAGGCCCGGCCGGATCAGCGACTGAGACGCCCGATCAGCGCCGCACTGCATGTGGCGGTGCGCGAGCTGGGGCATACCCAGACCGACGACGTGCAGCAGGTACTCGGTGTGATCAAGGCGTTCGCACAGCGCGACACCGCGCCGGGCGCGAAGCTGCGCGAGAAGTGGAACCCGGGCATCGACGCTCCCGCCCTCGCGGGGCGAGCGGACTCTGGCGACATCGAGATCGATCTGGTCGAGTTGTTGACCGATGTCGGCGGGCTCGCGGCGGACGTCGGCCGGGGGATCGCGTTGTTCGTCGACGAGATGCAGGACCTGCACCCGGACGACGTGTCCGCACTCTGCGCGGCGTGCCACGAGATCAGCCAGGCGGGGTTGCCGGTGATCGTGGTGGGCGCCGGTCTGCCGCATCTGCCGTCGGTGCTGAGCGCCTCGAAGTCCTACTCCGAGCGGCTGTTCCGGTACGCGCGCATCGACCGGTTGCCCCGTGAGGCCGCCGATAGAGCGCTGCAGTCTCCTGCCCAGGAAGAGGACGCGGCGTTCGAACCGGACGCGCTCGACGCGATGTACGCGGTGACCGGTGGTTACCCGTACTTCATCCAGGCATACGGCAAAGTCGCCTGGGATCTGGCTCCGCGGTCGCCGATCACGGTCGCCGACGTGCGGGTTGCAGCGCCTGAAGCGGACGCCGAGTTGGCGGTCGGCTTCTTCGGGTCGCGGTACGAGCGGGCGACCCCGGGGGAGCGGGAGTACCTACGCGGCATGGCCGACGCAGCCGGTTTGGCGCAGGACGCGGACGAGACTGAGTCGGTGACTACCGCTGCTGTCGCGGACGTGCTCGACCGCAAACCGCAGTCGCTGTCACCGGCGCGGGATGCACTGCTGAAGAAGGGCCTGATCTACTCCGGCGAACGCGGCCGCATCGCCTTCACCGTCCCTCACTTCGGCCGCTACCTCCGCTCCCACTCCTAGCTCGTTGCTCAGGTGTGCACAGCAGCCTCATGTTGATGAGTTGGGATCGAGTGGTCGCGAGGTTCTTCGAGGTG
>JBBPZD010000257.1:0-20852 GCA_038199265.1 Actinomycetales bacterium | reverse complement strand
GCTGAGGTCGGTGAACCGCCCGTCTTTCGTGCGGCAACCGACGATCCGTTCCGCCACGTCCTGACCGAGCGCCGAGACGTCGTCCAGGCCAAGCCGCACGCTGTGCCCCTGATCGCGGCGGTGTCGGTGGGTGTCCGGCGGACTGGTGGCGTCGAACTCGCCGATCTCCTCCTGCGCGTAGTCATGCAGACACGAGTCCATCCCGCCGCCGTCACCGGGGGTCGTGCCCGACCCGGCCTCCAGATCGGCATGCACGTTCGAGAGGTGGATGTCGGGTGACAACACCGTGACCCCGTGTCGTCGCGCGTCGCCGACCAGGGTCTGCGGGGAGTAGAAACCCATCGGCTGAGCGCGTAGCAACGCGGCGAGGAACGCTGCCGGGTAATGCAGTTTCAGCCAGGAACTGGCATAGACCAGCACTGCGAAACTGAGCGAGTGCGACTCCGCGAAGCCGAAGTTCGCGAAGGCCTCGATCTTGTTGTAGATCTCGTCGGCGACCTCGGGTGGGATCCCGTTGGCGGCCATCCCCTCGTACAGCTTGGCCTTGAGCGATCCGATCTTCTCGACCCCGCGTTTGGACCCCATTGCCCGGCGCAACAGGTCGGCATCCGCGGGAGTGCAGTTACCCACGGTGGTCGCCATCTGCATCAGCTGCTCCTGGAAGAGCGGGATACCCAGGGTGCGTTCCAGGACGTCTTTCAACATCGGGTGCGGGTAGGTGACCGCTTCCTCGCCGGTGCGTCGACGGATGTACGGGTGGACCGCGCCGCCCTGGATCGGCCCCGGTCGGATCAGTCCGATCTCGACGGTCAGATCGTAGAAGCAGCGAGGTTTGAGGCGTGGCAGGGTGCCGATCTGCGCCCGGCTCTCGACCTGGAAGACCCCGATCGAATCCGCGCGGCAGAGCATGTCGTAGACGCCCGGTTCGTTGCGCGGGATCGTCTCCATCCGCCACACCTGGCCGAAGTGCCCCTTCACCAGATCGAAGGTGTGCTGCACGGCGGCGAGCATTCCGAGGCCGAGCAGGTCGAACTTGACCAGCCCCATCCAGGCGCAGTCGTCCTTGTCCCACTGCAGCACCGTGCGGTCGGTCATCCGGGCGGGTTCGATCGGGCAGACGTTGCCGACCGGTTCGTCGGTCAGCACCATGCCGCCGGAGTGGATGCCGAGGTGGCGGGGAAAGGTCAGCACCTGTTGCGCGAGTTCGACGACGGCGGGGGAGATGTCGTGGGTGTCGCTCGCGATCTGCCCGCCCCAGCGCTCGATCTGTTTGGACCAGGCATCCTGCTGACCCTGGCTGTGCCCGAGCGCCTTGGCCATATCGCGGACCGCATTCTTGGGCCGGTAGGTCACGACGTTGGCGACCTGCGCGGCATTACGACGGCCGTACTTGGCGTAGACGTGCTGGATGACTTCCTCGCGGCGGCCGGAATCGAAGTCGACGTCGATGTCGGGGGCTTCTTCGCGCAACTCGGACAGGAACCGCTCGAACGGCAGGCGGTAGAAGATCGGGTCGATGACGGTGATGCCCAACGCGTAACAGACAGCCGAGGCGGCAGCGGATCCTCTTCCCTGACAGAGGATGTCGCGCTCGCGGGCGAAACTGACGATGTCGTGCACGATCAGGAAATAGCCCGGGAAGTCTTTGATCTCGATGACCCGCAGCTCGTGCTCGATGCGCTCGCGATGTTCGGGTGTCACTTCTTTCCAGGCTTGGTCGGCGCCCTTCCAGGTCAGCTCGCGCAGCCAGCTCATCGGGGTATGACCCTCAGGTACTTTCTGCCGGGGAAGCCGCGGGCTGGCCGAGCGCAGTCGGAATCCGATATCAGAGGCGATGTCGGCAGTCAGTTCGACCGCGCCGGGAAACCGCGCGAACCGCTGCTGCATCTCGATACCGCTGCGGATGTGGGCCTGGTCGCTGCTCGGCAACCACCCGTCGAGGTCTTCCAAGCTGCGGCGCGCCCGCACTGCCGACAGTGCGCTGGCCAACCGGAAGTTTTCAGGGGTTGCGTAGTGCACTGCGTTTGTCGCCACCACGTCGAGGTTCGCCCGTTGCGCGATGGCGGCCAGCCGATCGTTGCGCAGACTGTCGGCCGGGTCGCCGTGATCTGTCAGTTCGACCAGCACGTTGCCGGCGCCGAAGAGTTCCTGCAGTCGGCGGACCTGCGCCAATGCTGCGTCGTCGCCGACTCGTTCCAGCGCCTGGCGCACCATTCCCTTGCGGCATCCGGTGAGCACCATCCATTTCCCGGCGGCGGTGTCGGACAGCGACGCGAGATCGTAGATCGGCCGGCCCTTCTCGGCGCCGGGTGCCAGGTGCCCGTCAGTGAGCGCGGCAGCAAGGTGGTGGTAGCCCTGCTGACCGCGGGCCAGCACCAACAGATGACTGCCCTCGGGGTCGGGGGTGCCGTTCTGCGGGCCACTCAGATCCAGGGACAGTTCGGCCCCGAAGACGGTGTCGATCTGACCGAATCCCTCAGCGGCCTCCGCCATCCGGACCACGCCGTAGAGGCCGTCATGGTCGGTCAGCGCGATGCCGCGCAACCGTTGCCGGACGGCTTCGGTGACCAGGTCTTCGGGGGAGGAGGCACCGTCCAGGAAGCTGTAGTGCGAGTGGGCGTGCAGCTCGGCATACGGCACGATCGGGCCCTCGTCCCGCTCTTGCTCGGGTAGCTCGGGCGGCTGGAACGGAGTGCGCTTGCGAGAGAAAGCCGGCCCGTCGCCGCCGTCGGCATGCGCGTACCGATCCGCCGGCCCGCTGGGTTTCTTGGCGGGGCGGGTGCCCTCGGACAGCAACCGCTCCAGCTCTGACCACGGGATCGGCGGGTTACTGAATCCCACGGTCACCCCTGGTCGCAGCGTCTTCAGTTACGAAGGACTCAGTCATAGCGCGCCTCGGTCCACCAGTGCCCGCCGCCGGTGAGCAGTAGCCACGCGTCGCCGTGATCATCGACGATTTGGAAGCGGTTGACGGTGACCGGGTTGCTCCACCAGCGTTGTTGGATCGGCCACGGTCCGGCCCACGCGGTGATCCGTCGGGCGGGTCGGTCGCCGTATTGCAGAGTGGCAGGCGGTTTGGACAACCCGCCGCGTCGGTCGACCAGCACTGGGACTCCGTCGGCATCGTGCACCGTGGCAGGGCGGGCCTGGGCGAAGACGGTCGCAGGGGACAGGCCGGGCAGCGACCCTGGCCACGGCTGATCGGACCGGCGCTGGGTCGGCTCCGGGATTGCCTCGCCCCACGGTCGCAACACGCGCCGTTCGTCGAGCAACCGACCGCCCCCGACGCTGGCGGACAACACCGCATCGTGCCCGAGCCGGGCCTGCAGCTGGGTGATGGTGCGCACCACGTGCTCGTTCGGCCGGTCACCCCAGAGCCCTTCGGCATGGTGGGACGCGTTCTCCAGCGACTCCGGCGACATCGTGACCAAGCTGACGGCATCGTGACATTCGCTGGTCTCGGCTGCGAATTCATCCAGTTGCCAACGTATTCGGTCTTGCAGCTCTGAAGCGGTGAACTGCCACGGATGGCGCCACAACCGCTCGTGCACCAGACCCGATTCGGTGTGCAGCGCGAGCCGGATCTGGTTGCAGATCAGGGCGTGTTCCAACAGCGTCGTGACGAGTCGGTCGACGGCTGGGGTGCACTGCGCGATCAGCAGTTCGATGTCGACCAGAGGTGGGTCGCAGACGACCCGCAGGTCAAGGTCGAGCGGCACCGACCGGGGGGAGATGGCGGGTGCATCCTGTCCGCACGCCAGCTGATGGGCGTGCAGGCCGGTGGCACCGAAACGGGCGTGCACGTCACCCCGAGGAAGAGCCGCGAAGTCACCGAGATGGCGGATGCCCATTCGTCGCAACATATTCGGCATTCGCGAGTCGTCGACCGCCGAAGCGAGCACGGAGACCGGCAGCTGCGCCAGGAAGTCGGTGGACCCGCCCGGCGTGAGCTGTCGCCAGGGCATCTCACCGGTGGTGGCGTAGGCCGCGTGTTCAGCAGCGAAGAGCCCGTCGGCCACCGCTACCCGTACGTCGTGGTCGAACTCTTCCTGCACGGCGCGAGCCAGGGTGTCGGCTGCGGCCGTTTCCGAACCATAGAACCGGGCCAGACCGATGGCCCGGACAGCAGCGAGACCGGGCCGGATCACCTGAACCAGCGGCGCGTGCTGCTCCACGATCCGCAATACCGGCTCGAACGCGCGTTGTTCCGCATCCAGATCGTGGGCGAGCACCTGCAGGTCGGGGCAGCGTGCCTGAGCGTGACGGACCCGCAATCCCTCGGTGACGCCCTCTGAGGCGGCAGCCGCCGAACGCGCGATCACGACGCCCTTGGCGATGACTACCAGCGGCGCATCAGCGGGAGTCCCGGCAGCTTCCCGGGCAGCGATCAGTGACCACTGCGGGCACCACATGGCCAACACCCGAACAGGGGTCGAGGTGGCGGGCAGCGCTGTGTTCCTCGCGGGGCTCATGCCGACACCGGCCAGCTGAGACCCTGGGTGCGCTGCCGGTGCTGTTCGGTCACCGTGATCTGCAGCTGCTGCCGCAACAGAGCACCGTGACCCTGACCGAGGCCGTCCCAGCCGGTGGTGACGGTGTCGATATGAGCGACCGCACGCGGCCATGCACCGGCAACGACCAGTGTCGTTCGGCGGGTGCGCAGTCTGGCGTGCAAACGCTCTACTTCGCCGGTGGTCACATGCGGTGGACGTGCGGCCAGGATGAGATCGGCGATCTCGGTCAGGACCGCGACGACGCTCACCCAGTCCTGCGCGGGCGGGTGCGGCACCAGCACTAGCTTGTCCAGTTCGACTCCCCACAAGATCGCCGACTCGACACTGAAATCAGGGAATCCGACTGCTGCACAGAACGATCCGGACCTAGTGGGCTCGGCCAACAGGCCCATCGCCACCGTTGCCGAACCGGACAAGGTGTAGACGCCGCCCTGCCGCAGGCCGGTGGGAAAACTCGTGCGTAGATCGGGGTGCACAGGAGTGCCGAGCATCGCGGAGGTACGCCCGGCCCGCCCGCCGGTTTCGCGCTGCAACATGTCGTGCAGGCGGGTGACCGTCTCTTCACGAGAGGTCTGTACGGACGGGTTCGGCATCTGTCCATGATCGAACAAATGTTCGAACTACGTCAAGTGCCGTCCACTTTCAGCCGCCCAAAAACGCGAGTGTCCGCACTTTCGTACGCACGGGCGTACGAAAGCGCAGACACTCGCGTAAAAATGGTGTGGGCTGACCCCGAAAGTGACATCCCGTTCAGAAATTAAGCAAGTGTCAGTTACCTGGCGGGAGCACCGATTCCTGGCTTGGTAGCTCATCCTGCTTGACCAGACCGACCGGGCAGGTCATGCCGTTGGGGCCGTGATTGCAGTAGCCGCCGGGGTTCTTGTGCAGGTACTGCTGGTGGTAGCCCTCGGCGTAGTACCACTCGCCCGCCGGAGCAAGCTCGGTCGAGATATCGCCGTGACCATGCTGGGTCAGCACCTCTTGGAACGCCGAGCGGGTCGCCTTGGCAGCGGCCTCCTGCTCCGGGGTGGTCCAGTAGATGCCCGAGCGGTACTGGGTTCCGACATCGTTGCCCTGGCGGTACTTGGTGGTTGAGTCGTGGTTTTCCCAGAAGGTTTTGAGCAGGTGCTCGGCGTCGGTCTGGGTCGGGTCGTAGGCGATCAGGACAGCCTCGGTATGACCTGAACGCCCTGTGCAGGTCTCTTCGTAGGTCGGGTTCGGGGTGAATCCGCCGATATAACCGGCAGCGGTGGTCACCACGCCGGGCATCTTCCAGAAGAAGCGCTCGGCTCCCCAGAAGCAGCCCATCGCGACGTAGAGCACCTGGGTGCCCTCGGGCCATGGGCCCTTCAGCGGGGTGCCGAGCACAGCGTGCTTCGCAGGCACGTGCTGCATCGGGGTGGAGCGCCCGGGAAGGGCCTCACCGGGGGAAACCATGGTGCCAACTCGTCCGAAACCGAAGATCATGTCTGCTTCAACGAACAGCCGCCTCAGAACCTTCCGGGTATCCAAATGGAACAAAGGCGGTCGAGTCGATGCGTGGATTCGGGGCAGAGGCCCGGGCGTCGATAACCTTGCGCCGTGCTCACTGTGCAAGCTGCCCTGCTCACCCTGCAGAAGTTCTGGACCGACCGTGGATGCATGGTGGTCCAACCCTTCAACACCGAGGTCGGGGCCGGCACCATGAACCCCGCCACGTTGCTGCGGGTGCTCGGGCCCGAGCCGTGGCGGGTCGCGTACGTCGAGCCGAGTGTGCGGCCCGACGACAGCCGGTACGGCGAGAACCCCAACCGCCTGCAGACCCACACTCAGTTCCAGGTCATCCTCAAACCCGACCCGGGCAACCCGCAGGAGCTCTACCTGGAGTCGCTCGAAGCGCTCGGTATCGACCTGCGCGCACACGATGTGCGGTTTGTGGAGGACAACTGGGCCCAGCCGGCCATCGGCGCGTGGGGTCTGGGGTGGGAGGTGTGGCTGGACGGCATGGAGGTCACCCAGTTCACCTACTTCCAGCAGGTCGGCGGCCAGAACCTCGATCCGGTGAGCGTCGAGCTGACCTATGGCATCGAGCGGATCATGATGGCCCAGCAGGGTGTCGACCACTTCAAGGACATGCAGTACGCGCCCGGCATCACCTACGGCGAGGCGTTCGGTCAGCAGGAGTACGAGATGTCGAGGTATTACCTCGACGAGGCCGATGTCGACACCAACCGCGAGTTGTTCGAGCGGTTCACCGCTGAGGCGCAGCGGATGGTCGACGCGCGACTGCCGGTGCCCGCGCACACCTTCGTGCTCAAATCCAGCCAGGCGTTCAACGTGCTGGACTCCCGCGGTGCGATCTCGACGACCGAGCGGGCACAGGCTTTTTCGACCATGCGTGGGCTGTCTCGTGACGTCGCGGCCCTGTGGGTCCAGCGGCGTGCCGAGCTGGACTTCCCGTTGCTGAAGACCGACCGCGCGAGCATCGTTGTCGGGTCGGCAGTGATGCCGCCGTTCGAAGGCGCTCAGGAAGAATCGGTGGTTGACCACAACGCCACGGCCGAGGATTTCGTCGTTGAGATCGGTACCGAGGAGCTGCCCCCGCACGTCGTCGGGCAGGCCATTGAGCAGGTCAAAGAGTTGGTCACGGCCGGACTGGCGGCCAGTCGCCTGACGCACGGCGAGGTGACGGTCCTCGGCACCCCTCGCCGGATCGTGGCGCAGGTACGCAGCGTTTCCGCTCGCGAGCCGGACGCCGTCGCGCTGCGCAAGGGCCCGAAGGTCGCCGCTGCGTACGACGGCGACGGCAACCCCACCAAGGCAGCTCAGGGATTCGCGCGCGGCCAGAAGATCGATCCGGCCGATTTGATCCGGGCCGAATTCGACGGCGCCGAGCACGTGGCTGTGCAGCTCGATCAGCCCGGGCGCGACGTCCTCATGGTGTTGGGCGAGATCGTCCACAAGGCGTTGACCGATGTACGGGCCGACCGCAACATGCGCTGGTCAGACCCTGAACTGACCTACAGCCGGCCGATCCGTTGGACGGTTTCGTTGTGGGGCGCGCACCTTGTTGCTGCTACCGCCTCAGGTCTGCGTACGGGCCGCACGACGTACACCCAGCGCGGCGACGCCGACCCGTTGGTTCGCATCGAGAACGCCCAGACGCTCGCGCCGATCCTGGCCGAGCGCGGTATCGTGCTCGATCCGACAGCCCGCCGTGACGCAGTCGTGTTGCAGGCGACGGCCCTGGCCGCAGCAGTCGGCGGAACGGTCGATTTCGAGGCCGAATCTGAACTGGTCGACGAGATCACCAACCTGGTGGAACAGCCGCGCGGCATCCTCGGCAACTACGAGGAGCGATACCTGCAGCTACCCGAGCAGATCCTCACCACGGTGATGCGTAAGCACCAGCGCTACCTGCCGGTGCGAGCCGCCGACGGTTCGTTGCTACCGCACTTCATCACCATGGCAAACGGCGTCTGCGACGACGACGTGGTGCGCGGGGGTAACGAGAAGGTGCTGCGTGCCCGCTACGAGGACGCGGCCTTCTTCTACGACGCCAACCTCGCCACTCCGCTCGCTGACCTGCGCGCGGGCATCTCCAAGCTCACTTTCGAGAACCGGCTCGGCTCGGTGGCACAGCGCGCTGACCGGATTGCCGACGTTGCGACCGCGCTGTCGGCCGACGTCTACCTGACCGCTGAGCAGGAGCAGACCCTCGCCCGTGCGGGAGAACTCGCGAAGTTCGATCTCGCCTCACAGATGGTCATCGAGTTGTCGTCGCTCGCGGGCACGATGGCTCGTGAATACGCCGTCCGTGCTGGTGAGACACCGGCGGTCGCTGACGCACTCGCGCAGATGGAACAGCCGAAAACCGCCGCCGACCCGATTCCATCGCAGTTGCCGGGCGGGTTGCTGGCGCTCGCTGACCGCTTCGATCTGCTGGCCGCGATGTTTGCGCTCGGCGCGAAGCCGACTGGTTCCTCCGATCCGTTCGCGCTGCGTCGTGCCGGGCTCGGAATCGTGGCGATCCTGCGCGGGAATGACGACCTGTCATCGGTGACGATCAACTCGGGGTTGGCAGCCGCGGCCGCGCGGTTACGCCTACAGGGCATCCAGGTCAGTGACGAAGCAATCTCGGCAGCAAGCGAATTCGTCATCGGTCGCCTCAAGCAGCAGCTACGTGACGAGGGCATCGACTCCAAACTGGTCGATGCCGTCAGCCCGCTGGCCGCAACTCCAGGTCGCGCGCAGGCGGCTCTGCATGACATCGCAGACACGAGCAGGGACCCGGTGCTCGCATCGTTGGTCGAGGCCGTTCAGCGAATCACCCGCATTGTTCCGGTCGGCACCGACGGATCGTTCGACGACGCGTTGCTGACTGATCCTGCGGAGCGACAGCTTCTGGCCGTTGTCGATTCGCTGCCCGATCACCGTGCAGATGGAATTCCGCAGTGGCTCTCCGATGCATCCCAGCTGCTGGATCCGGTGACCAGATTTTTCGACGAGGTCCAGGTCATGGCATCCGAGGCGGACGTACGTGCGGCGCGGCTGGGTTTGTTGCAGACGATCGTCGACCGGGCTCCGCGGGGAATCGACTGGCAGGCCCTGAACTCGGCGCTCTGAGGTGGGTCTGAACCGGCGGCGCCGGCGTCACCCGTTGCGAACGACCGCTGCCGATGTCACGGTGAGGCATGGCCTCGCGCGCGTGTAATTTCTGTATCGATGCTGCTGACCCGTACGCCCAGACGATGTGGTGGGCGCAGATCCTGACCGACTTCGTGGTGGACCCGGGCGACGAGATGAACCCCGGCGACGACGAGTGCGGTCTCACCGGGCCGGACGACCGCTACATCATGTTTCTGAAGGTGCCGGAGCCCAAGACGGTCAAGAACCGGATGCACCTGTGCGTCAGGCCGATCGACTGCACCCGCGACGAGGAAGTCGACCGCATTCTCGCGTTGGGCGCGACCGTGGTCGACGACCGTCGCGGGGGAGATGGGTGGGCCGTACTGGCCGACCCCGAGGGCAACGAGTTCTGTGTACTGACGCCCTACCAACCGACTTCGTGATGCGCAACTCTGCGTAGAACACGTGTCACTGGATGGTTCCTGCGGCGGTCAGAGTGGCGGGAAGGGACGGTCTGGTTCTTCGCCGACTTCGAAGATGTCGCTGGCTTTGCCCACGATCTTCTGGTCCCACTGACCGACGATGTCTTCGTCCTTATCCGGGTACGGGAACTGGGACAACACGAACTTCATCACCTCGAGTCGAGCCCGCTTCTTATCGTTGCTCTTGATCACGGTCCAGGGGGCGTACGGGGTGTCGGTATAGAAGAACATCGCTTCTTTGGCCTCGGTGTAGGCAGTCCATTTGTCCCGGCTGGCCAGATCGGTTGGAGACAACTTCCATTGCTTCACTGGGTCGATGGATCGGGATTCGAAGCGTGCGGCCTGCTCGGCTTGGCTGACCGAGAACCACAACTTGATCAGCTGGGTTCCAGAACTGACGAGCATCCGTTCGAACTCGGGAGTCGAGCGTAGGAACTCTCGATACTGCGCGGGGGTGCAGAACCCGAGCACTCGCTCGACGCCAGCCCGGTTGTACCAACTGCGGTCGAACAACACGATCTCGCCAGCGCTGGGTAGGTGTGAAACGTAACGCTGGAAGTACCACTGCGATTTCTGGGCATCAGTGGGAACAGGCAGCGCGACGACTCGGGTGCCGCGGGGGTTCAGATGCTCCGTGAAGCGCTTGATGGAGCCACCCTTTCCGGCGGCGTCACGGCCTTCGAACAGGATCGCGATCTTCTGCTCATCATCGCGGACCCATCGTTGCAGTTTGAGCAACTCGATCTGAAGCGCCCGTTTGCTCTCTTCGTAAGCCTTGCG
The DNA here is from genome assembly GCA_038199265.1 of Actinomycetales bacterium. GTDB lineage: Bacteria > Actinomycetota > Actinomycetes > Actinomycetales > Dermatophilaceae > Allobranchiibius. The sequence goes on along the minus strand of JBBPZD010000257.1, from coordinate 10,468 downwards.
CCCGATCTTCTTGTCGTACGGGTACCCCTCCCGCCACGACTGCGCATTGGCGGGGGAAGTTTCAGAAGCCACGGTGCCGCATGTCCTTACTCAACCTTTGTTCCATCAGCACACGCTACTGCCAGACCAATGCTCGGCACCGAAAACGAGGCTAGCGCTATGCGGCTGCAGACCCGTCTGCCCAGCGGAGCATGGCAAGTGCGCAGGTCCTGTTCTATCTACGCATCGAGTCCGGTAGCACATTCGGGCCGCACCGCATCTGAGCGCACGACGTGCCGGGGGCACCTCGTAGCCTTGCCCCATGAGCACTGCTGACAACGCTGATCACACGGATCACGGCTTCTCCACCCGCGCGATCCACGCCGGGCAGGACCCGGACCCTCGCACCGGATCTGTCGTACCCGCGATCTATCAGACGTCGACCTACAAACAGGATGGCGTCGGTGGTTTCCGCGAGGGGTATGAGTACTCGCGTTCGGCCAACCCGACACGAACGGCGCTGCAGGAGTGCATCGCCGACCTCGAAGGCGGCGGACAGGGTTTCGCGTTCGCCTCGGGTCTGGCAGCCGAGGACGCGATCATGCGCGGACTGTTGCGACCGGGGGACCACATGATCATCCCGACCGATGCCTACGGCGGCACGTTCCGGCTCGTTGACAAGGTGGTCAAGGCGTGGGGCGTCGATTACAGCCTTGCGAAGGTCGGGCACGCCGACGCCATTCGCGGTGAGATCCGTCCCGGGGTCACCAAACTGATCTGGATCGAGACGCCCACGAACCCCTTGCTCGGTATCGCCGACATCGCGGCGATCGCCGAGATCGCCCATGCGGCAGGGGTGTTGTTGGTGGTCGACAACACCTTTGCCTCCTCCTACCTGCAGCAGCCGCTCGGGCTCGGCGCTGACATCGTCATGCATTCCACGACCAAATACGCAGGCGGCCACAGTGACGTCGTCGGTGGCGCTGTCGTGGTCGCGAAGCAGGTCAATGTCCCCGGTCTGGAGGATGCTGCGGAGCGAATCGCTTTCCACCAGAACAGTCTTGGCGCCGTGTCCGGGCCGATGGACTCCTGGTTGGTCCTGCGCGGATTGAAGACTCTGTCAATCCGGATGGAACGTCACTGCGACAACGCTGAACGGATCGTCGAGTTCCTGCAGTCACGCGAGGACGTCACCAACATCTACTACCCCGGCCTGGATTCCCACCCCGGTCACGACATCGCGGCCGCTCAGATGAAGCGCTTCGGCGGAATGATCAGCTTCCAACTCGCCGGGGGTGAGCAGCATGCGGTCGACTCGATCGGGCGTACCCAGCTGTGGACCCTGGGGGAGTCCCTCGGTGGCGTGGAGTCATTGATCGAACACCCTGCCCGCATGACGCATGCGAGCGTGCGGGGCACCGAGTTGGAGGTTCCCGGCGATCTGATCCGGCTGTCGGTCGGGATCGAGGACGCAGCGGACCTGATCGCGGATCTGGAACAGGCACTGGGCTGAATCCCGCGGGACCGGAGTTCGTGTCGAGCGGTCAGACCCAGACCGAGAGTGATGTTGTCGGTGGTACCTGGCACCATGTCCGCAGTCGAGTATCTCGCTTAGGGTCTGCACCGGCGTGTGTTGCGTGCCGCAACCGTGAAATCAGGAGGATCAGATGGCGGACGCCGTCTTCGCCGAGGGACTGGTGAAGCACTACAAGGCAATCAAGGCCGTCGACGGGGTGTCGCTCAGCGTGCCCGAAGGGTCGGTGCTCGGGGTGCTGGGTCCCAATGGGGCCGGCAAGACCACCACCGTGCGGATGTTGACGACGCTGATCCGACCCGATGCCGGCCATGCAACGGTCGCCGGGCAGGACGTCGTGAAACATCCCGAAGCGGTGCGCAGGTGCATCGGCGTTTCCGGGCAGTCGGCTGCCGTCGATGAGGACCTGACGGGGTATGAGAACCTCGAGATGATCGGGCGGCTGTACCACCTACCCAAGCGGGACGCACGGGCAAGAGCGCGCGAACTGCTGAGCGATTTCCGTTTGGACGAGGCAGCCAACCGACCGGCGAAGGGATACTCCGGCGGTATGCGACGCCGACTCGACCTCGCAGGGGCGCTCGTGGCCAGGCCACCGGTGATCTTCCTCGACGAACCGACCACCGGTCTGGACCCGCGCAGCCGCGGCGACATGTGGGACGTGATCGCAACCCTCGTGCGGGGTGGCACCTCTGTGCTGTTGACAACCCAGTACCTCGAGGAAGCTGATCGCCTCGCTGACAACATCGTGGTGATCGACCGCGGAATCATCATTGCCGAAGGGACCGCCGATGAGCTGAAGGTGCAGGTGGGCGGTGAGCGGCTGGAGATAACGGTGGCTGACCACGAGCTGATCGGCGCGGCCGCCTCGATACTCGCCGGTATCGGCAGTGGCGAAGCAACGAGTGACGACCGTAATCGACAGGTCACCGTCGGGGTGACCGGCGGGACGAAGGATCTGTTGATCGCAGTCCGTCGCCTCGACGAGGCCGGTATCGAGGTGCAGGACATCGGCATCAGGCGCCCGACTCTGGATGATGCCTTCCTGGCCATGACAGGTCATACCGCCGAGAACAACCCGGAGGAAGAATCACCACGCATCCGCGAGAACGACCAACTGGGAGCGCAGCGATGAGTACGTTCTTCGCCGATGGTCTGACCGTCGCGAGGCGCAACCTGATCAAGATCAAACGGGTGCCGGACCTGTTGGTGTTCACCACGATGCAGCCGATCATGTTCGTGCTGCTGTTCGGATTCATCTTCGGCAGCCTCGCCGGCGCGGGCAACGCCAGCGGGTACCGCGAGTTCCTGATCGCGGGGATCTTCGCTCAGACCGTTATCTTCGGGGCCACGATCACCGGGTCTGCCATGGCCGAAGACATGCAGAAGGGCATCATCGATCGTTTCCGGACGCTGCCCATGCACCCGGGAGCGGTGCTCTTCGGGCGCACCATCTGCGACCTGCTCAACAACGTGATCGTGTTGGTCGTGATGTCGTTGACCGGTCTGGTCATCGGTTGGCGAATCCGCACCGGGGTGTTCGAAGCTGCGTGGGGATTCGTGATCCTTCTTGTCTTCGCATACGCGGTCAGCTGGGTCTTCGCGTACGTAGGTCTGAAGGTGCGGACGCCGGAGATCTTCAACAGCGCATCGTTTCTGGTGATCTTCCCGCTGACGTTCATCGCGAACACCTTCACCAATGCGCAGGCGCTGCCCGGCGCGCTGAAGGTGATCGCCGGCTGGAACCCGGTCTCCACGATCACCCAGTCAGCACGCGAGCACTTCGGAAATCTGTTCGCGTTGAAGGTGTCCGACACCGATGCGGGGCAGCTCAAAGCCATCAAGTACACCTGGGCCCTGGAGCACTCAGACCTCTACACCCTGATCTGGGTGGTTGCGCTGCTCGCGATCTTCGTTCCCCTCTCCACAGCGACCTACAAGCGGGCGGTTGCGAAATAGACGTCGGCGCATCAAAAGGCCCGATCTCCAGTTCGTCGGAGATCGGGCCTTTTTGCAACTGCCGGTTACCTACTTGTAGGGGTTGACCTCGATGATCTCAACCTCGACGGTCTTGCCGTTCGGCGCCTCGTAGGACACGGTGTCGCCGACCCGCTTGCCGTTGATGGCAGAACCCAACGGTGACTTCTCGCTGTAGACGTCCAAATCGCTGGAACCGTCGACGATCTCCCGGCTGCCGAGGAGGAAGTGTTCGGTGTCGCCGAACATCTTCACCGTGACGACCGTGCCCGGCACGACGGTCCCTTCGGCTGCGGTCGGCCCGCCCACCACGGCGTCCCGCAGGAGCGCATCGAGTTGGCGGATGCGGGCTTCCATCTTGCCCTGCTCCTCGCGCGCAGCATGGTAGCCGCCGTTTTCTTTGAGGTCACCTTCGGAGCGGGCTTCTTCGATCTCGCGGGAGATGTCGGCTCGACCCTCACCGGTGAGGTGGGCGTACTCAGCCTTGAGTCGGTCGTAGGCCTCCTGAGTCAGGAAGCTGGCGTCTGTAGTACTCGTCACGGACCTTCTCCTTGCTGTGCACGAATTGAGTGGTACCCGGCGAAAGATGGCCGCTGGGTAACGAACTGGCCCGGACCCTCAGCACCCGAAGGACCCTCGCGAGAAGGTCGGGGGGCACGATGGGCCGGACCGAATGTAAAGAATCAGCGTAGCCGGTTATCGGCGGTTGTCACATCGGCAACGAAAAGAACACTACCGGTAGGAGCAGCTGTCGACCGTGCCGGTGACCGCTCTGGTGACCGTACTGAGGGTTCGGATGTACCGAACCACTCCTCTGTTGCTCGCTGGTAGGTCAACGGTGGTGACGCCCACCTGACTGTGGTTGTTGTCCTGAGCTTCCAAGACGCAACTGACGGGCCGGCCGTTCTGGTTGATCACGTCGAAGGTCACCTCGACCCTGGTGTCGCTGACGATGTCGTGACCTGCATCGGACCACTGGACGCCACCAGACGCGGCGATGCCGAACCAGATGGCCATCGCAGACATCAGCACCACCCCGATGGAGCCGATCGCCCACCACTTGCCCTGACCGGGTGCGGGACGAGGAATCTGCATGGGATGAGAGACTATGCGTTGTCCATACAGCGATTTCAACGAGGTAGTGATGACCGGCAGCCTGCGCCTGATGGCAGTGCATGCGCACCCTGACGACGAGTCCAGCAAGGGCTCGGCGACGATGGCGCGATACGTCGCCGAAGGCCATGACGTCATGGTTGTTTCCTGCACCGGCGGCGAGCGTGGCGACATCCTCAACCCAAGGTTGAAGGACAACGCCGAGATACTGCGAGACATGCCGCAGGTTCGCCGTCGTGAGATGGCTGCTGCGCAGGAGATCCTGGGAGTCCGGCACCGCTGGCTCGGATTCGTCGACTCCGGACTTCCCGAAGGTGATCCGTTGCCGGATCTGCCTGCCGGATGTTTCGCTCTGGAACCGATGGACGTCCCGACGGAGGCTCTCGTTCGCGAGATCCGTGCCTTTCGCCCGCACGTGATCACCACGTACGACGAGAACGGCGGCTACCCTCACCCGGATCACATCATGTGTCACAACGTGACGCTGGCTGCGTTGCGAGCCGCGGGTGACCCGTCGGCCTACCCCCACGCAGGCCCCGCCTGGCAGCCGTTGAAGCTTTACTACGACCGCACTTTCACCGGCGGCAAACTGAGGGCCATGCACGAGGCAATCGAAGCGATGGGCAAGAAGTCGCCGTTTGCGGAATGGCTCAAGCGCCGGCAGGATCGCCCTGATGGCAGGGTCACCACGCAGGTGCACTGTGCCGAGTACTTCGACGTGCGGGAACGGGCGCTGCTTGCGCACGCGACCCAGATCGATCCCGACGGTTCCTTCTTCGCCATCCCTGCGGAAGAGCAAGCTGCGATCTGGCCCACCGAGGAGTGGGATCTGGCGTTGTCCTACGTGCCTGTCTCAGCGGGCGAGGATGACCTCTTCGCTGGACTGGGGGCCGTGGCAGACGCCGACGACTTGGCGACCAACCCGCCGAGCACGCCGTCCGTGGACGACGTCAAAGAACGAGCCGTCCTGGAGGGCGCCCATGGGTGAGTCCGAACCAACGAACGTCACGGCGGGCATCTGGGGATTTCTGATCCTCTTCGGTCTGGCGATCGCCTGCTGGTTCCTGTACCGCAGCATGAGCAAGCACATGCGTAACGTGCGGATGCAGGAAGAGAGCCGATCAGCAGCCGGCCGGCAGCGGTCCGACAGCAGTCAGAGCGAGGGCGACGTCGAGTAGATGGCCATGGACGCTGCTACGTAGTGGGCGGCAAAAGCCAGCACTGTGAACGCGTGAAATACCTCGTGAAACCCGAACCACCGAGGGGATGGATTGGGTCGCTTGATGCCGTAGACGACGGCGCCGAGTGTGTACAGAATTCCGCCGACCGCGATCAACGTGACGATTGCAACACCACCGCTTCGCATGAGCGGGCCGAAGTAGAAAATCGCTACCCACCCGAGTGCGACGTAGATCGGCGTGTAGAGCCAGCGCGGCGCTCCGACCCACAGCACGCGGAAAATCACACCGGCTATTGCCCCTGACCACACGATGACCAACAGCGACGTGGCCTGCGGTCGGTTCAGCAAGGTGAGCGCGAACGGCGTGTAGCTGCCCGCGATGATCAGGAAGATGTTGGAGTGGTCCATTCGCTTCAGGACTCCGCCGACGCGAGGACCCCACGTTCCGCGGTGGTAGACCGCTGACGTGGTGAACAACAGCATTCCGGTGATGCCGAAGACGAAGGCCCCTACTTTTGGAGCGCCGCTGGGTGCAAGCACGATCATGACGGAGACGGCAACAAGGGTCAGCGGGACCATGCCCAGGTGAAGCCACCCGCGAAGCTTCGGCTTGACCGAACGCAGTAGGTCAGCGGCTTCTTGCTGCACCGTGTCGACGGCGTTGCTGATGGGTGGGATCACTCTGAACATGATAATGGGTATAGCTGTATGTGCTGTCGAGACCGGTCATCTTCTCTCGCTGTCTGCACCACTTCACTCGTTTCGTGCCGTCGCATACTGCCGCAATCTGTAGTCGCCGGTTTAGTCTGGTCGGGGCTCGGCGATGAGATGGACATCTCAGGTGACCGTCACATAGAGGAGAGAGATCGATGCGTGGGGTTCGCGATCTCGCCTACGAGCTTTACGAACGCAGACTGGCGCGCTCGTTGCCGACCGAGAATCTGCCCCGACACGTCGGGGTGATGTTGGACGGCAACAGGCGGTGGGCGAAACTACGCGGAACTGACGCCGCTTCAGGGCATCAGGCCGGCGCTGACAACATTGAGCCATTCCTTACCTGGTGTGAGGAAGTAGGCGTCGAGGTCGTCACCCTGTGGCTGCTGTCCACCGACAACCTGGATCGCCCCGAAGCCGAACTCACGCCGTTGTTGGCGATCATCGAGGCGGTAGTGACCGATCTCGCCGGTCGCGGGCGATGGCGCCTGCACCCCGTCGGGGCGCTGGACCTCCTTCCCGATCAGACCCGCCAGGTGCTGAAGGTGGCCCAGGATCAGACCGAACAGATCGGGGGGCTGATGGTCAACATCGCGGTTGGCTACGGCGGTCGTCAGGAGATCGCGGACGCCGTGCGCTCGATGCTGCACGACCACGCCGCGAAGGGGGTCACGATTGAAGAACTGGCGAAGATCCTGCAGGTGGAGCACATCTCCGCACACCTGTACACCAAAGGTCAGCCCGACCCCGACCTGGTGATTCGTACCTCTGGGGAGCAACGACTCGGAGGTTTCCTGCTCTGGCAGAGCGCTCACTCGGAGTTCTATTTCTGTGAGGCGTACTGGCCCGATTTCCGGCGGGTGGACTTCCTGCGGGCTCTGCGGTCCTACGCGGAGCGCGAGCGGCGCTTCGGGTCCTGACTGCGGGTCTGTGCTCACGTGAACAGCGCGCAGCGCTACTGAACGGTGATTCGACAACGGACGCTTCGGTAGTGCATGGTGACGTCGGTCTCGATTCGGTAACGCTCCAGTGGGTGGTGTCGATGAAACCCCCGGTGCAGCCGCGACGCGGCTCGCATGTCATGCCGCAGTGTCGCCCCGCTCGAAAGGCAACTCCGTCTCCATGTCACGTTTTGTAGGCCGCCACCGTGCGGCACGCCCCAGTAGCGTCCAGCTGCTCCGCCGTCCGGCCGTCATCACCTCAGCCGCAATCGCCACCGTCTCGATGAGTGCGACGGCGTATGCCTCGACCGGCGCAGTCGGCGCCTCGAACGCGGGCTCGCTCAAAGTGACCGCTCCGCAGGCCGCACCGGCCACCGCGAACTCGACCGCCGATGCTGCCGCAAAAGCCGCGCTGGTCAAGCGAGTCGCGACAGCGCGCACGGTCGTCACGTCCCGCTCTGCAGCCCAGCGCGCGAGCGTCGCTGTCACCGCTGGTGTGAACCGTGCCGCCGCAACTCGTTCCGCAGCCTCGGTGGCCGCTGCCAAGAAGGCGGCCGCAGCAAAGCGGGCAGACCTGGCCACGAAGGTGGCGGCGGCCAAGAAGGCCGGCGCAACCAAGAAGGCTGCAGCAGTCAAGAGGGCAACGGCGCGGAAAGCGGCCGCCAGCAAGGCCCCTGCGACAAGTGGCAGCCCGAAAGCGATCGCCGCGAGCTTGCTGAGCTCCTACGGCTGGGGACAAGACCAGATGGGATGCCTTTCCAACCTCTGGGCCAAGGAGTCCGGCTGGAAGGTCAACGCCCAGAACCCCTCCTCTAGTGCCTACGGGATTCCGCAGTCGTTGCCCGGAAGCAAGATGGCTAGCGCCGGTGCAGACTGGCGCACCAACCCGGCCACCCAGATCAAGTGGGGCATGGGGTACATCAAGGGTCGTTACGGTTCCCCGTGTAGTGCCTGGGCGCACTCGCAGTCCGTCAATTGGTACTGAGTCGGCCCACGGCTGACATCACGCTGCGCCTGTGATTCTGGGTAGGCGTTGGGCTGCCCCAGCGTTCTGGGCTGCTGCTGTCGTGCTGGCGGTGCTCGCGGCAATAGGTGGAGCGGGGTGGGGCTTGTCCCAAGCGCCCAGCTTCGAGGGTGAAGACAACAACGGGGCCCCTGCCACATCTGCGTCCCACTTCATCTACAGCGTTTTCGGTGCGGCGATCTGCGGCTTGGCGATACTCGCGGTTGCCTCGGGCATTTTCTTCTTCCTCTGGGCTCGGCAACGCCGCGCCGATGGTTCGGGATCGCGCGACGACACCCAGACCGACGATATGGACATCGACGAGGTCGCGGACATGTTCGACGGGGACGACGAGCCGTTCGACGGGCAGGCATCGCCAGCAGAGCCGCGCGGATCAATGTGATCCGATGGGTCGGTGGCGAGAGTTACAGCTTGCGAAGCCGAACGCGGCGGACGCTGTGGTCCGAACCCTTGGTCAGTACCAGGGTGGCCCGGCTGCGGGTCGGCAGGATGTTCTCCTGCAGGTTGGGCCCGTTGATATCCGACCAGATGTGGGCGGCTCGAGTGCACGCTTCGTCGTCGGTCAGTGCCGCGTAACGGTGGAAATAGGAGGCGGGGTCAGCGAACGCTGTTGCCCGTAACGCCAGGAACCGGTCGACGTACCAGCCCTTGATGTCCTCCTCGCGGGCGTCGACGTACACCGAGAAGTCGAAGAAGTCCGAGAGCGCGAGGTTGTTCCCGCGTCCGGTCAGCGGCGAAGGCGGTGCAAGCACGTTGAGCCCTTCCACGATGAGTACGTCGGGGCGTTGCACAGCTATTTGTTCCCCGGCGACGATGTCGTAGGTCAGGTGTGAGTAGACCGGCGCTCGCACTTCGGCTGCGCCAGACTTGACAGCCGCCACGAACCGGACAAGTGCGCGGCGGTCGTAGGACTCGGGAAAACCCTTGCGTTTCAATAATCCCCGGCGTTCCAACTCGGCATTCGGGAACAGGAACCCGTCGGTCGTCACCAGGTCGACGCGAGGGGTACCGGGCCAGCGCGCGAGTAGCTCCCTCAGTACCCGTGCTGTGGTCGACTTACCCACGGCGACCGAGCCTGCGACGCCGATCACGAAGGGCACCTTGGCCTGTTGTTCGCCCAGGAAACGCCCGGTGACGCGATGCAACCCCCTGGTCGCGTCGACGTAGAAGCTGAGCAGCCGGGACAGCGGTAGATACACCTCCTGCACCTCTTGAAGGTCGATCCGATCACCCAGCCCGCGAAGCCGCCGCAGATCGGCGACTTCCAGGCTCATCGGGGAGGTGTCGCGCAGGTGGGACCACGCGGCTCTGTCGAGCTCGACGTAGGGGGTATAGACCACGGGGGCGCGCGACACGCGTCATTCATACCCGTTCCCGGTCTGCGGCGGGTGATTCGTCCCGATGTGGGCATGTCCTGAATCGCGATCCGGTCTTCAACAGAGTGCGGGTCGCGTAGGGAATAGGGTGCGGCCCATGTGTGGAATCGTGGGATACGTCGGCCGTACGGACAATTCAAGGGCACTCGATGTCGTCATGGAGGGCCTCGGACGCCTGGAGTACCGCGGATACGACTCAGCGGGTGTCGCGGTGGTCGATGGCTCCGGCACCGAAGCCAGGGTCGACGTACGCAAGAAATCGGGCAAGTTGGCAAATCTTGTTTCGCTCATCGAGCAGGCACCGCTACCTGCATCGCGCACCGCGATCGGCCACACCCGTTGGGCGACCCACGGCGGCCCCACTGATCAGAACGCGCACCCGCACCGCGGGGGCACCGAGGACAAGATCGCGCTGATCCACAACGGCATCATCGAGAATTTCCATCCGATGCGGGCGCGCCTGCAGGAGCAGGGCGTGCACTTCGAAAGCGAGACCGATACCGAAGTCGTCGCACAACTACTCGCCGAGGCCTACGACGGGGACCTCACCTCCTCGATGCGCGCAGTCGTCTCCCAGCTCGAAGGAGCTTTCACGCTGCTGGCCGTGCACGCGGACCACCCTGGCGTCGT
>JBBPZD010000256.1:0-10002 GCA_038199265.1 Actinomycetales bacterium | reverse complement strand
TGATGTCCGGTTCGCGGGCCAGGCCCAGGTGCTGGTCGAGGTCGGCACCGCTGAAATCGCGTCCGGTGAGAAAGGAGACGTCGGCGGCTATGTCGACGAATGCACCCGGCGTCGCCGCGTAGAGGACGAGCTGGATGGTTGGCTGGTCGGCCGCACCGTCGTCGGTCGCTCCCGGCAGACATAACGAGGAACCGATCTCCTCAGCAGCAGCGGCTTGGTCCACCAGGGTAAGGCGCAGTAGCACTCGGTCCGTTGCCACGTTGACGGCTTCGGTCACGATGATGCTCAAACCGAGGAAGGAGGTGACAGCCAGACGTGCATCGACCGCCAGGACCAGAGCAGTCTCTGCGACGTCGGCCTGGAAATCCGACGCGGGGTCGTAGAGAGCGGCGGTGAGCAGATCCAGTTCTGCAGCAAGTGGAAGCGAGAACGTCATGCGGCGTGCACTCCGATGGCGCTCCCGTGCGCGGGACTGACAAGCCTGGTGCCGATCACAACGAGCCATCGTGAGCCGGTGGGATGTGGACGGTGGGGATGCAGGGTTTCACCGTCGCGTCACTTCCCGGTTTCAACGTAGTGCAATCACCGGGGCGTAGCACTGTAGGGCCCGAACCGCAGCCCTCGCGGCCTGCCGCAAACGGTCAGTCCTCGGCATGGCGGGCGCGGGCGCGGCGCGCTGCTTCGTCCACCAGATGCTGAGCGACGTCGACCATCTTGACGTGTTCGTGTTGGCTCATCGTCTGCAGTCGTTCGCGGGCCTGGGCAGAGCTGAGACCGGTGCGGCTACGGATCAGACCGATGGCCTGATCGATGACCGGCCGGGCAGCCAGCGCAGTTTGTAACTGGGCGGTCAGCGCGATGGCTTGGGAAAGGGTGTGTGCGTTGTGGACCGCGACCGCAGCAGGCGCGGCGAACAGCTCCCCGAGCTCTTGAGCGTGGTCGTCGAACACGTTCTTGCCCCGGGCGTACACGTTGATCGCACCGACGACCTGCCCGGGCAGCAACAGCGGCAGCGAGAGCGCACTGTGAATGCCCAGCCGCCCGACCCGTGGACCGAAGCGAGGCCACATCTTCTCCCCACCGAGGGACCCAGAGCGCACCGTTCGACGTTCCAGTGCCGCTGTGATGCACGGACCTTCGTTAACGGTCACGTATTGGATCTCGTCGATCTCTGCGACGAACGGGTCGCTGGCCGCCAACGCCTGCACCCTGTTCTCCGGTCGGTCGACGCGCAGCAACGTGACTCCGGCGCCGTCAGCTCCGGGGATGGCGTGTGCCGCGTAGGTAGCCACTTGCTGGAGCAAATCAGGCAGGCCGCGGGTGCTGGTGACCAATGCGGCCAGATCGGCGAGGCTCGTTTGAAGATCGTCGGTGTCGGCCTCGATCTGTTTCTCGCTCACACCGCTCTCGGGTATTTCGAGATGAATGTCGTGCGGCTGGTCAGTCATTGCCGTTCCCTCTTTTTGGAGAATTCCGAGGGCAGCGAGAGGTGATCGAAGATGGGCAGGGAAACGATCGCGCGAAGCTGTCCTCATCGAACTTTACCGCCAACAGCGATCTGACCCGTGCCGTTGTCAGAGCCGCGAGGGACACTCGAAGGCGCCCGGCTGGGGTGTACCGTGAAAGTGCTGATTCAGGTCAGCCAGTTCGGGACAGGTCCGGCCGTCCGCCGCCGCTCCTCAGAAGCTCTAGCTTCCAGCCCCCCACAACGGTAGTGCGACCGCGACGGACGATGTATATGAGTGACAACAGTGCAGCCCAGGCAAGGGGACGCATCGTAGTTGGCGTCGACGGGTCGAAGGCGTCGATGGACGCGTTGCGGTGGGCGGCGCGTCAGGCGTCGTTGACCGATGTAGATCTGGAAACCGTTATTGCCTGGCAACTTCCGGTGTCTTCCGGCGAGTACGCGATCGGCGTAGGCATCGACTGGGAAGAGAATGCGCGCAAGACCATGAACGACGTGGTGGACCACGCCCATCTAGCCGCGGGCCAGCCCGCATCCCGTCGGGTTGTCGATGGCCACCCGGCACAGGTCCTGATCGACGCCTCAGCCGGTGCGGAACTACTGGTGGTCGGCAGCCGAGGGCACGGCGGTTTCGTCGGCATGTTGCTGGGCTCCGTCAGCGAGCACGTCTGCGCTCATGCATCGTGCCCTGTGCTCGTCGTGCGGCACATCGAGAACTGATGACCAAGGACCTCCGCGCTCACCACGACTGGCCGGACGAACCGGAGCCAGCAGCTGATGAAGCGCAGTGGGTACCAGCTGGCCGCGCCGATAGAGTCGAAGAAGACAGCGCCATCCACGCGGACCTCGAGGGGTACGCAGTCTGCATCGCCCGCAGCCGGGGGAGCTTTTTCGCGCTGCGAGACGAGTGCAGCCACGGGCAGGTCCAGCTGTCTGAAGGAGATGTCGACGACGGCTACGTGGAGTGTTGGATGCACGGTTCGCGTTTCGACCTGCGAACCGGGATCCCCGTTTGCCTACCGGCCACTGCACCGGTAACGGTCTATTCCGTCCGCCTCACCGGTGGAGTCATCGAAGTCGCGTTGCCACGACGCAGATCGGGATCGTCATGATTGCTCTCTTCCGCTTCTTCCTTGAATCGTGTCGCAACTGCGCGACGACGTCACCCTGTGAGGGGTCACCGCTATGAACGATGAATCGGCGGCTGATGCCTCGCGTCGGGTTGTTGTCGGTGTCGACGGTTCCGAACCGAGCAGGCAAGCGTTGGGCTGGGCCCAGTTCCTGGCACAGGCGACCACGAGTACCGTCGAAGCAGTCGCGGTCTGGACACCGTTCGCTCCCTACGGGGTGATGGGCGCCGGCCTGGCCATGATCCCGCCGGATTGGGATCCGGCAGGGGATGCTCAGAGAGCACTTGCCGCGACTGTCGAGGAGGTCCTCGGTGAGGATCGACTTGCTGGTGTGCAACTGACCGTGCGTGCGGGAAATCCGGCGCAGGTCCTGATCGAGGCCAGCCAAGGTGCGCAGCTGCTAGTAGTGGGCAGCCGGGGGCGTGGCGGGTTCGCCGGGCTTCTGCTCGGTTCTGTCAGCGCCGCCTGCCTCGCCCACGCCGACTGCCCGGTCGTCGTCCTGCACGGCGCTACGCCGCCGCCCAGTCTGACCGTGAAAAACGTCGAGTAACGCCCCGGCCGTGATGATCGAAGAAGCTCTTCTATCGCACTACGGCTGCTCCCTCGGGTCATCGACACAACACCCATCTGCACGCACTTCGCCGTAGGGCTGGTCGCTTCAGCACGTCGCGCGGGGGGAAGGTATCGAGGAGGGCGTCCTGATGTGAGGACGTTCGCCTCTAATGGGCGAAACCCGATCGCGCAACAGTTGGCCTCAACAGCCTAGGAGGCCGCCATGACCATTCACCGATCGCTGCATCGAACCCACAACAGTCCAGACCACGCCACGACACCGAGCACCACAATCACCCCGGCTGCTGCCAAGGCGCTGGCAGTGTTGCGTATCGCGATCGGGTTCGTGTTCCTGTGGGCCTTCCTCGACAAGACCTTCGGTCTGCGCTACGCAACACCGTCCGCCAAGGCGTGGATCAACGGTGGCTCACCCACCAAGGGCTTCCTCGACGGCGTCGCCGTCGGCCCGTTCCAGTCGGCATTCCATTCGATCGCCGGTGCTTGGTGGGTTGATGCGTTGTTCATGGTGGGTCTGCTGGGTGTGGGTGTCACTTTGATGGCGGGCGTCGCCGTCCGACTGGGCGCCGTTTCAGGCGTTCTGCTGGTTGCGGGTATGTGGCTCGCGACCTACCCGCTCGCCCAGTTCGACAGCACCGGAGCGGCTACCAGGTCGACGAATCCATTCCTCGACGACCACGTCCTGGAAGCTCTCATCCTGATCGTGGTGGCGCTCGCGTGCGCTGGCACGACATGGGGATTAGGTCGGATGTGGGCACGGATCCCGTTCGTCAGCCGCCACCGCTGGACTCAGTGACCGCGTCTTTCCACCCCCTCGTCGCAAACCCGTTCTGGAGCCTCACATGACGATTACTCGAGAACGTAGCTCAGCGGAGATCGACGCCCTCACGGACGGTGAGGCGGTGGCGCGGGCCGAGCACTTGTGCAAGGTCTACGGCGAGGGCGACGCCCAGGTTGTGGCCCTGGACGACGTCACGGTTGAGTTCGGTCGTGGTCGGCTCACCGCGATCATGGGCCCGTCGGGGTCGGGCAAATCCACCTTGATGCACTGCGTGGCTGCTCTGGACACTGCGACGTCCGGTCGGGTGGTCATCGATGGGGTGGACATTCATGGCCTGAAAGACAAGGCACTGACCTTGCTGCGACGGGACAGGCTCGGCTTCGTGTTCCAGGCCTACAACCTGGTGCCGACGCTCACGGCTCGCGAGAACATCACTCTTCCGGTCGATATCTCGGGCGTGAAGCTGGATGTCGAATGGTTCGACACGGTGGTGGACACCTTAGGAATTCGGGACCGTCTGAACCACCGCCCGGGTGAGCTGTCCGGTGGGCAGCAACAACGCGTTGCCTGCGCTCGCGCTTTGATCCGGCGGCCGGCGATCGTCTTTGCCGATGAGCCCACCGGCAACCTGGACTCCGTGGCAGGCGCCGAGATTCTGGCGTTCTTGCGCCGCTCGGTCGACGACTTCGGGCAGAGCATCGTGATGGTCACCCACGATCCGGTTGCCGCGTCGTTCTCCGATCGGGTGTTGTTCCTCGTCGATGGTGCCATCGTCGATGAGATTCTCGCCCCGACCACGACGTCGGTCCTGGAGCGGATGAAGAGCTTCGAACTCGCTCGCCGGAAGGCCTGACGTGCTCCACGTCACTCTGCGGGGGTTGCAGGGGCATGTGGTGCGGCTGCTCCTCACCGCGTTCGCCGTGATGCTGGGGGTCTCGGTCGTGGCCGGAACCTTCGTGTTGAGCGACAGCATCGACAACACGCTCGGTGGCCTGGTCGCTCAGGCATCCAAGGGGTTGGACGTGTCGGTCCGCGCCACCGGGGACAAGTCCGGGTCTCCGGTCACTGCCGGGGGATCGACGCTCAAGCCCGGGGTACCTCTCACCCTCGACCCGTCGATATCAGCCGTGCCCGGTGTAGCGCGCGTCATCCCGAACCTGCAAGGCACCGCCCTGTTGGCCGGAAAGGACGGCATCGCGGTCCGCAATGGCGGTGCTCCGTCGCTAGGTTTCGCGTTCACCAAGGACGACCCTTCGTTCACGCTGGTCACCGGTCGCGGACCCACCGGCCCGGGTGAGGTCGCGGCCGAGAGCAGCACGTTGGTCCGGGCGAAGCTGAAGGTGGGAGACCGCACCCGTGCCGTGATCGGCGACCAGGCCAGGCAGGTCCTGATCACCGGTGAAGTGCACTTCGGGTCGCTCTTCGGCGCCACGGCTGTCCTCGTGGACGACGCCACCGCCAGGCGGGCCTTCGCGCCCGACGGAACAGTCCCTTCGCTGTCGGTTACCGCCGACCCGGGAGTCAGCCAGCCGAAGCTTCGTGCGGCCGTCGCGAAAATTCTGCCCGCAGACCTGGAGGCAGTCACCGGTGCCACCGTGCAGGCCGAGACCGAGACCTCCGTGCAGCAAGGACTGGCCTTCTTCACGACCTTCCTGCTGGTGTTCGCAGGCGTCGCGCTCTTCGTCGGTTCGTTCATCATCGTCAACACCTTCTCCATGTTGGTCGCGCAGCGCGCCCGCGAGCTCGCCCTGTTGCGGGCCATCGGAGCGAGCAGGGCGCAGGTGATCCGCATGGTGCTCGGCGAGGCGGTCGTCGTGGGCCTGGTGGGTTCGGCACTCGGCATCGTTTTCGGCCTGATGATCGCCGCCGGGGCCAAAGCAGTCATCAGCACGTTCTTCAGCACCGATCTCGGGTCGGGCCTCCCGGTCCGACCGACCACCATCGTGCTCAGCGTGCTGGTGGGGGTCGTGGTCACCGTCGTATCCGCCGTGCTGCCCGCCCGACGAGCCTCACGCGTTGCCCCAGTCGCAGGAATGCGTGGGGACGACGGCACGGTCGCCACTGGGCTCGGCAAACGCGGCCTGATCGGTGTCGCCCTGGTAATTTCTGGCGCGTTTGTGCTGGGCGTCGCGGTCACCCGGACCGATGTCTCCTGGCCGGTGGCGGGCCTGGGAGCGGTGGCTGCTGTGCTCGGCATGTTGGTCGGGGCGCCACTGGCCACCCGCCCCGTGGTCCGGATCATCGCCTGGCCGTTCGTCGCCGTCCTCGGAGCCGTCGGCAGGCTGGCCCGTGAGAACGCGCTACGCGTGCCGCGCCGTACGGCGACCACAGCGAGTGCCTTGATGATCGGGCTGGCCCTGATTGCCGGTATTTCGGTACTGGCGCAGAGCGTCAAAGCCAGTGTGAGCACCGGGGTCGCCGATGAGATGACCTCCAACTTCGTACTCAACAGCGGCAATATTTCCCCGGTGCCTGCACCCGTGGCTGGCGCCGCCCGCGACCTGCCGTCCGTGCAGTCGGTAGCCGCAGTAAGTTTCGTGGACGTACGGATCGGGACCTTCCAGACCTTCGCGGCAGCCAGCACATCAACCGACGTCGCCGACAACTTCAAAGTACCGATGAAGAACGGAACCCTCTCAGCGCTAAGCAGGCACGCCATCCTGGTCGATGAGAGCACCGCCACCGCGCGCGGTTGGCACGTCGGGGACTCCCTGCCCGGAACAGTCGGCACCCTGAACGGCGAAGCATTCGTGGTGGGAGGCATCTACCGCGACAGCCAAGCTTTCGGCTCACACCTGATCATCGACCGTTCGTTGTACGACGCTGCCCTTCCGCTGGGTGAGCGGGCGGATACACGTCTTTTCGTGCGGGCTGTACCGGGTGCCGACATCCCCGCCTTGCGAGCCGACCTGACCGCCCTCGTCCGTCCGTACCTGATCGTCTCGGTCCAGGACAGCTCGGAGTTCGCCAATGCTCAAGGCGCATCGATCGACCTGCTGATCAACCTGCTCTACGTGCTCCTGCTCTTCAGCGTCGTCGTAGCCGTGCTGGGAATCATCAACACGCTGGCACTGTCCGTGTTCGAGCGGACCCGTGAGATCGGGCTGTTGCGGGCTATCGGGCTGCGCCGTCAGCAGCTGGGCGCGATGATCACCATCGAGGCCATCACCACCGCGGTCTTCGGGGCCCTGCTCGGTACCGCGCTCGGACTCGGGCTGGGGGTGGCGCTGCAACGTGGACTGGTCTCACAGGGGTTGACCCAGCTCGCCATTCCGTGGGGGCTGATCATCGCGATGCTGATCGCCTCAGGGGTGGTCGGGGTGCTCGCCGCCGGCTTGCCAGCGATGCGAGCTGTCCGGCTGAACATCCTGCGTGCTATCGCCAGTTCCTAGCGGAACGGAGCTGACTCGATGACAACGACGCTTCGCTGGATGCTCGTCGCCGTGCTCGCGCTGCACGCGCTCATCCACTTTCTCGGCGCAGCCAAGGGGTTCGGGGTGGCCGATGTCGCCCAGCTCACGAAACCGATCGGCGTCTGGGCAGGGATGCTCTGGCTTCTTGCCGGCATCCTCGTGCTGGCCGCTGCGGTGCTACTCGCCGTCGGGGAGCCCACCTGGTGGTGGGCATGCGCCCTCGTGGCTGCAGCGGTCTCGCAGATCGTCATCGCCACGTCCTGGCACGATGCGCGGGCCGGCAGCATCGTCAATCTCATCGTGGTGCTGGCAGCGGTCTACGGGTTCGCGGCCGAAGGGCCGGGTAGTTTCCACGCGCAGTACCGGCACCATGTGTCTTCGGCGCTCGTCGAGGTCGCGCCCGCGCCGGCTGTGGTGGCGGAATCGGACCTCTTAGGTCTTCCCGTCCCGTTGGCCGCCTACATCCGACACTCCGGTGCTGTCGGGAAACCCCGAGTGGTCAGCTTTCGCGCCGACTTCCACGGCCGGATTCGCAGTGGGCCGGATACGGCGTGGATGCCGTTCACCGGTCAGCAGGTCAACACCTACGGACCACGACCGCAGCGGATCTTCCTGATGGACGCGACCAAGGCCGGGCTTCCGGTCACCGTCCTGCACGTCTTCGCCAACACCGCGGCCACCATGCGCGTGAAGCTGCTCTCGCTGTTCACCATGGTCGATGCGTCCGGCCCCGAGATGAACCGAGGGGAGACCGTCACCGTCTTCAACGACTTGGTCGTGATGGCTCCGGGAGCGATAGCTGATGCTCCGGTGAAATGGGGCGCCATCGACGCGTTGCACGTGCGTGGTGAGTTCACCGACGGCGACCAGACCGTCGCTGCTGTACTGACCTTCGACGCCCAGCACGACCTGGTCGACTTCGTCTCCGATGATCGATCGGCCGCATCCGCCGACGGCAAAACCTTCACACAGCGACGTTGGTCAACCCCGCTCGCAGGGCACCGTGCCACCGGCGGTCGCCGGATCCTGACGTCTGGCGAAGCGGTGTGGCACGCCGCCGGACCGGACGGGAGGTTCACCTACCTCGAGTACCACCTCGACGCCATCACCTACAACCGGGCCAACGGTGGGGCGAAAGCCACAAGCAATACGCCAGGTGGTCCTGATAACGCGACCGGCACGCGCCCGAGTCGAGCCGCAAGTCCTAGCTGACGAGGTTGTGCTCCGTCAGCAGGTTATGGACGGCCGCGCGTACCAGTTCGCTTCGAGTGTGGCCAGTGGCATCCTCGAGCTGCTCGCACGCGGCGTAATCGGTGCCGCTGATCCGGCCCCGAACCGTTGGGGAAGCACCGCGCTTGGCGACACCGACGTGGGGCCGGCCACGCATCACTTCATTCACCGTGTTCATTAACCCGTACTCGCGCAGCATGAACTCGCGCCCGGTCTGTTCAGCCGATCCGGCGGCTCGTTTCCGGAAACTCATGCACGAGAACACGACCTCATCCTCTTCGACGTAGCCGTGTGGTGTAGCTCCTTTCGTATCCGATAGTCGTTCCGACAAGCCGTAGGATTGCGGGCATGCCTGATTCGCCGTCATCGAATCGCGCCGCAAAACTCGCGTTGCTGAAGAAGCAGCAGAGGCCCCGGCCGGGATGGTTGATTCCGGCCGTTCTTGCGGTCGTCCTCATTGTGGTGATTGGTGGTATCGCGGCATTCATGGGCACCCGCGGCAGCAGTGACACGTCCGCCGGGGGTCTGAAAGCCGGCAAGCAGGTGCTTCCTTCGGCTGTGGCCGGATCGAGCACCGCCCAGCCCACGCCGGCCAGAGTCAAGGACACCTCCGGTATTTCTGGGGTCCTGGCGTGGGATACCAGCGGCTACCCCGGCACTGCTACCGCAAAGGCCGGCACGCTCGGGCATGACCACGTGCCCGGTCCGGTGAAGTACGCCGTGACGCCGCCGGTCGGCGGCCCGCACAACGCGACGTGGATGAACGCCGGTGTCTACACCAAACCCGTCCCGACCGAGCGTGCTGTGCACACCATGGAACACGGCGCGATCTGGATCACCTACAACCCCAAGCTGCCCACCGCACAGGTGAATCAATTGGTGGCCTTCGTGACCAAACAATCGTTGATGCCCGAGCCTTCGCTCGCGCAACAGAACCCGAGCCTGGCCGGCGCGAAGAACCGGTACGTGGACCTCAGCCCCTGGGCATCGAACTCGCTGCCGTCCCCGATCGTGTTGTCGTCGTGGGGCCATCAGCTACGCGTCACCAGCCCCACCGATCCGCGGATGCAGAAGTTCATCAACACCTTCCGCAACAGCTCGACCTACACCCCCGAGTACGGATCACCGGTCGACGGCATCCCCACCGGTACCGGTGGTACCGCTGCCACCGACGGCGGTACGGTCGCCAACCCCAGCGGCACCGCAGCCAACTAAGACCGGCGGGTCCGACCCTGCCGCGTGAGCCGTATGGGGGGCCGGGACGTCTGACTCTGGTCCGTCTGCGATCACTGGCGTGGACTGGGGCTATGACCACCGTCCGCTTTCGCCGTGCTCTTTGCGCGATCAGTGTTGTCGCTGTAGGGGTGCTGGTGTTGACCGGCTGCGGTGGTCGCGGGTCGGGGATGGGTGATA
>JBBPZD010000255.1:0-4603 GCA_038199265.1 Actinomycetales bacterium | reverse complement strand
TGGAGGCCTTGACCGACCGGCTGGAGGCCGAAGCAGAGGCGATCTTCGAGACCATCCGCGGGATGGGCGAGCTGGGCAAGGACCGCGACGACTCCGGAGCGGTCGCCCACGACATCGGGCCGATGACCTCTGGCCTACTGCGTGGGATCGAGGACGGTTGGTTCATGGCCGAGATCGCCGACGCCGCCTTCACGTACCAGATCGCGCTTGAAAAAGGCGACAAGAAGGTGGTTGGCGTGAATTGCCATACCGAGTCGCTCGCGACAGACCTAGAGATCATGCGCGTGTCCCACGAGGTCGAGATCGACCAGGTACGGGAGCTCGGCGACCGTAAAGCTGCGCGTGACTCAGACGCGGTCAGAAGCGCCCTGGACGCGATGCTTGCCGCAGCGCGAAGCGAGACGAACATGATCGAACCGATGCTTGCTGCAGTCCGGGCCGAGGCGACGATGAGTGAGATTTGTGACGCACTGCGTGACGTGTGGGGGGTCTATCGGGAACCAGCGCGCTTCTGACGTAGGTCAGACAGCAGGATCGGGTTCGTCGTCGTTCTCGGTGGGCGCGCTACGTCGAGCTCATGTCCCTAGACAAGCACCGACCACCGACAGCCCCTCAGCCTTGATCGGCCAGGGTTAGGGTCGTCCGAGGGTGGCGGAGCATGCTCACGATCAGGCACGCAACAATGCTCGGAGGCCGACATCGAGAGCGGCCAGTAGCAACGGATGTTCCACTTCCGGGGTGTAGAGCATCCGCACTGCGAGGCCGTCTACGAGGGCCAGGAGCGCAGCGGCGAGTGCCCTTGCATCTTCGTCGGATCCAAGTGCACCAGCAGATCGGGCCTCGCCGAGTTCGGCTTCGAGGACCGACTGAACCGCCTCGTCGAGTTGACGGGGCAGGTCGCTGAGCGTGTCGTCGATGGCAGCGCGTAGCAGATACGCGGTCCATACGAGGGTCTCGCGACGGCGTACGGCGTCCAGCGGGAGCGTCTCGAGTGCAGCGAGCCGTTGGCGCTCGAGCAGCGAATCCGAGGCGGGCGCACCGGTGGCCTCCAGGCGTTCGACCGCGGACGTCACCATGAGCTCATAGGCAGAATGCAACAACTTCGTTCGGGTCGCGAACCGTTTCTGGACGGCACCTGCCGAGCAGCCGGCCCGCGTGGCGACGCGTCGGATGGTGGCGCCCTCGAAGCCATCTTGAGCGACGATGTCCAGGACCGCCTCGAGGATGGCCGCCTCGAACGAGTCGGGTGTGGGGTCATCAGCAACATGGGCGTTCATAGAATACGATCGTATTCTATGAACCCGATACCCGACAGCAGAGAAGCCGACCCAGCCCCAACCCGGTCCATCCGGGCCGCTGATACCGATTGCCGAAAACGTAATTCCGATCTGCGCGACTGGCTCGACGAATGGCGCTGGTGGCTCGGTGGCGCGGTGATCCTCTCGGCGATCTGGGGTCTTCAGGTCCTGCGAACCGGGGTGCGGTACTACTGGCCTGCCGGTCCGTTAGGGGTCTGGGCCGCAGTGTTGGTCGCGATTGCGATCTGGCCCCGCTCGAGCGACAAGTAGTCACTGCACCTCGAACTCGTGCGCCGAGGCACGTCGATTGCACGTGATGCGACACTGCGTTTCGCACGTTTCCCCGGACACGTCAGAATGGCCGCATGACCGAGCAGCCCTTAACTCCTGCGTCGTTGCGCGGCGCCATCGATCTCTCCGGACTGGCGAAGAAGCCGGCCCGTCCCACAGCGGGTCCCCCTTCGACGGGAGCACCCGCAGCTCCTGCGGATGACCAGCTCTTCCGCGAGGTCGACGACGTCACCTTTGGCGATGCAGTGCAGCAGTCGATGGAGGTGCCCGTCATCTTCGCCCTCTACTCCGGGGCCCGTCCGGCGAGCCGCGACCACATCGACACCCTTGCCGCCGTCGTCCGCAGCTACGCCGGTCGTCTGGTGCTCGCCGCAGCCGACATCGACGTGGCAATGCAGATCCGGCAAGCCCTACAGGTGCAGCAGGTACCGATGGTGCTCGCTCTGGTGAAGGGTCAGCCGCTGCCGTTGTATGCGGGCGAACAGCCTGAGGACGCGGTACGCGATGTCTTCGACAAGGTGCTGGAGGCGGCAGCGGCGAACGGCATCACCGGCCGCGTCGCCATCGGTGAGGCATTCGAGCCGGTCGAACAGCCGGACGAGCCCGAGATGTCTCCCTTGCATGAACAGGCATATGCCGCCATCGAATCCGGTGAGTACGCGGTAGCGATCGCAGCCTACGAACAGGCCATTGCTGCAGATCCCAGCGATGAGGACGCAGTGCTGGGTCTCGGACAGGTCAGGCTCCTCGAGCGTACCGACGGGGTTGACCTGCACCAGGCTCGCGCCGATGCCGCAGCTCATCCCACGGACGTCGGGAAGCAGACGGTCGTCGCGGATCTGGACGTACTCGGCGGGCACGTCGAGGACGCGTTCGTGCGACTGATCGACCTGGTGCGTGCAACGTCCGCGGACGAGCGCAATGCTGCCCGGCAGCACCTGCTGGGTCTCTTCGAGGTCGTCGGACCGGTGGACCCGAGGGTGAAGAAAGCACGTACCGCGCTCATGTCCGCCCTCTACTGACCCGAATATCGCGATGCAGTGGGAGCGGACCCCGCACCAGTTGAGGAGTGCGTTCCGCGGATCATTACCGGTTGAGGTGCTGTGCCCGGAAGGCCTGCCGGGCGATGTCGCTGTGCCGCTGCTATGGGTGCACGACGGGCCGGCGTACGACCGTCAGGCCGGGTTGTCGCAGTGGCTGGGTGCCCGCATCGACAACGGGGATCTGCCGCAGGTGCGCGTGGTGCTGGGCGACGTCCGACGCCGCACTCAGTGGTACTCGGCGTCACCCCGCTATCTGCGCAGCTTCACGATGGGCCTTACCCAGGTGAAGGAGTTCTACTCAGTTCGCGAGCCGGTCGCCGTGATGGGCGCGAGCCTCGGCGGGCTCACTTCGCTGCTGGCCGGATTGTCCGATCAGCGTGTCGGAGGTGTCTTTGCCCAGTCCGGTTCGTTCTTCACCCCGCAGAGCGACGGTCAGGAGTCGGGTTTCGCTCGCTTCGACCGGATCACCCGAGCGGTGCAGGACGTCACCGGCTGGCACGCGGGGGGCAGGAAACTGCAGGTCGAGATGACGTGTGGCGCCAGTGAGGAGAACGTGTTCAACAACCGCCTGATGGCGACTGAACTGGCTGGGGTGGGGGTGCAGGTGCGCCTGCGCGAGGTGGAGGGCGGCCACGATTACCCGTCCTGGAACGCAGCTCTCGAACCGTCATTGCCGCAGTTGCTCCAGCGCATCTGGGGTTGAGCGGCCCCTTTCCGGGAACTAGGTTGCAAGACTTACTAGTAACAGATACGTTCTAGTCGTGGATGCGAACGACCTGCCGACCGAATGGCTACGTGCGGTGCTTCCACTTGCCGTACTGGCGACGGTGGCACGCGGGGAGACGTACGGCTATGAGATCGCCCAGCAGCTGCAGTCCGGTGGGCTGGGCACCGTGAAAGGCGGCACCCTCTACCCGGTCCTCAATCGCCTGGCGGGCGATGGTCTGGTGACCTCGTCATGGCGAGAGGGCGTCGGAGGGCCCGGCCGTAAGTTCTTCGCGATTACCGAGTTCGGCCGAGAGCACCTGGACCGTCGTGCCGTTGCCTGGAACGAATTCACCGAGCAGACTGCGGGTCTGCTCCCCGACGTGAGGAGCAATCGATGAGCACTGACAGCACCCGCGAAAAAATGATGGACGACTACCGCCAATCGCTCATCCTCGCCTTGCGGATGAAAGATGTACCCGGGGATCGGATCGGCGAGATCGTGGCCGAGGTGGAAAGCCATGTCGCCGACACTGGCGAAGAGCCGACCCGGGCGTTCGGTGCTCCGAAGATGTACGCACACGTGGTGACAGAAGGTCGGTCCCGGGAATCCTGGTGGCGCACCGCAATCATCGGGCTACCGGCCTTCGTTGCCGGCTGGTTCGTGGCGCAGGGAGCCCTCGCAGTTCTGCTGGGGGATGCCTACCTGGGACAGTCCGGGTGGCTCTGGTTGATCCTCGGCTTGAGTGTGGGATTACCCACGGCCATCACGGTGCGTCGCCGTTCCAGTCGTATTCGCGATCCGCGTACCGGAGCCGACATGGTGCCGATGGCGAGCTGGACGATTGCTGCCTTCTATGCCGCGCCACTGATTCTGATCCTGCTTGCCTGGGTAGTTATCGAGATCGCAAACTGACGGCCTACGGTGAGGCCTATGGACGTGCTGCTGATCGTGGGTGACGGGCCGGTGTGCGATGCGTTGCAACCAATGGCGCAACTGCTGGGGTGGCAGATGGGCTGCAGTGCCCGCGCCGATGACGCGCTGTCGCTGCTCGGCGAGGCTCGTGCCGTCATCGTGACCAGTCACGACGTCGGTGTGGCGGGGGTTGTCCTGCAGGCCGCGATCGAGGCGGATCTGGAGTACATCGGTGCGATGGGCTCCCGGCCGGCGCAGGCAGAGCGCCGCGACTGGCTGCTGGAGCACAGCGTGTCCGAGCAGGCGCAAGGCCGGATTCACGGGCCTGCGGGCCTCGACATCGGCGCCGA
>JBBPZD010000254.1:0-25986 GCA_038199265.1 Actinomycetales bacterium | reverse complement strand
TAAAAGCGCCTGACCGAGCAGACCTCACCGGTCAGGCACCGGAACTGACGGCGACGGTTATTGCGTGCTCACGACATCGACTGAGATTTCGACAGCTGGCACCGTGCCCCGGTTCTCGAGCCAGTGGACCGTTTCGTGGTCTTCGGGCCAGCCCAGACCCGGCCCGTACTCCGTGGCACTCCCATCACGATGGTCGGTGATGGTCCCCTCCAGCACATAGACCACGCCCGGTCTGCCGCGATGATCGTGGACCGGGCCGAACACCCCACCCGGGCTCATGGTGACCATCCGCATTCGAAGCTTGCGGCCTTCCATGCCCTCGATCTCAGACCCGAGGTCGATCGTGGCGAGTAGCTCCATCTCGACACCGGTGGTCTCCGGTGCCGCCTGGTCATCGCTCATGGCTCAGTCCTCTCCATCACAGGGAGGACCACCGCCGCTCACAGGTGCGCCTGAGGGGCCCTCGGGTGTCCCGAGCTTTCCGGGATGGTCGATCATCCACCCTCCTCGAAGCTGTTGTCACCAGTCGCCGCTCCGTGCGGCTCCCTCACCCAGCCGACGTAGTCACCGCCTGAAACGCTTCCTTTTGCCTTCTAGCCCCGGCGAGCGCGCCTGGCGAGACGGGCCGATGCGAAACCAGACCAGTCAGGGGCTTGCGGCTTGCCCCAGACCACCAGCACCCGCAGCACTCCTGCTCCGGTGTTGACCAGGTCGTGATCGGTCCCGGCGGCGGCGAGCACGCTGTCACCCGGGCCGAGGTCGTGCACTTCGACGTCCACGTGCATCCGTGCAGTGCCTGCAAGCACCAGGTAGAGCTCGTCGAGCGGCTGATCACTGCGTTCGTGGGTGTGCATTCCCTCGCTACCGCCCGGCGGTAGTTCCCAGGTCTGCACTGCAACGGGCAGGCGAGACGATTCGAGATGATGCCACTCGATCTGCATCGGTCCATTGCCGCCATGCAGCTCGTACTCGAATGCGTGCTCGCCTGCCCGTTCGATCATTACGGCCCCTCTGAGCTGTCCTGTGTGTGCTGATCTTCGAAGGTATCGGCATCGGCTGACGTCTTCGTTGTCGTCACTGAACTACCCACGAGGTCCGACTCGGTAGAGCCGTCTATCTCCAGCTCCGGTTCTGGCGCTGGGATCTTGAGGCTGAGCACGATCGACGCCGCGAGCACCACGATGATCACCCCGAGGCTGACCAGTGACGGGATCTCAGGGATCGAGGTGCTGATGACCTTGTGGCTGGCCTGCAGCACCAGTTTGAAGCCGATGAAGGCCAGGATGATCGCCAGGCCCTTGGACAGGTAGTGGAACTTCTCGAGCAGACCCGAGAGCAGGAAGTACAGGGCACGCAGACCGAGAATCGCGAACGCGTTGCTGGAGTAGACGATGAACGGGTCGTCGCTGACCGCAAGCACTGCGGGAACGCTGTCGACGGCGAAGATGAGGTCGGCGGCTTCGATGGCGACCACGACCGCGAGCAGCGGGGTGGCGACGCGCTTGCCGGCTTCCTTGACGAAGAACTTGGTGCCCGAGTACTCCTCGCGCACCGGGATGATCTTGCGCAGGATGCGGACGGCGAAGCTGGTGCTCGGATCGAAGCTCTCTTCTTCGTCCTTGAGCAACTTGTAGGCGCTGTAGAGCAGGATCGCGGCGAACACGAACAGCACTGCAGTGAACTTGCTGACGATCGCGATACCGGCTGCGAGGAAGATTCCGCGGAAGACCAGTGCGCCGATCACGCCGTAGAACAGCACCCGGTGCTGATAGGCGCGGGGCACCTTGAAGTAACCGAAGATCAGTGCGAACACGAACAGGTTGTCGACCGAGAGGCTCTTCTCCAGCAACCACGCGGTCGTGAACTCCACCCCGGCGGTCGTGCCCAGAGTGAAGGTGACGACCACCGCGAACACCAGCGACAGCCCCACCCAGAGCGCGCTCCACCAGGCGGCTTCCTTGAAGCCGATGACGTGCGCACCGCGGTGCGCCAACAGGTCGATCAGCAGCATGATCGCGATCACGGCCGCGAAGGCGGCCCAGGCCCACAGAGGGACAGTCAACATGGCAACTCCAGGAATCAGGATGGCGACCCGTGCGGTCCCCTCTGCATCAAGTGTGAATTGCCTAGGTAGTACTACTCAACCGCAGAACCGGACAGTTTCACGCCTTTTAGTTGCCTATGTCCGGCAATTTCGCCACGAAAGATCAGGTCAGTGGCATGGCCGGCCAGTCGAGCATCTGCGCTCCGATGACGGCAACCTGCAGCGCGAAGCGTTCGGTCGGTTGCACCGGATCATGCCCGGTCAGCTCGCGTACCCGGTCGAGGCGGTAGGTCACCGCGCGTACCGACAGGTGCAGCGCCCGCGCGGCCCCCGCCGCGTTTCCACCGGCAGCGAAGTATGCGGCCAACGTCTCCAGCAGTGGACCGGCCCCGCCTCGGGCACTTTGCAGCGGACTCAGCACGGTGGCGACCAGGTCGGTGATCGCTGCCCGGTCGCGAAGCACCACGTGATAAACGAGCAGCTCCCGAGCGTCGATCACTGCGTCGACCAGGCCGAGCCGATCGCACAGCGCCAACGAATCGCGTGCCTCCTGGTAACCGGCCACGACACCCTCCGCGCCAGCGGAGGGTCTGCTCAACCCGATCTGCCACCGCTCGGCGCCCGGCTGCCTGCCGAGCGCGGCCGTGAGCCGGTCGATCACCTTGTTGATCGCGGCTCGATCAGGTGCCGGAAACACCACGATCAGCCGCCCTTCCTTACTCGCCACCAACACTTCGGCATTACCCGTGCCGGCCAGCACCGCTCGCTCCAGCGCTGCGATCAACGCCGTGCCATCGACGAAAGGTCGAGCGGCGCGCACTACCGCAACGGCGTGCGGCCCCGACAGGTGCAGGCCGAAGCCACTCGCCCGCTGCAGCACGCTGACCGCGCCGACTCCCCCGGTGAGCAGGTCGTCGACGAACTCACGCCGCGCCGATTCCTGCGCGCGTAGCAGCGAGCGCTGCGCAGCCTGGAAACCCTCCGCAAGCGCAGCGACGACGTCGTCGACCGCGCGCACCATCACCTCGCCCGCAGCGACAACTCCTGTCGGATCGTCATGAGCCCGGGCAACCGGGGGCAGGTGTGTCCACAGCCGCCAGGCAGCCGAAGAGTAGAGGTCGAGCAACGCCGGCAGCGCCACGCCCTGGCGTGCGGCTGCATCGCCGAACGACTCGTAGGGCTGCAGCTGCGCCCGAGTCAGCGGCTCCCCCGCTGCCACGGCCGCAACGACCACTGGCAGGAAGTCGCCGAGCAGGTCGACAGGCAGACCCCCCGCGTCGGATGCGCCGGCGGCAGCCACCTGCGCCAACAGTTCGGGAACGATCGACACACTCATCGCAGCAGTCCCTTCGCGGGCAGATACAGCAGCAGCATGGACCCGAGCCTGCCAGGCCGCTACATCTGCGCCTTCCGCTGTCCTGCAGAAGTCGAAGGGGAACCTGTCTACGGCCGACTCAGGGCCTGCGCCAGCCGCCACGTCGCGAGCGAGCGAGCGCGCTTGATCGGGGCTGTATCGAGGTCCATCGCGATGAGGTTGTGCATTCCCTCGTAGATAAGGAGCAGGTCCAGCGCCAGATCAGCGGGATCCTCCGCGCCGGTCTCGGTGCAGAGTGCATGCAGCCGTTGGGTGAGGTGTTGTTTGTGGGCCGCGGCTGCCCGCGTGCCGGGGTGATCGTTGGGCAGCTGCAGTGCGGCGGCCAGGTGCGCGCACCCCCGATTCGTCGCCGCGTGCTTGAACCAGCGTTCCGCCGCAGTGAAGAGGGCGAGCACTCGGGCATCGGGGTCTGAGTGCTCAGCGATGCAGGCTTCCCATTCGATACGCCACCGCTCGTCGCGGTCCTGCAGGTAGGCCTCGATCAAGGCGTCCTTACCGCCGAAGTTGTTGTACAGCGAACCGGTGGCGACCCCTGCGCGCTCGATCACCGCATCGACACCCGTCGAGGTAACACCTCCGGCGTAGAACAACTCGTCAGCGGCTGCCAGCAACCGATCTCGCGCCGATCGCCGAACGGGGATGCCTTGCGCCAGTTGACTCATGCGGCTAACTTACCTCAAATGGATGAAACGTTCGTTCTATTTTACTACTGCGGCCCATGAGTACTGCAATCGGTCGCTCCACGCGCGCCGTCGGTACCAACGCCGGGCCCCGCTGGGCGATGATCGGTGCGGGCGCGGCCCTGATCGGTACCTGCTACGGCTTGGCCCGCTTCGCGTACGGCCTGTTCCTGCCCGAGTTCAGCAAGGAATTCGCGATCGGGTCGGCCATCTCCGGGCTGATCGGAGCCGGCAGTTACGTCGGCTACTGCCTGGCGATCGTCGCTAGCCTGCTCCTGACCCCTCGATGGGGACCCAGGACCGTCGCGGTGCTGGCCGGGCTCGTCGCAACCGCCGGTTTGAGCATCGTCGCGGCCGCGACATCGGCGTCGATGCTGGCGGTCGGGATTCTGATCGCGGGATCCAGCACCGGCGTTGCATCCCCACCCCTGGCCGCCGCAGTCGACGCATGGGTCCGTACCGACGTCCGCGATCGCGGACAGACCATGATCAACGCCGGCACGGGTCTCGGTGTGCTCGTCTCCGGTCCCGTAGCGATGGTCCTACTCGACCAGTGGCGGTGGGCCTGGACGTGCTTCGCCGCCGTCGCGGCCCTGGTGACCTGCTGGGTCTACCGCGTCGTACCGTCCGGGGTTGCGCCCACAGATCCCACTGTCCGCGAAGCTGCGGACGAGATCGGCACTCAGAATTCTCGCGCCAAATCGGCAGGGAGGTTGCGCATCACACCCGGAGCCTGGCGACTGCTCGCCGGTTCGTTCGGGATGGGGCTGAGCAGCATCGCGGTATGGGGCTTCGGACGTGACCTGCTCACCACGCAGGCCGACGCTGGCGCCCTCGGCGCGGCGATCGTGTGGACCGTCCTGGGCGCTGCCGGGGTGTTGGGGGCACTCGGTGGCGATGTGGTCAGGCGAGTCGGCCTGAGCGCGGCATGGATCACCTTGATGCTCGGGATGGGCACCGCCACGGCGCTGTTCGCGCTCGCCCCGGGGACGTACCCGGTCGTGTTCACATCTGCTGCTCTGTTCGGCGCCTCCTACATCGGGTTGACCGGCGTGATCCTGCTGTGGAGTACGCGCCTGTTCCCCGAGCGGCCGTCGTTCGGTGTCGGGGTCTCCTTCGCCTCGATCGCCGCCGGCCAAGCAGTCGGTTCACCCCTGGCCGGTCAACTGATCGGGTCGCTCGGCGGTACCCCTGTCTTCTACGCCTGGGCCGGACTCGCTCTCCTCGCCGCAATCGCGGGGCCACCTCCGAACCACCCAAAGACGTCGTGACCGGTCGGCCCAATCGGTCGGGTCGGACCAGTTATGCAAGGTCGATGCTCAGGAGCATGGCGCGCAAGTCGCGCACGACCGGTGAACGGTCGTCGGACCGGGTGGCGACGGTCAGGGCCGACGTGGCGTCGGGGTGTTGCAGATTCACGTAGCAGACCCCGTCGCTGCGCAGAGCGGTGACGGACTCCGGCACCAGTGCGACCCCGGTCCCGGCGGCTACGAGCGCCAACAGGGTCATGTACTGGTGGGCGTGCTGCACATCCGTCGCCTCGACTTGCCCGGAGATGGCTGACGCCTCGACTAGGGTCAACAAAGCGTCTGCTCGGCGCGCCACACCAGGGGGCAATCTGACCAGCGGGAACCCCGCGAGGTCATGGATGCTCACTTCCGCGCGGTCCGCCAAGGGGTGGGCGAGCGGTACCGCCGCCACGTAGTCCTCGGTGCGAAACACAGTCACCCGCACGCCTTCTATCGGCGGAAGATCACGCCCCAGAGCCACGTCGATCAGCCCGTTCCGCAATGCCTCGATCTGCTCCCCCGAGGTGCACTCGGTCAGGCTGACCGAAACTCTCGGTCGCTGCGCGCGGTGCATCGCGAGCAGCCGCGGCAGGATATTGATAGCGGCCGTGGCGACGAAGCCGAGTCGCACCTGACCCACATGACCTCGTGCTGACTCCTGGGCCTGATCGGCCGCGACGTCCAGAATCGCCAATGCTTTCCGGGTGAGTGGAACGAACTGTGCACCTGCCGCAGTCAGCTCGACGCTCCGGCTGGTGCGGTCGAAAAGTTCCACCCCGATCTCACGTTCCAGAGCCTGCACCTGCCGCGACAGTGCTGGCTGCGAGATCCGCAACTGCTCCGATGCCCGTCCGAAATGCAAGGTTTCAGCGACAGCAAGCACACACCGGATAGCTCTGATCTCCACTGCCACTCCTTATCGATGTTTTTGATGCATCGATAGTGGCATAAATAGTATTGGACGTGCATCAATTGTTCCGGGATCGTGAACAACACGAAGATCGGGCTCAGCGGGGGCCGGGTCGTCAAGGGACGGATGACTCCATGAGCACCTCAGTCGAGGAACGGCAGGCGACGCCGACAAAGCCGCCGGTCGATAAGACCGTGCTGGCGATCAGCGCCGGAATTCTGACGGTCTTCGTTGTCGCCGCCGTCGCCGTGCCCACCACGATCTCGGAGTGGGTCAACCAGGGTTTCACCTTCAGCGCCAGATGGTTCGGGTTGTACTGGCAGGTGTTGCTCCTTGCTACGTTCGTGGTGGCCATCGCTTTGATCCTCACCCCGTGGGCCTCGGCACGGTTGGGCGGCCGGCTGACTCCCGAGTACAGCCGGTTCAAGTGGATCGCCATGATCATGTGCACCCTGCTCGCCGGCGGCGGCGTCTTCTGGGCGGCCGCTGAACCGATGTACCACTACATGAGCACTCCGCCCTACTTCGAGGGCCGCTCCGGAGTCGCACCCGAAACCGCGGCGATGGCGCAGAGCTTCACACACTGGGGCTTCCTCGCCTGGGCAACGCTCGGATCGTTGGGCGCACTCGTGATGCTCTACGGCGTCGAGCGGGGCATGCCGCTACGTCCGCGTACCCTGCTCTATCCCGTCATGGGAGCACGCATCGCCACTAGCTGGGTCGGTTCCGTGGTTGACATCGTCTGCATCATCGCCGTGGTCGCCGGGACCGTCGGGCCCATCGGGTTCCTGGGGTTGCAGGTGGCCTACGGCCTGAACAGCCTGCTCGGCATTCCCAACGTGTACGCCGTCCAATTACTGGTGATCCTGGTGCTGACCGCGATCATCGTCGCCTCGGTGCTGTCCGGACTCGACAAGGGAATCCAGATCCTCAGCCGAATCAACATCTGGATGGCACTCGCGCTGATGGGCCTCATCCTTATCGTCGGGTCGGCCGGGTTCGTATTCCAGACCTGGATCTCGGGCCTCGGTACGTACGCCACCGACTTCGTCGGCATGTCGCTCTATCAGGGCGACCAGAAATGGCTGTCGTCCTGGACGATCTTCTTCTTCGGCTGGTTCATGGGCTACGGGCCGTTGATGGCCGTCTTCATCGCCCGGATCTCCCGCGGTCGCACCGCCCGCGACCTGCTGGTCTGCACTGCGGTCATCCCTCCGATCGCGACGACCCTGTGGTTCACCGTCCTCGGAGGCACCGGCATCTGGCTGGAACAGAACAAGCCGGGCGCCATCTCCAAGCCGCTCACCGACGAGGGTCTGCCTGCATCCGTGATGGCCATCGCCTCGAACCTGCCACTTGGCACTCTGCTCGCCGTCGGCTTCCTGCTGTTGACGATCACCTTCGTGGCCACCACCGGCGACTCGATGGCATACGCAGTCGCGCAGACCTGCGTTCCGAACGACTCACCCCCTGCGTGGCTGCGGGCCATGTGGGCGCTGATCATGGGCGGCGCCGCAGCCGTGCTCATCTCCATCGGAGATGGTGGCATTTCGGCGCTCCAATCGTTCATTGTGGTGACAGCGGTACCGGTCGGATTCGTCTTGCTGCCCAGTGTCTTCGCCGCCCCTATCTACCTACGCCGCCTCTGCCTCGAACAAAAACTCAAGCCAGCCACCGACCCAATTGACAGCTCAGCTGTGAAGGAGACCTCCACATGAACACCCCGGTACTCGAACTGAAGCACCTGATCAACGGCGCCTGGGTCGCCGGCAGCGGCGAACCCGCTACCTCCACCAACCCCGCCGGACCGAGCGAGGTCGTGGCCACCTACACCGAGGCAGCGTCGCAAGACCTGGATGCCGCGCTCGTTGCGGCCGGCCATGCCGCAGCAGCCTGGGACCGCCTGGGTGTACTTGCGCGGGGTAAAATCTTGCGTAATGCCGCTGGTCTGATGGAGGAACAGGCCGAAGAACTCGCGGTCCTGATGACGCGCGAAGAAGGAAAGATCCTCGCCGATGCACGAGGTGAAATCGGCGGCGCCGTCGAGACCCTCTACTACCACGCAGGCGCCGCCAGGCGCCCCACGGGCGTGACCTTCCCGTCGGCCAACGCGGATGAGGTCGTGCGCTCGGTACGACGCCCGGTCGGCGTCGTCGGCGTCATCACACCGTGGAACTTCCCCGTGCAGATCCCGGTCTGGAAGATCGCACCCGCCCTCATGTGGGGAAACACGGTCGTCTGGAAGACCGCGAGTGACACCCCCGCGCTGGCCGCTGCACTGGCCGAGATATTCGTCGATGCGGGTGTGCCGGACGGCGTACTGAACCTGCTGCTCGCGCCCGGTTCCCTCGGAGCAGAACTGGTCGCCGACCCTCGCGTCGACGCGGTCACCTTCACCGGTTCGGTGCCGGTAGGACACCGCATCCGCGAGGCCGTGATCGGCCGTGGCGCGCGCCTGCAGATGGAGCTGGGCGGGCACAACCCGGCGGTCGTCCTGCCGGATGCCGACATCCCATCGGCCGCCAGTTTCATCGCCGCCGCAGCAATGGGCAGCACCGGTCAGAAATGCACCGCGACCAGGCGTGTCATCGCCGTCGGCTCGGCCTACGATCAGCTGAAGGATGCGTTGATCGGCAAGGTGACGGCATTGCGAGTCGGGTCAGGCTTGGACGACGGGATCGAGATCGGCCCGTTGGTCTCCGAGCGTGCCCGCAGCGAAGTCGCGGCCGCCATCGATCAGGCCGTGCAGCAGGGCGCGGAAGTGCTCGCTCAGGCAGACCTTCCGGCTGACACGTCGGGTGCGTACGTCGCGCCGACTCTGCTGGGGGGCGACGACTCGCTGCGCATCGCCACCGAAGAGGTCTTCGGCCCCGTCACCCTGCTGATGCGGGCTGCCGACCTCGACGCGGCCATCGACCTGGCCAACGCCACCGAATTCGGCCTGACCGCATCGGTGTTCACCCGCGATGAGGTAGTCGTTCGCCGTTGCCTCGACGAGATCGCCGCCGGCCTGATCAAGATCAACGGGCCCTCCACCGGGTCCGAGGTACACGCCCCGTTCGGCGGGGTCAAGCAGTCCTCGTTCCCCGCTCCCCGTGAACAGGGCAGTGACGCCGTCGCCGATTTCTTCTCGGTACTGAAGACCGCGTACCTGCGGGCCGTTCCAAGCGAGATGAGGACAGACTCATGAGTGGTGCGACGTCAGCCCAGCCCGCGGAGACGGTCGCGCTGCGACCAGCAGAGCAGGTGTGCGACCCCGCCGACATGGGCACCGCGCGGGCCACCCGGCACAGCTTCTCGCGCACCGTCATCAGACACCTGGTCGCGCAGCAGTGGCAGGTTGACCGCGAGCTGTTCGACATGGACGCCGAGGGCAGGGGCACTGCGATCTATCGCATCAAGTGGCGTGACCTGACCTGGCGGCTGGTGGCCTTCTCCCAGGTGCTCCAGGACGGACAGCGTGAAGACAGGGTGATCGCCGGCGGTTGGGACATCACGCTGGCCCTGGTCGAGGGCGACGTCAACGCGGAACGCCTGGAACGTCTCCGCGCGAACGTGCCTCTGCAGGAGCAGGGCCGCGCCGACGAAGGAACAGTCATCTGGGCCCGCGGCAACCGCAGCGCCCGATTCTTCGACGCGGTGGTTCAGGGGCTGGCGGCCGGCCGGCAGCCCGACCCGACGATGTTCGGCGCATCCCCCTACGTGATGCGCAGCACCGCGTTCTACAGCAACGGCAAGTTCGGGTTGGCCGACTTCGAAAGGTTCGGCGCCGACCACCCGTTCTCCGTGCCCTACCGGCCGCATTTCCTGTCGGCCTGGTTGATGCGCGAGCTCGGTCTGGACATGGTCGAACACTGCGCGAAAGCCATCAACCCGGATGCGGCCGTCCTTGACGATCAGTGGCGGCGCTACTTCGGGCTGGGGAACGCCACCGGCCTAGGCATGGTGCCCTACGTGATCAACCACCCGCAGGTGCTGGACGCCTGGGCGAAGTTGCGCGAGGTTCCCCTCGCGGACGTTCGCGCACGAGTGGCCGAACCGGGTGATGCCGACGTCACCCGGGTGCTGGAACTGTTCGATCGCGCAGTGACCTACCTGCGGCTCGGCGGGTCCACCGACATCGCGCCGTTTCCCAACTGCGCCGTCGTCGCCGAACAGGTCGCCGCGGTGCGTGAGCTGCTGATCGAGTTCGCCGCGCACGGAACCATCCGTGGGCAGCTCGTGACCCGCCCGTGGGACGTGCTGCACGGTGCAGCCGAGGCTCTGAGCCAGGGCTGCCGCGGCGCAGTCGCCTCAATCCTCGTCGAGCTGACCGGCGACCTCGACGCGATGCTCGAGGCCGGTCTGTCATGCGATGAGCGCAATGCCGTGGTTCCGACGCAGAACGTCAGGGACCTGCTCCGCCTAATTGAAGAGCACTACGACTGGGTTCGACAGTTCGACTTCGACGAACCGGGCGAGCAGGCCTACTTCTGGTTCTCTTCCGAGAACAACGAAGAGCCGCGGCGTGGTCGGCGCGGGGTCGACCCCGGGGAGCACGTAGAGCACAGTACCGATATCGCCCGAACGGTGACTGCATTACGCACCGACCTGGCCTGCGCCGACCCCGACAGCTCGATCGCCCGGTTCCTGCTCGCGCACCCGTGGCACCGCGGTGGGGTGGCCAGAGTCCAGTCCGTGCACGGGCTGCTCTACGGCGAAGTACACACGAACCTGCTGGGTGAACAGTTCCTGCCGCTCAACGTGCAACGCCTGCAGCTGTCGGTCTACGGCATGGAGAATTTCGTGCCGCAGTCGACGGACTGGCTGCGCGTGACGCTGTTCGTCGGGGCGCCCAGGGTCAGCGACCTCGCACACGGGACTGCCGACGACGACTGGATCTTCGTCAGCGCCCCGGGGGCAGCACGGCAACTAGAGGAATCACGATGAGCACCAATGGTCTACATGGAGAAGCAGTCGTCGTCGACGGTCTGCAGATCAACAACTGGAGCGCCGACGTACTGCGCGACCTCCAGAAGGGCGGCGTGCACGGTGTCAACGCCACGTGTGCTGTGTGGGAAGGGCCGACCGAGACGCTGCGGTTGATCGGCGACTGGTGTCAACTGCAGGCCGCCAACCCCGACCTGCTGCGCCTGGTCACCACCAGCCAGCAGATCCGCGACGCCAAGGCAGGCGGGTACGTCGGCGTGCTGCTCGGATTCCAGAACACCAGCCCGTTTGCCGACGACTACAGAATGGTCGAGGTCTTCTACCGCCTCGGGGTTCGAATCGCGCAGCTGACTTACAACAACCAGAACCTGGTCGGTGGCGGGTGCTACGAGGAGGTCGATGCCGGACTGACCCGGTTCGGCAAGGTAGTCGTGGCCGAGATGAACCGCGTCGGCATGCTGGTCGACCTGTCGCACGTAGGCACCCGCACCTGCCTGGACGCGATCGCGGCATCGAGCGGGCCAGTAGCCATCACCCACTCGAACCCGACGTGGTTCGTGGCGTCACCCCGCAACAAACCCGACGAGGTCATCACGGCTCTGACCGATCGCGGTGGAGTCATCGGGTGCTGTCTCTACCCGAACGTCATCGGCGGGTCCGCCACGACACTCGAAGATTTCGCGTCGATGGTCGCCCGGCTGTGCGACCAGGTCGGAGCAGACCATGTAGCGCTCGGTTCGGACTGCACACAGGACTGGGGTCAGGACTACGTCGCCTACCTCCGTGACGGGCGCTGGCGACCCACTGACCCGATCAATCCACCGCAGTGGCCGCAGTGGCCACCCTGGTTCAACGGACCGGCCGACTTCCCGCGCGTGACTGAGGGGTTGCAGGCAGTCGGCCTGAGCGACGCCGACATCACCGGCATCCTCGGTGGTAACTGGTTGCGCCTCTTCGAGACCGTCTTCACCGAAACGAGCGGGTCATGACCACGACGAACGCGACGGCTCCGACCAATACCAGGGTCAGCATTCGCGACCTCAGCGAAGCGACGTTCCGCGCCCTCACCGCCCACGGCGCCAGCCATGGCGAAGCCCGGGCAGGTGCCAGGATGATCCTGCAGGCCGAGTTGGTCGGCGGGGCCGGGTTGGCCGCGCTGGGTGCAGAACTCACATCGCAGCCCTGGAGCCCCAACCCCGTTGAGATCGTGGCTTCGGGTGGCAACTCGGGCGTATCGACGACGGTGGTCTCGTTGCGCACCGACGGCGGCAACCGCCTCCTGCGTGAGGGGCACCTGGC
The DNA here is from genome assembly GCA_038199265.1 of Actinomycetales bacterium. Lineage (GTDB taxonomy): Bacteria > Actinomycetota > Actinomycetes > Actinomycetales > Dermatophilaceae > Allobranchiibius. Next base: position 13,460 of record JBBPZD010000254.1, on the reverse strand, counting down.
TATCGAACTCGTTACCAGCACAGGCCCGGAGAGCATCGCAATCGTCGAGTGCGCGGTGACCGGGGGGTCGGTGCTCGATGCCGTGCTGCTGGAGGCGGCGCGCGTCACCGGTACGGCTGTCGGCATTGCGATCTGGGCGAACTCCGAACCTGAAACGAGCGACGAGGCCGCCTGCTCCGATTCAGCTGGGCTCGACCAGCTGAGAGTGGCCCGCCCGGACGGCAGTCTCGGTGTGGGTGGCACTACGCACCTGCCCGGAGGCTGGGTGCCGCCGACGCAAGGCACAGGGATCGCCGCTCTGCGGGATGTCGAGCAATTCGGCGACGTGGACCTCACCTGGACCAGTGCCGACGACTTCGCCAAGGCTCGGGCAACAGCGGCTGCAATCGGCATCACCGTCAATACCCGCGCCTGGCGTCAGATCTACGTCGCATCGCGTCGATACCTCGTCCCTGACTGAGCCGCTCCCCGCTGCGACGTCAGTCCCGATCCTGCGGCCCCGATCCTGCGGCCCCGATCCTGCGGCCCTCCTGCTCCCGTCGATCGTCACCCTCGTCGACCGCTACAAGGCCGCGCGCCAGACCCGCTGGGCCAGCCTGCGGCACATTCGAAAGCTGGGACCACCTAGCGACTACTTACTCGTCAGCATCGCCTGCATGGTCTTGATCTCGCCCTTCTGGGCGGTGATGATCCCTTGTGCGAGGCTCTTGACCTTCGGCGTAGAGGTCGTCTTCAGCACTGAGTTCGACATCGTGACTGCGCCGCGGTGGTGGGCGATCATCAGGGTCACCCACTGTTTGTCGAACGCTGCACCTTTGGCGGCACCCAAAGCGGACATCTGGGTTCCGCTCATCATCCCGTCCATCGCGCCCATGTCCCCCATACCGGACTTCTGGGGTGCGTTCCAGCCCTTGAGCCAGCCGGTCATCGTCGCGATCTCGGGCGCCTGAGCCTTCTTGATCTCGGTTGCCAGCGACTTCACTCGGGCTGATGCAGTGCCGTTGCGCAGAGCCATATCGGCCATCTGCACTGCCTGTTCGTGATGCGGAATCATCTGCTGCGCGAAGGTGATGTCGCCGGCCCGCCCACCGACCGAGCTCGACGGTGCCGCGGCGGACGACGCGGACGACGCGGTACCACTGCCACCGGCGTTGGATTCTCCACTTCCGCAGGCAGCCAAAGACCCCACGATCGCGGTTGAGGCCATGAGCACGGCGAAAGTACGACGGGTCGACATCGGTAGATCCCTTCAAGAGGTAGTGGACCGGCTCTACTCGAACCGGGCCTGCTGCACACAGGTGGCAACGATGTTCCCTTCTTCTACGTTCCATGAGAGATGGGAAAGACCACTAGGCACAGTCGCGTGTGATTACCTGAACGAGTGAGCAAAACGAATGCCCCCGGCTCAACTGCCACGCTCTACTGGCGGCCGGGCTGCCCGTTCTGCATGAACCTGCGACTGGGGTTGCTGCTGCGCCGAGTGCGTATCGACCAGGTCAACATCTGGAAGGACCCGGACGCTGCGGCGCTGGTGCGATCGGTCGCGGATGGGAACGAGACTGTGCCCACCGTTGTCATCGACGGCGAGGCGATGGTGAATCCGACACCAGGCCAGGTCGCATCCGCCGTGCGAGCCAGGCGTTGACGGCGAGTCCTCCGATTGAGTCGACCCACCGCAACACCGTGCTGGGCTGACTCTGGGTCCATCCGGTCACCGGAGGATGCGCAACGTTCTGATGACCCCGCGGGCTCATGGAGGAGCACCTACCCCCACGCTGCCGATCCAGAGGGAGACGGCTAGAAAGGGGCCCATGGATCTACAGCTACGGGGCAAGCGGGCATTGGTGACCGGCAGCAGCGGCGGTATCGGCGCGGCTATCGCTGACCGCCTCGCCGACGAGGGCGTGACGGTCGTCGTTCACGGTCGCCGCGAGAAACCAGCGCAGGAGGTGGCCGAGCGGATCCGCCGTCGTGGCGGGTCGGCCGAGGTCGTCACGGCCGACCTGAGCGTGCCGGGAGCAGCGCAGCGACTGGTAGCCGGAGTGCTGGCCGACGGACCGATCGACATCCTGATCGCCAATGCGGGCCCGTTCAGTGAACACCGCTTCTTCGAGGCCACCGACGAGGACTGGACCGCGTCTTTCGCCGGAAATGTGCTGTCTGCGATCGGCTGCATCCGCGCGGCCGTGCCAGGGATGCGCGATCGAGGGTGGGGCCGGGTCATCACCATCGGTACACGCGCGGTACCGACCCCGCTGCCCAATATGGCCCCGTACTCCGCAGTGAAAGCCGCCTTGACGAACGCCACGGGGGCGCTCGCGCAGGAACTGGGTGGGAGCGGCGTAACCGCGAACGTCGTCAGCCCAGGCGTGATCTTGACCGACGGCCTCCGCAGCATGTTCACCGATCGGGCCGCCGCGGAGGGTGACAACCGTGAGTGGAGCGAGCTCGAACCGGAGGTCACCACGGGCTACGCCCCCAACCCCGTCGGCCGACTCGGTCGCCCGGACGACATCGCCGCTGCCGTCGCTTTTCTGGCCAGCCCCCTGGCCGACTACATCACCGGCAGCGTGCTTCGAGTCGATGGCGGCATCACCAAGACCATCAACCCCTGACCCGGCGGGTCGCTGGCGTCCCGCCAGGCCCCGCCGGACACCTACCCCCACAGATCAGCCGAGGTACCTGCGCCACGGGCCGCGGATGGCAAACGTGTGGCCGGGTTCCTGGACATTCCCGAAGAGCACCAGCCCGTCCGGGGAGAACGTGGGCCCGGTCATCTCGCTGTAGACGTTGCCGCCGAGCGAATTCTTCTCCAGCACGATGTTGTTCCGGACAATGGCCTGCGCCCCGGTCTCGCGGTCCCAGCTGAGTAGGTGGTTGGCGGTGTTGCCGTCCTCGGCCAACACCAGCCTTCCGTACGGCGACACGTGGACGTTGTCCGGCCCGTCGAAGGCAAGATCCAGGCTGTCGCCCAGCGCACCTTCCCAACCCGGGGGGTCGGTGTGCAGCAGTTCGGTGTACGGGAAGTAGGCCACCAGCGTCAGCGTCTCGGCCGAGTACTCGTAGTACCAGAGTTGCCCGTCGTGCTTGGTTGCGTTGGCCGGTAGATCGCCCGCCCCGAAGGAGAAGCTGGACACGAAGTACATCCCGTGCCTGTCGCCCCACGCGCCCTCTAGCTTCTTGGAATGCGTCACCCTCCCGTCATCGAACTGGTTGCGCAGCGACACAGTCTCAGCTGCCCGATCCGGCACTTTGACCCAGCGGGTGCGGAAGGGTCGACCGATCTGCGCGGAGGTGACGTAGGCGAGGTCGGGCAGCACGCTGCCGTCGTTGGTGAGCACTGCCATGGCGTCCAGACTGCCGTCGTGCTCGCCGAGCGCGTTCGCGATGTAGGGCTTCAGCTTGTACCCGACCGGCGCTGTCCAGCGGTAGAGAAGACCAGTCGGCTTGCTGGCGTCCTCGGTGAGGTAGACCCGGCGACGATTCGGCTCGATGACGACCGCTTCGTGGGGCGCCCGGCCCCATGCCTTGATGGGCTTTGGGGCCTGCTTGTCGGGCGTGGCGGCGAAGACCTCGAAGACGTACCCGTGGTCCTGCTCCAGGGTCCCCGTGCCGGCCTTTGCCTCAGATTCCTCACAGGTCAGCCAGGCGCCCCACGGCGCAGGACCGCCCGCGCAGTTACTGACTGTGCCGGAGATACCGACCCACTGCGACAACCGTCGCCCATTGCGGTTGGTTTCGGTGACCGTGCAACCGCCGCCCAGCGCGCCGCGGTCGTACACGGTTCCTTTGACCAGCGGCACGGGTTGCGAGCTTCCGGGTTTGGCCTCGTGGTTCTGGATCAGCCGCAACCTGCTGGGGCCCTCGAGGACAGCGGTGGTGCCGTCCGGGCGCTCCGGCGTCTTGCCGATGACCTTGCCGGAGCCATCGTGGATGTCGGTCTTACCCGAGATGGAGCCCACCTCGTAGGAAAAGCCGCGAGGGACGGCGAGCAAGCCGTCCCTGCCCACCTTGAGCGGCGGGAACAGCGGATTCTGCTGGGCTGAACTCCTGGACTCGGCGTCGGCGGCCGGGGCCGTGACGCCCTCTGCTCCGACTGCGAACGCGAGCGCTCCTGCCCCGGTGAGGGCGCTACGGCCTAGTAGTTGACGGCGGGACGTGGGCATGAAGCCTCCGAAAATGAGAACTGATGGTGCACGGAGGTTCGCGCGCCAGAATGAACGCTCGGCGAACGGCCCACTACGCGCAGATGGGTGGCACGTGACGATTGCGTCGGACCGCAACAGATGTGGCGTAGGTCACCAGGTGCTTAGCGGTATTTGACCTATCAATTACCCCAGACTGACGCGCATGCCGATCCCGATGGAACTGCGTTGAAGCTGCCTACCTCTGCGCTGACCGTTGACCATGGGGCCTGTGCAATGGATCCCGATCCGCCTCTTGCAGCGCTGCTGTTGGCGGCGGGACGCGGAGACCAGCAGGCCTTCGGCGACTTCTACGACACCTCGTGCGCCCGCGTCCACGGTCTGGTTCTGCAAACAATCTCCGATCAGGAGTTGGCCGAAGAGCTGACTGAACGAGTGTTTCTCCAGGCCTGGCGCACCTGCCCGCAGTTCGACCCCCGCGAGGGCTCCGCCTTCGGCTGGATTCTGAGCGTGCTGCTGGATCAGCAACCCATTCCCTGTCCGTAGCCCTCGGCCAGACCTCATGGGCGCGGACGTGGGGGGTTGCGGTTAGCGTTGTTGCGTGCTGAAAGTTCGCGGCCTCTGCAAGTTCTATCCCGATTCCGGGCACTCGACCACAGCGTTGGACGGGGTCGACGTAGACGTCCCTCGCGCTGCTTTCGGCGCCGTCCTGGGCCCGTCGGGGTCGGGTAAGACGACGCTGCTGCGGTGCATTGCCGGTTTCGAAACGCCCGATTTCGGCACCATCGCGCTGGCCGGCCGGGAGATGTTCGACGGCAGCAGAATCGTGCAGCCATATGAGCGTCGGGTTGGCATCGTCCCCCAGGAGGGTGCCCTGTTCCCGCACCTGGACGTGGCCCGCAACATCTCTTTCGGCATCTCGGATCAACCCAAACCACAGCGGCAGTCGCGCGTCGATGAGTTGCTGGCGCTGGTCGGCATGTCCGGCTTCGGAGCCCGCCGACCGCACCAGCTGTCCGGCGGCCAGCAGCAGCGGGTTGCGCTTGCGCGAGCGCTGGCGCCCGCGCCGCAACTGATCCTGCTGGACGAACCGTTCAGCGCTCTGGACGCACATCTACGGGTTGATCTGCGCGAGGAGGTACGTGAACTGCTGCGCGGGCTCGGCACCACGACTCTGCTGGTCACCCACGACCAGGACGAGGCAATGGCGATGGCCGATCACCTCATCGTGATGCGCGCCGGCCGCGTTGTCAGCGCCGGCGACCCACGGGCCGTCTACGACACTCCCACCGACGCAGAGCTCGGGCTGTTTCTCGGCGACTCGACCGTGCTTGCCGGGGTCCTCGAGAGGGACCGGGGCGAGCCGACTGTGCGATGCGCACTCGGGCTCGTCGAACCGACCTCGACCACCCTGCCTGAGGGGCCTTGCGAGGTGCTCATCCGGGCCGAGAACCTGCAGCTGGATGTGCATCCACGAAGCACCGGAGTCCTTGGAACCGTCATTTCACAGTCTTTTTCGGGACATGACTCGCTGGTGCGCGTTCAACTCGTGAGCGGTCCGCCCGTCGCGGCACGGGTGGCCGGATCTCTGCGCTTCGAGCTGGGTCAGGACGTCGGAGTGCGAACGATCGCACCGGCCCCCACCTACGGCGTGGCGGAACCACGGCGTGAGATTGACAGTCTTGATTAGGTAAGGCTTGCCTATATATGCGTAGAGTGTGGTTTGTTCCTTCGACCCCACCCAAGAGGTACTGCGCCGTGATCACCACACCCGACCTGCACGTCTCCCGACGAACCATGCGTCGCGGCTCATTCGCCGCCATCGCCGTCTCCCTCGCCGCAACGACAGCGGCCTGCGGTAGTTCCTCAAACACCGGCTCATCAGGTTCTCCCTCTGGCAACACCTCGTCCTCAGGCACCAAGTCAGACGCCACACTCACCATCTACACCGACCAGCATGCCGAGCTGGTAGCGGGCCTCACCAAGGCCTATACCGCCAAGACCGGGGTGAAGTTCAACGTTCAGAACGACGCCACTCCCGGCCAGATCCAGGCCGAGGGCAGTTCCAGTAAGGCTGACGTCTTCCTGTCCGAGGACCCGGGGTCGATCGCCCGACTCGGCAAACAAGACCTGCTCGTGCCGGTCGACAAGTCCACACTCGCCCAGGTGCGACCCGGACTGAACTCCGCGAAGGGACTGTGGGTCGCGTACGCCGCACGTGCCCGAGTTCTCTACTACAACCCCACCAAGATCAAGGCCGCCGCGTTGCCGCAGAAGCTGTCTGACATCACCAAGCCGCAGTACAAGGGCACGTTCGCCTGGGCGCCTTCCGGTGCATTCGTCGCCACCACGCAATATCTGCTGTCGACGCAGGGCACGGCGAAGACCACAGCCTTCCTCAAGGCGGTCAAGGCCAATGGCGTGAACGAGCAGAAGAACGGCAAGGTGCGCGACACCGTTGAGGCCGGTACCCACGCGATGGGCCTGTCGAACCATTACTACTGGTGGGTACTGGCGGGCCAGAAGGGCGGCCCCGACAAGCTGACGTCGAAGATTTTCCACTTCCCGAGCCAAGACCCGGGCAACCTGATTCTGTCCTCCGGTGCGGGCGTGCTGAAGTCGAGCAAGAACAAGGCCGAGTCGCAGAAGTTCCTCGCCTGGCTGACTGCTGAGGACGGCGGCCAGCAGATCGTCGCCGGTCCGGTCGACGTGTCCGAAGGGCAGTACCCCGTCGCGCCCGGCATGAAGAGCTCGGTCTCCGGCAGCTTGGATGGGATCAAATCGCCGACCTACGACATGGACATCTTCGCCAATTCCTCGCAGGCCGAAGACCTGCTCAAGCAACTCGGAATGTCGCAGGGCTGAGGCTTGCCCCGGTCGATCCGTCCCGTGACGGTGACCGCTATCGCAGCGGTCGCCGTCGCAGGCGTGTCCCTACTGCCGATCGGGTATCTGCTGCTCAGCGGCACATCGCTGAGCGACATCCGCGATCAACTCGCGTACTCCACCACCGTGGCGGCCATCGGGCAGACCGTCGTGCTGACCCTGCTGATCGGTGTAATGACCACCCTGATCGGGGTGGGGTGCGCGTTGCTCGTTACTCGCACATCCGTGCCCGCACCCCGACTGCTGACGGTGCTCTTCGCGATGCCGCTCGCCGTCCCGGGGTTTGTCAGTGCCTACGCGGCGTACTCCGCAGCGCTGGTCTACGCGCCCTCGTTCAGCGGTCTCACGACCTTGCCGGGAGCGGCCGTCGTGCTGTCGCTGTCGCTGTATCCCTATGTCTTCCTGCCGTGCGTGATCGCGCTGCGGCGCGTCGATCCGTCGCTGGAAGAAGTCGTCTCGACACTGCGTCATCGACGGTTCAGCACCTTCCGCGCAGTGAGCCTGCCTGCGCTGCGACCGGCGCTGGCCGCCGGGTTGCTCATCGTGGCGCTGCACGTACTGGCCGAGTACGGCGCTATGCAGCAGCTTGGGCGCAGCACGCTGACCACCAAGATCGTGGCCGAGATGCTCGGCTACGGCGACTACCGCTCGGCCCGATCCCTCGCGTTGCTGCTCACCGGCCTCGCCGTGCTGGTGCTTTACGGAACGCGCTGGATCGGCGGGCGCAGCAGCATCGGCGAGGTCGCGCGCGGCTCCACCCGACCCCCGCGCCGAATGTCCCTCGGTGCGTTGCGGCTACCGCTGACCCTCCTGGCAGCCGTAGTGCCGTTGGTGGCAATCGGTCCGACAGTGCTGATGACGACGCGTGGCCTGCTCGGACCAGGCCGTAGTTCGGCTCCGTCGTGGGCCAGCGTCACCGGACCGCTCATCACCACCGTCGGCTACGCCCTGGCCGCCGCGCTGGTCGCCACCCTCGTCGCCGTCCCGGTCAGCTGGTGGGTGACGCGAGCACCATCGGCGCGCTCGCATCTGACCGAGCGCGCCATCTGGGTCGCCCACTCGATCCCCAGCGCGATCCTCGCTCTGTCGCTCGTCTTCCTCAGCACCCGCCTCGCGCCATCGCTCTACAAAACGGCTGCCGTGCTCGTGGCGGCATACGTGATTCTCTATCTGCCGCTCGCCGTTGCCAACCAGCGGGTGGGTCTACAGGCTGCGCGGCGTACCTACGACGACGTCGCAGCATCCCTCGGGGTGCGTCCGTCGCAGGCATTCGTGCGCGTCACGTTGCCGCTGGCAGCTCCCGGGTTCATGGCTGGCGCGATCCTGGTCGCACTCGATGCCAGCAAAGAACTGACCACCACGTTGATGCTGCTGCCGTTCAACACCAGCACCCTGTCGAGCAAGCTGTGGGCCACCACGAACGGAGAATCGCTCGATTTCTCCGCCGCCGCCCCCTACGCCGCGCTGCTGGTGCTGCTCGGGGTGGTGCCGGTGTGGCTACTCGTGCGCCACACCCTCGCGGGGCTCGCGCCTGCGGCCACCGCAGCGGCACTGGAACAGGACCACCAGCCCGACGTGTCAGAGCCGATGCAGGACCGGCTGGCCGCCCAGTTGCCCTGACGAAACGGGTTGCCGTCGAACCCAGCTCATTCACCCTTGCGAGCAAAGACGTAACCGCACCCGGCAGCAGTGAGGGCGATCATCACCGGCGCCACCAACAAGCTCATCCTCACGTCCAACCAGATGAACACCGCAGGGGGTCAGCGCGTCCGGCCCTCGGCGAGCGCTTTCAGGTTGAGCAGCTGACGACGAGCCATCACCAGATCTCCAGCACTGACCAACGGCGCGAAGATCCGACCCTTACCCATCACGATCTTCATCAGTAACCGACTGTCCGCGCCCTGCGGCACGACGACGTACGACATCACTGAAGCGAGGATTCGCGCGGTCACCTGCTCCCCTGGCGTCACACTGAGCACCGAACCGACCGGCCGTCCCGCGGTCGACATGAAGGGCTCCCCGACCGCCGGGTCGGGCAGATCGTGCAGCTCCTGGGGCGACTGTCGGCCCAGGTTGTCGATCCAGTCATAGGAGTACGGACCGAGCCGCAGTTGCACGACCCAGGGCCAGACCTGTGCGGCGGGAGCGTGGACGGTGACTCCGCGCCACGCCTGCAGCGCGGGCGTAGTCACGACGTCGTCACACGGGTAGCGCCGGGCGATCTCGGCTGCCGTCACTCCCCAGCGGTCGGCGATCATCGCGCTTGCTCGGGTGCTGACTCGATTGCGTCATCGGGTGCGGGATCGAGGACCGATCCGGTCTTCTTACGCCGTCGCGCGGCGAGCACGCTGATCGCCGTCACGACGAGCAGCGAGACCACGGCGAGCACGAACGGCAGCGACCCAGGTTTGGCACCGTAAGCGCCCACGGCGACATAGGCGGCACTGACCGGGACGATGCCGAGCGCCGTACCGAGGATGTAGTCGCGCACCTTGACCGCAGTCAGCCCCGAGGCGTAGTTCACGGCGGCGAAAGGAAAGATCGGCACCATCCGGACCAGGATCACCGACAACAACCCACGTCTGCTCAGCAGCGCGTCGAGGGAGTCCAGGCGACCGGACGCCATACCGCGCACGGCATCACGTCCGAGCATCCGACCGAGATAGAGGGCCGCGACCGCGCCGAGGGTCGCAGCGACGATGACCACCAGAATTCCTTGCACCAGACCGAAGCTGATGCCTGCGGCGATAGTGAGGGCGGAGGCAGGCACCGGCGTCAACGAAAGCAGGACGTACAGCGCAACGAAGGCCAGCACACCGAGCGCGCCGTTCCCGGCGAAGCTCGAGCGCAGAGTTTCGGCGTCCGGTAGTCCCACCACGAAGACTGCGACGGTGCCGGCCGCGATCAGTGCGAGCAGTATGCCGAACCGGATGAGCGCGAGGCGATCCACTCCGCGCAGCATCAACGGCACCGGGTAACGGACATCAACTGGCCCGCGCGAGGGTGAAGCAGAACGGGTGGCCGGCGCGGTCGAGATCGGAAGCGGCCAAGTCGGAGCACGTCTGCTGCAACTGCGGCCGCCTGGGAGCCACGTGCTCCCGGTTCGTCTTCAGCGTGGTCATCGGGCAAGCGTAGGGCGACCTACTGTCAGTCGAGGCGGAGCGTCGCGGGTGGGCGACGTGCTCGGGCCGGGTCGTCAGCGGAGCCCGATGGTTGTCCCGCAAGCGTTCTGACCATTCCCGTTGACGCAGAACCCGACTGCCAGTCACGCTGAGCAGATGTCACCCATCGCTCTGGTCCGCCGCACCAGCCCTGCGCTCGAGTCGGGCATCACTTCGCACATCGACCGGGTCGCGGTCGACACCGATCTTGCCCAGCGTCAGCACGAGGCGTACTGCGCCGCACTACAGGACGCCGGGTACGACCTGCACTATGTGGAGGACGCCCCCGATCTGGCCGATGCGGTCTACGTCGAAGACACTGCAGTCGTCGTCGGGAACGTCGCGGTGCTCGCCAACCCCGCCGCGCCCGAGCGCCGCGACGAGGTGGAAGGCACCGAGAAGGTGCTGCGCGAACTTGGTCTGCAGATACAGCGCATCAGCGACCCCGGCACGTTGGACGGTGGCGACATCCTGCAGGTCGGCTCGACCATCTATGTCGGCCGAGGAGGCCGCACCAACGGTGCGGGAATCGCTCAGCTGCGCGAGTTCCTGGCGCCACTTGGCAGAACAGTCGTTCCCGTTCGACTCACGCAGGTGCTGCACCTGAAATCCGCGGTCACCGCGCTGCCGGACGGCACGATGCTGATGCACCGCTCCGACCTCGTCGAAGACGGCGCGCTACCGGCGGCGCGGATGGTGAGCGAGGACGCCGGGTGCCACGTCGTCCCCCTCATCGACGGCACGCTGCTGATCAGCGATTCCGCGCCGAAGACGATCGCTGAACTGGAAGACCTCGGTTTCCGTACCCGCCCGGTTCCGATGAGTGAGTTCGAGAAGCGCGAAGGCTGCGTGACCTGCCTGAGCATCCCGATCGACCTCTGAAGCCCTCCCGTTCTCTCCCGATCAGTCGAGGCAGAACTCGTTGCCCTCGGGGTCGAGCATCGTGATGAAGCCGGCCTCCATGCCGCCGTCCGGTTCGACTCGGTAGGCGAGCGAGGCGCCGAGGTGCTCGAGTTGTGCTGCCTGCGCAGCGAGCGCCGCCATCCGTTCGGCACCGCGCAGGCCGGGCGCTGCCCTGATGTCGAGGTGCACCCGGTTCTTGGACACCTTCGTCTCCGGCACCTGCTGGAAGAAGATCCTCGGGCCCGGCCCCTCCAGCGCAACGATCGCCGAGCGGGAGTTCCATTGATCTTGCGGAACGCCGAACGCCTCCGACGCCGCATCCCAGGAGTCGAACCCGGCCGGTGGTGACTCGATCCGATAGCCGAGGGCCGCAGCCCAGAACGCGGCCAGCCCGGCGGGGTCGGCGCAATCGATCGTGATCTGCACGTGGGCGGTCATCACCCAACCGTGTCAGGTGAAGTCCGCCGTGGTGGCGGGTTGCCGTGATCCCAGTCGGCGAGCGCGAGTTGACGCACAGCTGGCAGCCGATCTCCTGGAGCCAGGGCGCCGATCACCATTGAGTTGATCGATAGGTCCTTGGTCGACGAGGCCCGTGATTGCTCAAACGAGCGGACCGTTCTCTAATAACCGATCAGATGTTGACGCCGGGGCGTGGACCTCCCAAGCTGGGGTCACATCGCGACTCAAGGGAATCTTCAATGGCAGGCACCGCGGCAGGCTGGCGATCAGAGGTCGAACTACGGCAGACGATCGAGGCCGCCCGGCTGTATTACCTGCATCAGGAGAGCAAGCTCATCATCGCCGAAAAGCTCGGCGTCACCAGATTCAAGGTCGCCCGGTTGCTGGACCGCGCTCACGCGAGCGGTTTGGTGCACATCGAGATCCGCGATCCGCACGCAATCGATGCGGCCCTGTCGGAACAACTGGCGCGAGCACTCGGCATCAAACGCGTGCTGGTGGCCTCCGCAGGGACGCAGGATTCCAAACGCGAAGTCGGCGCGTTGGCGGCCCGTTACCTCGCTGACACCGTGCGGGCTGGCGCGACTCTCGGCCTCGCCTGGTCACGCTCCACCGAAGCCCTCGTCGAGCAACTCGTCGGGCTGCCCCCCTGCACCATCGTGCAGCTCTGCGGAGTGATCGCCCATGCCGCCGGCGAAGAGCAGAACGTCGAGCTGGTCCGGCGCGCTGCGGCGGCAGTATCGGGCACCCCGGTCACCTTTCACGCGCCGCTCGTCGTCGCTGAGCCCGCCATCACCGCGGCGCTGCGCCGCAACCCCGGCATCAGCGAAGCGTTACGCGCCAGCGACAACCTCGACGTTGCCGTCATCGCGGTCGGTATGTGGGTGCCGGGTGAGTCCACGGTGCACGACTCGCTTCCGCCATCGGAGCAGAGCCAGTTCGCTGCCCGCGGGGCTGTCGCAGAGTCGGCGGGAATGCTTTTCACCCGCGACGGGGAGCAAGTCCGCGACGGGCTGCAACGCCGAGTTGTCGCGGTCTCCGAACAACAGTTGCGGCGAACCGGGGATGTCCTTGCCCTGGCCTGCGACGAACAGCGTGTTCCCGCCGTGAAAGCCCTCGCCGCCACGGGACTGATCAGCACGCTCGTGACCCATCGCGCCCTCGCCGAGCGCGTGCTGGCCGCAGACCAGAACTGACCGCGACTGGTCGCGAGCGATAGATCCCAGTTGTCTACTGAGCCACCGGCCGGCGAGGAAGAAATACCACTCGGGCGACTACGCCGAGTGGCGGGAGCGAAGCGGCAACCATACGCACAAGCCCATCAGCGCCATGCCGAGCGGGAAGTGCAGCGCAGTCACGGCCGGGCTCTCGCCCACGAGTCCACCGATGTATGACTCCAGCACGAGGATCACTGCCAGCGCGATGCTGCCGATCAGGAGGTCCTTGCGGGCCTGCAGCTTCACGAAAGCGAGCACGACTGCTACCAGCGCCAGCACTATCGCCAACTCGGCACCACGGGCGTGAACAGTCACCCAGGTCGCGTCGTACTCCTTGCCCTCGCGGATGAACATGCCCGCCCACGCAGCCTGGAAGAGCACGATCACCGCGATGACACCCACCAGGGCGGCGAAGATCGGGCTGCGGGGCGGCGAATCGGACGAGGTGCGGGCGGGCGAGGTGCGGGTTGTTGCGCTCATGGTGTGCCTCTCAGGAAGTGCATCGGTGAGCCACAGGTTGAGCGGACGACCTGAGAAGAAGCTGAGAGATCAACTACCTGAACACCGTTCTTACTAAACCCTTTCCGAATCTTGACCCGGCCGTGGGCAGAAATCTCAGGCGGTCCACAGCACCAGTACGCCATCCTTGTCCGATGCCTGTGCTCACTCCTGCCTCCTCCCGTTCGGAC
>JBBPZD010000253.1:0-10661 GCA_038199265.1 Actinomycetales bacterium | reverse complement strand
GTGGTCCTGGACGAAGCAACCGCACACCTGGACAGTGAGTCCGAGGCCGCCGTGCAACGGGCGCTCGACACGGCGCTGCGGGGCCGCACCTCGATCGTCATCGCGCACCGGCTGTCCACGGTTCGCGCTGCCGACCAGATCCTTGTGGTCGAGGCCGGACGCATCGTGGAACAGGGCCGGCACGCCGACCTGCTCGCGGCGCACGGGCTGTACTCCGAGCTGTACCGCACGCAGTTCGCAGAAGTTTCGCAAACATCCACCTCCGCCTGATCCGCTCGGCTCCCGCTACTCATCCTCTTCGTCCCAGATGCGCACTTTCTTGGCGCGCCTGGCGTCCGGCGGAAGTTCTCCGGACTCGATCAGCGAGTCGCGGTGTTCGCGGCGTGCACGCAGCAGCACGAAGGCGAGGCCCGCCACCATTGCGAGCCACCACTGCAGCGCGTAACTGAGGTTGATTCCCGCGTACGACCCTGGATTCGGCTTGTCCAACGGCGCGGGTGCAGCGGGTACTACTCCCGTAGCGGTGCGTTCGCTACGCATCCGGACGTACACGTTGGGGTACGTCGCGACCTTGGTCTGCGCGGTCACGTCGGCAGGGTTGATCGAGGCCACAGACCCGCGCACCGGAGCTCGATCCAAGGTGGGTTCGGTGGGGCGGAGCCACCCGATCACAGTGCTGGGCCCAGCTGGAGCGGGCGGCACAGGTGCGGGGGTTGAGGCGTTCACGCCGTTGTCGACCCACCCTCGATCCACCAGGACGGTGCCACCACCGTTGGCCTGCGCAAACGGAACCAGGACCTCGTACCCGAAATTGCCGTTCGCGGGTCGATTCCTGACCAGCACCGTGGACCGCGGCAGATACCGCCCGGTCAGCCGAACCTGCGACCACTCGCGGTTCTTGGGCAGCTGAGCGCCACGCGCAGGAGCGAGCGCGGAGAACGCACGTGGTTGCGCGTCGTAGTTGCGAGAAACTTCCTGTTGGGCGCTGTGCTTGGAGTCCCACCGGTTCCACTGCCACTGGCCGAGGAAGAAACAACCGACTCCCCACAGGACCGCCACGAGAATCCAGACGAGCCAGCGCCCGGTCATCAGCAAGCGGATCACTAGTAGAACGCTACCCGCCGTACTCTGGGAGCTATGACGCGCACACCTGTTCCGCTCGTTCCCGTGCTCGGGGACCGCTTCGGCCGGGTCGCCGCAGACCTGCGAGTCTCGGTAACCGATCGTTGCAACCTGCGATGCACCTACTGCATGCCGGCCGAGGGCCTGGACTGGATGCCGAAGCCGGAAATGCTGACTGACGACGAATTGGTCCGGGTGATCGGTATTTTCGTTGATCTTGGGGTCCGCCAAATTCGGTTCACCGGCGGCGAACCGATCCTGCGACGTTCGCTGGTCGACATCGTGCGCCGCGTCGGCGAACTGCCCAACGCGCCCAGAATGGCGATGACGACCAACGGGATCGGTCTGGATCGTCTGGCTCAACCGTTGGCCGACGCGGGTCTGCACCGGGTGAACGTCTCGCTCGATACCGCTTCACCGGATCGATTCAAAGAACTGACGCGACGCGATCGTTTTCATGACGTCGAGCGGGGGTTGAAGGCCGCTGCTGACGCCGGTCTGGCTCCGGTCAAGGTCAACGCCGTGGCGATGCGCAGTGATACCGAGAGCCCCGCCGACCTGCTCGCCTGGTGCCTGGACCGCGGTTACCAACTGCGCTTCATCGAGCAGATGCCGTTGGACGCGGGCCACGTCTGGGACCGTACGACGATGATGACCGGCGCTGAACTGCACGCTGCAATCCAAGAGCGGTTCACCCTCACCGCGCTGCCTGCCGACGCTCGCGGCAGCGCACCTGCCGAAGAGTTCTTCGTCGATGGGGGCCCGCAGACCGTGGGTCTGATTGCGAGCGTCAGCGCGCCGTTCTGCAGCGCTTGCGACCGGGTGCGGTTGACTGCTGACGGCCAAGTCCGTAACTGTCTGTTCGCGCGGACTGAGGGTGATCTACGCGCCCCGTTGCGTGCTGGCGTCAGCGACGCGGACCTGACCGAGGTTATCCGCGCGACGATGTGGGCGAAGGCTGCGGGCCACGGGATCGACGGACCGAACTTCGTGCAGCCGGACCGTCCGATGTCCGCCATCGGCGGATAGCCGAACCCTTCAGAGGTCGTCTATCGGGACAACGTCCTTGAGGAATCCGCGCATACCCAGAAATGAACCGAGGGTTTCGCGGTGCACCTCGCACGCCAGCCATACCTTGCGACGCTCGGGGGTGTGAAGTGTGGGATTGTTCCACCGCAAGGCGTGAGTGGCTGTTGATCGGCAACCTTTCGCGGCGCAGATCAGCTGTTCCGGACCTGCCCCAGCAGAGGCTCCAGGGAAGAACAGACTCACTACGAAGTACGGTGCCCGGCCTGTAGCCGCTGCATCTGCTCCTCAGGACGCACCGAACCAAGCACGTCGATACGACGCTTACTGGTGGCGTTGGCCACTACGACGGCGACGTAGGGCAGGATCACCGCAAGGACGACGCATACCCACCTTGCTGGTCCAGTGAAGATCACTGCAAGGAAGAAGCACAGCGTGCGGAGACCCATTGAAAAAAGGTATTTGCGCATGCGGGCACTCTGATCGCCTTTGGCCGAAGGCGGGAGATTGGTGGCCGATGCAACGGAAGAGAATTCCTTGCGGGATGCCATATGTCTAGTGTATGCGTCCCCTGTGTAACGGGATCAGGCGGTGGGCTACCGGCTACCGTCCGGTAGTCCGATAACGTCGCCGACGAATCGACGAGGAGTCACATGAGCGAGCCCCGCAACGTTTTGATCACCGGAGGCAACCGGGGTATCGGTGCCGCGATCGCCGCTGCTTTCATGGCGAACGGCGACCGCGTCGCCATCACCTCACGCAGTGGCGAGGGCCCGGAGGGTGTGACTGCGGTGCGCTGTGATGTGACGTCGCCGGAACAGGTCGATGCAGCATTCACCCGGGCTGAGGAACTGCTCGGTGGACCCATCGAGATAGTTGTCGCCAACGCCGGCATCACCCACGACACCCTGCTGATGCGGATGAGCGATGACGACTTCACCAGTGTCATCGACACGAACCTGGTCGGCGCGTTCCGATGCGCGCGCCGAGCGAGCAAGGGCATGCTGAAGCTCAAGCGCGGCCGCATCATCTTCATCTCCAGTGTCGTCGGGCTGTACGGCGCTCCGGGGCAGGCCAACTACGCGGCGTCCAAGGCCGGTTTGGTGGGCCTCGCCCGTTCGATCACCCGTGAGCTGGGAAAGCGTGGAATAACGGCGAACGTGGTGGCCCCGGGTTTCATCGATACCGACATGACGCGTGACCTGCCCGAGAAGCAGCAGGCTGAGTACAAGGCAGCTATTCCTGCGGGCCGGTTCGCCCACCCGGACGAAGTCGCGCGGGTGGTTCGATTCATTGCCAGTGACGACGCGGCGTATATCAGCGGGGCGGTCATCCCAGTCGATGGCGGCCTCGGCATGGGTCATTAGAGAGGACGACATGGGACTGCTCGAAGGAAAGAAACTGCTGGTCACCGGAGTGCTGATGGATTCCTCCATCGCCTTCCACGTTGCGCGCATCGCGCAGGAGGAAGGCGCCGAGGTCGTATTGACCTCGTTCGGCCGCACGATGAAAATCACCCGCACCATCTCAAGACGACTCCCTGTGACACCCGAGGTCATCGAGCTCGACGTCACCAATACCGAACATTTGGACTCTCTCTCCGAGCGGTTGAGGGAGCACGTCGACAGTCTCGACGGGGTGCTCCACTCGATCGGTTTCGCGCCTCCCGGCGCGTTCAACTTCCTGGAGGGCACCTGGGAGGACGTGAGCGTCGCGCTGCACGCGTCGGCCTACTCCCTCAAGGCGCTGGCCGTTGCTGCATTGCCTGTGATGGCGCCCAAGTCTGCCCTGGTGGGCCTGACTTTCGATGCGCAGTTCGCGTGGCCGGTCTACGACTGGATGGGTGTGGCGAAGGCCGCCTTCGAGTCGACGAACCGCTACCTGGCCCGCGACCTCGGACCCAAGGGCGTTCGTTGCAACCTGGTCGCTGCGGGCCCCGTCCGGACCACTGCCGCCAAGTCCATCCCAGGTTTCGAGACCTTCGAGACCACGTGGGACCAGCGCGCCCCGCTCGGCTGGGACGTACGCGACCCGGAGCCGGCAGCACGAGCCTGTGCCGCCTTGATGTCGGACTGGTTCCCGGCGACGACGGGTGAGATCGTGCACGTCGATGGCGGCGTGCACGCCATGGGGCAGTAGCGATCTAGGCTCTTCGAGTGTCTACCCCCAGCGGCGCGGCCGTGACCCACGTTCGCGTCCTCGAAGGCCCCAATCTCTACTTCACCCGCCCGGCGATGCTACTGACGTTGTCGGTTCCCGGCTACCTCGACGCGGACCGTGAAGCGGTAGGACGGATTGCGCGGTCGGTCGGTGTGCGCCGAGCGGACCCCGGTCGAGAAGGTACCGAGGCACGGCGGGAATTCGTCCTACGCGTCCTCGAGCGGATCGTGCGCAGCGTTGCAGCCGGTGCCGGGTCGGCGAGGCTCGGAGTGCGCACGCGGGCTGGATCGACTCTGGATGAGGTGCTGGTTGCAGTCGCCATTCGGCACCGCGGACGCGCTATCGCGCTCGGTGACGAACTCGGTCTTCTGATGACCACGCTGTTGGCCGGGAATGACGTCTCCGAGGCTGTCGCGTTGGTCGCTTCGCGACTGCGCGAGTCGCAGGCGGGTCCCGTGCTTCGCCCCGCCCGTCCGCGGATACCCACGGTATGTGTGACCGGCACCAACGGAAAGACGACCACTACCCGGTTGATCGCGCATCTCGCGATGACAGCCGGGCGACGAACCGGGTGGAGCTCGACCGACGGCGTGCTGGTGCAAGGCGAACTGGTGGAGGAAGGCGACTACTCGGGGCCTGCCGGGGCCAGGACGGTCCTTTCGGACAAGAGTGTGGAGTTCGCCGTCCTGGAGACCGCCCGTGGCGGAATGCTGCTCAAAGGGCTCGGCACTGCGTACAACCACGTCAGCGTCGTTACCAACGTCAGCGCCGACCACCTGGGCGTCAACGGCATCGACACTCTTGACCAACTGGCCGAGGTCAAGGCCATCATTACCCGGATCACCCGTCCGAACGGCTGGGTCGTGCTGAACGGCGACGACCCGCGGGTATGGGCGATGCGCGGCCGCGCGTCGGGTCGACCCTGGTGTTTCGCGATGTCGCCGGAGTCGCCCGCGCTGCGGGAGTCCCTCGACGCAGGGGGTAGAGGCATCACGGTGCTGGACGGTCAGCTGACGGTGCTGTCCGCCGGCGAATCGCCGGTGCGGCTGCTACCCGTCACTGACGTGCCAGTCACTCTCTCCGGCCTGTCCGAGCACAACGTCGCGAACGCGCTGGCCGCCGCCGCTGCTGCACTCGCCGCCGGTCTGTCGCGCGAAGCGGTCGTGGAGGGCCTTCGCACGTTCCTGCCCGACGCCGACCACAATGCCGGACGGATGAACGTCTACTCGGTGCCTATACAACTCGGCCACGTCACCGTCGTCATCGACATGGCGCACAACGAGGCGGGGCTGGAGGCCCTGCTCAGCGTGGCCCGCGGACTGATGGCCCCCGGCTCACGGGTGCTGCTGGGGCTGGGGACCGGGGGAGACCGCACCGACGAGATCCTGGTCGGCCTCGGCGAGATCGCAGGACTGGGCGCCGATCGGGTGCACGTCGAGCACAAGGAGCACTATCTACGTGGCCGCACCATGGAGGGCCTCGAAGCCAAACTGCGGGAGGGGATGTCGCGCGTCGGGGCCAGCCCGGTGACGTCCTCCGAGACCGAGCTTGCCGGCCTGATGGAGTTGCTCGCCGACGCGCGCGACGGTGACGTGCTCGCCGAGATGGTGCACTCCGAACGGGCGTTGCTGCACCGTTGGTTGCTGGAGCACGGAGCGCGGGTCGATGACCCCACCACGATCCGCCGTAAGGTCGCCGCTGCCACCGGGCGGCATGAGGCGCAGGACCGACTCGACGAGCTCTGGGCCTTGGACGACCACCCATCCCGGATCGCCGGAATGGAGGCCTTGGCGACGCAGTTCCCGTCCGACGGACGGGTGCTCTACGAACTGGCCGGTGCCTACGACTGCGCTGGTCGCGAACAGGATGCGTTGTCCAGGTACGACGACGCGCTGGCCAGGACGTTACGCGAGCCCTACCACCGTCGTGCACTGATCCAGAAGGGCTCCACGCTGCGTCATCTGCGAAGGTATGAGGAATCGCTGGCGATCTTCGACGAGCTGCTCGCCGATTGGCCGGACAACGCGGCCATCGCGTTGTTCCGGGCCTTCACGCTGCACGATATGGGCCGTGACTCCGAGGCCCTGCGGACAGCGCTGGAACTCGTGCTCGCATCGTCGGCTGATCCTGAGGTGCAGCGCTACCTGGGCTCGCTCACGAATTTCACCGCCGCCATGAGGGCCGATCCTGCCGGCACCAGCTGAAGCTCGATCTACTCCGCGTGGGGTTCGAGGGCCTCGCGACGCTCGGCCTCCTGCGCGGCGTACGACAACTCGGCGTCGTCGGCGAGCTGTTGCGGATCGAGGTCCGGGTCGCCCGGCTGGGACTCGTCGGTACGCGATCCTGCCGTCGCCTCGTGCGTGAAGTCCTCCAGTTCGGCCAGCACGGCAGCATGCTGATCGACGCACAACATCACCAGGTCGCCGGCATTCGCCAGCCGTACCGAATGCTGCACGGCCGCGATCTCATCGACCACGATCGTGATTTGCTTACAGCGCGCGCCGTCGTCCATTGCTCGTTGGGCCCCACGCGCGACCATTGCGGCGGCCTCACCGACCGCTCGACGACGTAGGTTCGCGTCTTCACGCACCACCATCACATCGAAGTGGTGGGCCGCTATCTCACCCAGTAGTTCGATGTCCTCATCGCGTCGGTCACCGGCAGCGCCGATCATCCCGATCCGCGAGATGCGATGATCCAGCGCCCGTTGACGTTGTTCGACGTAGCCCTCGACGAATTCGCCGAGCTTCTCCATGCCCGGTGGGTTGTGGCAGTAGTCGACGAACACCTCGGCGTTGTTGACCTCCAACCGGTTCAAGCGGCCGGGGGAGAGGTAGTAGGAGGTGGTGTAGGTACGCAGTCCCTGTCGGATGTCGTGCAGCGGGGCACCTGCTGCGAAAGCGGCGCCCGCAGCAGCGAGCGCGTTCGCGACGTTCATCCGTGCCGCGCCACCGAAGGTGGAGGGCAGCAGGTGGGTCCAGGCCAGCGGCATGCGGCGGCGACCTTGACGCAGGACGATCATCTCGCCGCGCTCGCTGGGTTCGAGGACGACCGCGCGAGCCCCCCGGCGGCAACGCTCCTCGATGAATTCGCGGATCTCGCTTCCGGGGGCCTCCATCGAGAACCACACGATGGTGCCCGAGCACTTACGCCGCATCGCGCGCACGTGCGGGTCGTCTGCGTTCAGGACAGCGTAACCGTCACGGGGAACGGCTTCGACGATGACGGATTTGACCGCTGCGAGTTGCTCGAGGGTGTTGATACCGCGTAGGCCGAGATGGTCGGCAGCGATGTTGGTGACGACCGCGATGTCGTTGCGGTCGTAGCCGAGGCCTTCACGCAGGATGCCGCCGCGGGCGACTTCGAGCACGGCGAAGTCCACCCGCGGGTTCTGCAGCACCATTCGGGCAGACCGTGGGCCTGAAGCGTCGGCACGAATGACGAGACGCTCGTCGATCACGATGCCGTCGGTGGAGGTCATACCGACCTTCTTGCCCAGGCCCTTCATGATGTGCGCAAGCATCCGGGAGGTGGTGGTCTTGCCGTTGGTCCCCGTGACGGCCACGATCGGTACCCGCGAGGGGGCACCGGGCGGGAAGAGCAGGTCGACGACCGGTTTGGCGATGAACTGCGGCTCGCCGACCGTGGGGTGGGTGTGCATCCGGAAACCGGGTGCTGCGTTCACCTCGCAGATCGCTCCACCGGTCTCACGGACCGGGGCGGTGATGTCGGGGCAGATGAAGTCGATCCCCGCGACGTCCAGACCGATGAGCTGAGCCGCTTCCTCGGCGATCTCGATGTTGTCCGGGTGCGCGTCGAAGGTCCGGTCCACCGAGATGCCGCCGGTGGACATGTTGCCGGTGAGGGCGAGCTTCACCATCAGATCGACGGGTGGAACCGACTCCCACTGGAACCCCTGAGCGCTCACGAGTTCTGCTGCAGCGTTATCGACCGAGATTCGGGTGAGTACCTTCTCGTGGCCCACACCCCGTCGTGGGTCGGCGTTGGTGAGCTGGACGAGTTCGGCGATCGTGTGTTCTCCGTCGCCGATGACGTGGGCCGGGACCCGCTCGGCGATGGCCGCCATCCGTCCGCCGATGATCAGGCAGCGGTAGTCCTTGCCGGTGATGAACGACTCGACCTGCACTGTGCCGCGCCGGGACTGCGCCTCGGCGATCGGGAACGCCCCCAGCACGTCGGCCTCGTTCCGCAGATTCAGGCAGACGCCGCGGCCGTGATTCCCGTCCAGGGGCTTGACAACAACGGGGAACCCGATGCGGGTGGCGGCTTCGGCGGCGCCCTCGGCGGTGCGTACGGTCTCGGCCTTCGGCACCGGGAGCCCGGCCGAGCCGAGCAGGGTGGTCGTCAGGCCTTTGTCCCCGGCGATGTCCACGGCGAGTGCAGAGGTCCGTGACGTCATGGTCGCTCGGATGCGCTGCGCGTGAACGCCCTGACCCAGCTGTACCAGCGAAGCCTGGTTGAGTCGGGTCCAGGGGATGTCGCGGCTGGTGGCCTCCTCGATGATGGCGGCGGTGGAGGGGCCGAACGCCATCCTTCCGGAGCGGGTCAGGAAGAGCTCCAGCTCGGCTGTGAAGTCGAACTCCGGTTCAGCGGACACCAGGTGGTTCACCAGCCGGACCGCGAGTTCACCTGCGAGCACGGCGACGCGCTCGTCCAGGTAGCCGAAGACGACGTTGTAGCGGCCGGGCACCGACCTGTCCTGCCGGGTCTTGCCGCGGCGCAGATCGTGACCGGCCTGTTGCTGCAACTGCAGCGCCACATGCTCGGCAACATGCCCGAGCCAGGTGCCGTCTCGTAAACGCTCGATGAAACCGCCGCGGTGACCGCGGGAGCAGGTGTGCGACTCCAGACCGGGCAGCAGCGCGACCAGGGCATCGGTGAACCCGGGCAGCAGGTCGGTCGGGTACTCCTCCAAGATCCCCAGATCCACGACCAGGTGGACGGCCTTGTCGTAGGACCATGTGTTCGGTCCGCGGTAGACACGCGTGGAGACGATGCGCAGCTCGGGTGCGGCTGGTGCGCCGGGGGTGGGCCGATCACTGGTCACGGGGAACCTCGCTACTGATGGGAGCTGATATGACGATGCGCCCGTCAGTGGCGTAGTGCTGCAGCCGCTGTCGCGGTGTCGTGCCGGTCGCGGCTGGAGGACACCGACAGGTCGGTGTGCTTCTCCACGAACTCGGTGAGGGTTGCGGTCTGTAGGTCGAATGTTGCCCCGAAAGGCAGGGTGTGCACGACCGCGCCGGTGACGAGCAGAGGTGCGTCCCGACGTGCTTCGTGCGCGTCGGTGACCGCGTTACGCGCGTCGATGACGATGACCGCGCCGGAGCCCACCACGGTCAGCGACCGCCCATCGGTGATCTCGGCTGCAGTGTCCTCGTCGATGCCCATCCCCAGCAGGCTGGGCGATCCAGCGACCAGCGACAACAACCGCCCGTAACGGGCCCGTTGGTCGAAGTGCTGGTCGACGATGACGCTGGGCAGCAGCCCGAGTCCGGCCGTGAGTTGACTGGACCGCTGCCGCGGGGTGACGCCTTCGTCGCCCATCGAGATCATGAACTGGCTCATGACCGATGCTCCGGCGGAGGTGCCCGCGACAACTGCACCGCGCTGGTAGGCGCGCAACAGAGCAGCGCCGAGCGGTGTACCGACGATCAGCTGACTCAACTTGAGCTGGTTCCCCCCGGACAGGAAGACGCCGGTTGCATCGTCGACTCGGGCGACCAGTTCCTCGTCGCCGCTTGCCTGGCGGGTTGCCGGGTCGACAGAGGTGATGCTCGCGCAGCCGAGTCGCTCGAAGACGCTGGAGTAGACCTCGACGACCTCGTCCGGAACCGACGACGCGGTCGGTATGACTACCAGTCGAGCCTTACGGCCGCCCGCGAGTCGGACGAATCGGCGAAGGATGGTGACGCGACCGACCTTGTCTTCGGCGCCTCCGATGATCAGCAACGAGCGCTTGGGCACGTCAGACACCGTCGACTCCCGGCTGAACATCGAACGTGGCGGGGCCGGAGGGGTGTCGAAGCGCAGCAGAAGACTCCGGGTGGCATTCAGGCATGCGCAGAGTCTATGGAATCGGAGTCGGCATGGCTTTCCGCGTCGTCGATCTCGTCCTTGGAGATTCCCAGCAGGTAGAGCACAGCATCGAGGTGTGGAACGCTCACCGTTGCACGCGCTTCGGCGCGGACGACGGGTTTGGCGTTGAAGGCAATTCCGAGTCCGGCGATCGCCAACATGTCCAGGTCGTTCGCACCATCGCCGATGGCAACGGTCCTGGACAAGGGGAGGCCGGCGTCGGCAGCGAACCGGCGCAGAGCGCGCGCCTTCTC
>JBBPZD010000252.1:0-16175 GCA_038199265.1 Actinomycetales bacterium | reverse complement strand
TTCGTCGGCGCCGAGTTCGCACTCATCTCCGCCCGGCGCACCCAGATAGAGCCGCTCGCCCGTAACGGATCGAAGCTGGCCCGCCTGACCCTGCGGGCGATGGAGCGGTTGTCGCTGATGATGGCCGGCGCGCAGCTGGGCATCACCATGTGCTCGCTGGGCCTCGGCGCGATCGGCGAACCCGCCGTCGCTCATCTGCTCAGCCCGGCCTTCAAGCTGGTCGGCCTGCCCGAGGCCGTCGTGTCGCCGCTCTCGTTCGTGATCGCGCTGGCCGTCGTCGTCACGCTGCACATGGTCATCGGCGAGATGGTTCCCAAGAACTTCGCACTGGCGACTCCAGAGCGCGCTGCGCTACTGCTCGGCCCGCCGCTGTACGCAGTGGTCTGGCTGCTGCGGCCGATCATCGCCGTACTCAACGCGGTGGCGAACGTCGTGTTGCGTCTGTTGCGAGTTGAACCTCAGGATGAGGTGACCTCGACGTTCACCGCCGAGGAGGTTGCGGGGTTCCTGTCCGAGTCACGCCGCGAAGGGTTGCTCGACGACGAAGAACTCACCCTGCTGACCGGCGCCCTCGAGTTCAACGGAGCCCGGGTTCGGCAGGTGGCGGTGCCCCTGGCCGACGTCGTCACCGTGCCGCGACACGTCACGGTGCAAGAGCTGGAAGACCTGTGCGGAACGACCGGTTACTCACGCTTTCCGGTAGCTACCGGCACTGGCGATCTGCTCGGCTACGTCCATCTCAAAGATCTGTTGAGCCACCCGACGCAGCAGCGCAGCGACGTACTACCCGCCAGGTACGTGCGACCGCTGGTCACCGTCGAGGTGCACCGTTCGCTGGGCGAGGCGTTGGCGTCCATGCAGGCCAGTGGTGCGCACATCGCACGGGTGGTTGACCCAGAAAGCGGCCGGGTCGTAGCCCTCGCGTTCCTCGAGGACGTTCTCGAGGAACTGGTAGGTGAGGTCATCGACCACGAGGCCGCCTAGCCCCGCATGCGCCACTGCTCCAGTTCGCGCTGAGCGGGCGTCTTCTTGAACGCGAAAAGCAGGTACATCACGATGTTGAGGATCGGCACCAGGGCGGTCAGTATCCACCAGCCCGAGTACCCCGAGCGGCGGATGATGCGCACTGCAGCCCAGATGTAGATGATGGCGAACACCAGGCCCACGACTGCGAAACCACCGACGACGAGGCCATTGGTGGTATCGAACGAGTAGGTGTCCACTCCGCCTGGGTCCATAGTGCCGAGACTCTAGTTCACCGGCGGCGCGCGACGGGACGCTGTGTGGCGTCGTCGACTTCGCCGACCAACTCCTCGAGCACGTCCTCCAGGAAAACAATTCCGGTGGCAGTGCCTGCATCATCGACAACGCGCGCCACGTGGCTGCCACTGCGCTGCATGGCGACCAGTACGTCTTCGACGTCATCCTGACGATGCACGGTCGCCAATGCCCTGATCCGCTTGGGTGGTACGGGTTCGTCGTACGCCTCGTCGCGGGCGTACAACACGTCCTTCAGGTGCAGATAACCGGCGATCGCACCAGCTCGACCACGCACGGGATAGCGCGAGTAACCACGGGTGGCCACCAGCCGCTCCAACTGGGCAGGGGTGATTCCGATCGCCACCGTTTCAAGTTCATCGAGCGGTACGGCGACGTCCGCGGCAACCCGGTCGCTGAACTCGAGTGCTCCCTGCACCCGTTGCTGCTGCTGCGCTTGCAGCAGTCCCTCGCGGTGGCTTTCCTGGACGATCAGCTGAACCTCTTCCGCAGAGAAGGTGGACGCCATCTCATCCTTCGGTTCGATCCCGAACCGCCGGACCACCCACTTCGAGATGGCCTCCAGCGCCCGAATCAGGGGCCGCAGCAGCCGGGTGATGGCGAGTAGTGCCGGCGCCAAAAGCAACGCTGCGCGATCCGGCCCGGCGATCGCGAGGTTCTTGGGCACCATCTCGCCGAGCACCACGTGCAAATAGGCCACGATCAACAGCGCCAAGATCAACGCGACGACCTCGGACCCGGCGCTGGGAATTCCGACAGACTCCAGCGGTCCCACGATCAGATGATGGATCGCGTCCTCAGCGACAGCACCCAACAGCACCGAGCACACCGTGATGCCCAACTGCGCACAGGCCAGCAGGGAAGCCACCTGCTCCAAGGCCTGCAGACTGGCGCGGGCCCGCTTGGAACCGGCTGCGGCCAACGGCTCCAGCTGCGAACGCCTCGCCGCCATGACAGCGAATTCGGCGCCGACGAAGAATGCGTTTCCGAGCAGGAACACCAGGGAGAGGGCCAGACTCACGGCGTCGCCTCCTCGTCCTCGACGGGTACAGGCGAAAGCCTCAGCCGATCCACCCGGCGGCCGTCCATCGAGACCACCCGCAACAACCACCCCGGAAGTGCCACCTCATCGCCCACGACCGGAACCCGGCCGACCTGGGCCATCACGAAACCGCCCATCGTCTCGTAGGCGGTACCGGGGGGTACTTCCGCGCCGATCCTGTCCTGCACCTCATCGGGCCGCCACAGCCCGGGCACCGTCCACGATCCGTCCGGCAACACCCTGCTCGGATCGCTCACCCGGTCGTGCTCGTCGCTGACCTCGCCCACGATCTCCTCGATGACGTCCTCGAGGGTGACGACCCCGCTGGTTCCGCCGTACTCGTCGACGACGACGGCCAACTGGAACCCGCTCTCGCGCAGCAACAACAACAACGGGTCGAGCGTGATGGTCTCGGGCACCAGGACCGGGTCGATCATCAGCGCCGTGACTGGCACGTCACCGCGACGCTCGGGCGGCACCGCGATGGCCTTCTTGACGTGCACGATCCCGTCCACGTCGTCCCAGTCCTCGCCGAGCACCGGAAAACGCGAGTGGCCGGTGGTTCGGGCCATCTCGACGACTTCGGCGGCCGTCGCGGTGCGCTGGACAGCGGCGCACCTCACCCGCGGACTCATGACGTCGGCGGCAACTCGCTCGCCGAAGTCGAGCGATCGGGTCAACAGGCGCGCGGTGCCCTGCTCCAACACCCCCGCCTCAGCAGAGCGGCGCACCATCGAGGCCAACTCCTGCGGTGTGCGGGCGGCACTCAGCTCTTCCTGCGGCTCCACACCGACCGCGCGCAGCAGCACGTTGGCGGAGCCGTTCAGGACGACGATCAGTGGACGCATGACCAGCGCGAACGCTCGTACTGGGCGGGCAACGACCTTGGCGACCCGCAACGGATCGGAGAAACCGAGGAACTGCGGAACCAGCTCCCCCACGATCATCGAGAAGAGAGTGGCGATGACCAGTGCAAGGACCGAAGAGACTGCTGTTGCCTGAGTGCCCTGCACTCCCACCGTGTTCAGCGGGGTCTGCAGCAGTACGCCGAGCGAGGGCTGAACGATGTAACCCAGCACCAGGGTCGTGATGGTGATGCCCACCTGGGCCGCGGACAGCTGGGTCGACAACTGCTTCAGCGAACCGAGGACGACGCTCGCCCCCGTGTCGCCCTCGTCGATTGCGCGCTGCACCGTTGGCCGGTCCAACGCGACGAGCGAGAACTCTGCCGCGACGAACAGCGCGGTGCCGAAGGTGAGTACGACGCCTAAAAGAACCAAGAGCCACTGCGTCATCAGGATGACCATCTTCCACGACGATCAGCCTTGGCGCGCCGACCGCCCACACTTTCGTCGTCTGCCCGGCGGGATGGACGAAGATGAGTGCAGCAAAACGAAGGACGACATCACGACGACTAGGGGAAAATCGTGTCATCCAGTCCTGCAGCACCAACCAAGACCGGTAGTCGCCATCCAGGCGCACCGGTCGAAATCCAACATCTCAGCAAGTCGTTCGGCAAGTTCAAGGCTGTCGACGACCTCAGCTTCTCGGTCCAGCCGGGCCGGATCACCGGTTTTCTCGGGCCCAACGGCGCCGGAAAGACCACGACCCTGCGGATGGCCCTCGGGCTGATCAAACCGTCCTCGGGCACCGCCACCATCGCCGGTCAGAACTACGTCGACCTGGCGCAGCCGTTGCACACTGTCGGCGCAGCGCTCGAGGCAACCAACTTCCATCCCGGCCGCAGCGGCCGGGACCACTTGCGGGTGCTTGCAGCTGCCGGAGGCTTTACCGACAAGCGGGCCGACGAGATGCTCGAACTGGTCGGTATCCCGGCAGCAGCGCGCAAGCGGGCCGGCGGCTACTCGATGGGTATGCGGCAACGCCTCGGCCTCGCCGCAGCACTACTCGGCGACCCGCAGGTACTGATCCTCGACGAACCCGCGAACGGGCTGGACCCCGAGGGCATCCGCTGGTTGCGCGGCTTTCTGCGTCACCTCGCCTCCGAGGGCAAGACGATCCTGATCTCGAGCCACATGCTCAGCGAGGTCGAGCAGACCGTCGACGACGTCGTCATCATCGCCAACGGGCAGTTCGTCCGGCAGGGCACTATCGGTGAACTGCGCGGAAACGCGCGCATCATCGTTCGTACGCCCAGCGGCGACCGCCTCACCGAAGCCCTGCGCAATGCCGGACTCAGCGTCGAGGCGCTACCCGAGGGCCGTTACGCCATCGGCACCGACGATCTGATCCAGGTCGGCGACGCGGCCTTTGCTGCCGGAGTGCCGGTGCACGAACTGCGTGCCGAAAAGGCTGACCTGGAGCAGCTCTTCTTCCAGCTCACCGAGAACAGCAACCGCAACCTGGGTTCTGGCGGCACCGCCCCACCTGAAGGACAACGGACCGCACCGGGAGGAGGCAACTGATGGGCGCCGCAATCAAGGCAGAGATCCGCAAACTGCTGACCACCCGCCTCTGGTGGGGAATGGCCATCGGCATCATCGTGCTCGGCGCGGGGATTGCCGCGCTGGTCGCCGGGTTCGGGGGCAATACCGGCGAGAGCCCTGATGGAAGCGGGAGCGGTGGCGGCCAGAGCGCACTGGAACGCGCGTCCGGTGTTTACACCGCCGGTATCGGTGTCGGTTACCTGCTTTTGTTGGTGATCGGCATCCTCACCATCGGTATGGAGTACCGCCACAAGACGATCACCTCTGCGCTGCTGGCAACACCGTCGCGAGTTCGCCTCATCGGCGCGAAGATCGTCGCGCTACTGATCTTCGGCGTGTTTTACGGAGTTGTATTCCTCGTCGCGTCCGTGGGTGCGGGCGGCGCCATCCTGGCGGTAAAGGGTGAGCAGGTCTTCCCCGAGCCAGCGACGCTCGGGCGCACCCTGCTGCTGTCGTTGCTGGTGCTCGGCCTGTGGGCTTTGATCGGACTGGGCCTCGGCATCCTCATCCCCAACCAGGTCGCGGCTCTGCTCATCGGGGTCGGGTTGGCCTTCATAGTCGAGCCCATCGCAGGAGCGATCCTCTCGACCCAGAGCTGGGGTCAGACGGTATCCAACTACTTCCCGAGCAGGGCGACGGGAGCAATTCTCGACCAGACTCAGGCGGCAAACGGGCCCGATGTCGCTGAACTGCTCACCTGGTGGCAGGGATCGCTGGTCCTGCTGGCCTATGCAGTGGTCTTCGCGGGCATCGGGATGATCCTCACCCAACGGCGGGACATCTTGTAACACACCGGCGGCAGAATCCCGACGGCACCTGGCCGGTCACGTTAGGCTGGGTGCCGTCGGTGCACCTATCGACGACGGCCGACCTCCGTCCGTCATTTGACCCTTCGAAAGAGGCGCATTCCGCGTGTCATCCCAATCACCAGATCCGCTCGCGACCTTTGGCCCGAACGAGTGGTTGGTGGAGGATCTCTATCAGCAATATCTGACCGACAAGAACTCCGTGGACAAGGCGTGGTGGGCTTTTTTCGCCGACTACGAACCTGACCCCAACGGTGCTGCGGCCAACGGCAAGCAGGCCGATTCGCCCACGACGAGCAAGCAGAGCACGCCCGAAGCGCCCGAGGTGGAGGCCAAGCAGAAACCCGCCCCGAAGTCGCAGGAGCCGAGCAGCAAAGTGAAGCCGGCGTCTCAGGCCACGAAGTCCAACGGTGGCGGCGAACCGCACGAGCACCATGCGATCCCGGACCCCAGCGAAGCTGAGTTGCACATCTCCCGACCCGTAGCACGTGACGCAGGAAGCGACGCCATTCCCCAGGCCGAGCCCGCCGATGACGTCCGCACCCCCATTCGCGGTGTCTCTGCCCGGCTCGTCAGCAATATGGAAGCCAGCTTGGAGGTGCCCACTGCCACCAGCGTGCGCGCCGTACCGGCAAAGTTGATGATCGACAACCGCACGGTCATCAACAACCACCTGTCGCGCACCCGTGGCGGCAAGGTCAGCTACACCCACCTGCTCGGGTACGCCATCGTCAAGGCGCTGCGGGTGCTGCCCCAGATGAATGCCTCACTCGGTGAAGACGAGAAGGGCAAGCCGGTGCTCGTGCAGCCCGGCCACATCAACTTCGGCCTCGCCATCGACCTGAAGAAGGACGACGGCAGCCGCACCCTTGTCGTGCCCAGCATCAAGGGCACCGAGGCCATGAACTTCGCCCAGTTCTGGAACGCCTATGAGGAAATGGTCCGCAAGGCCCGTACCGGTGGTTTGACCGTCGAGGATTACGCGGGCACCACGATCAGCCTCACCAACCCCGGCGGTATCGGCACGATCCATTCGGTGCCGCGGCTGATGAAGGGAGCCGGCGCCATCATCGGCGCAGGGGCTCTGCAGTACCCCGCGGAGTGGGCCGGCGCGAGCGTGGACTCTGTCACTCGCAACGGTGTCAGCAAGATCATGACCCTGACCTCGACCTATGACCACCGGGTCATCCAGGGCGCGGTCTCCGGTGAGTTCCTGCGCATCCTCAGCGACCTGCTGCTCGGCGAATTCGGTTTCTACGACGAGATCTTCGCTGCTCTCAAGTTGCCGTACGAGCCGATCCGCTGGGTGCTGGACATCGACACCAGCCACGACGACGACATCAACAAGACCGCCCGGGTGCAGGAACTGATCCACGCCTATCGCGTGCGCGGGCACCTGATGGCCGACACGGACCCGCTGGAGTACAAGCAGCGCAGGCACTCCGACCTCGACGTCACTTCGCACGGCTTGACCCTGTGGGACCTGGACCGCAGTTTCCCCACCGGCGGATTCGGCGGCGCCCCGTTCCTGAAACTGCGGAAGATTCTGGGTGTGCTGCGCGACTCCTACTGCCGCAGCATCGGCGTGGAGTACATGCACATCCAGGACCCCACTGAGCGAAGCTGGATTCAAGAGCGGGTCGAGATCGGCTATCAGAAAGCCACCAGCGACGAACAGTTGCGCATCCTGCGCCGGTTGAACTCTGCTGAGGCGTTCGAGACGTTCCTGCAGACCAAGTACGTCGGCCAGAAGCGCTTCAGCCTCGAGGGCGGCGAGTCCGCGATCGCGATCCTGGACCGCATCCTGTCCCAGGCGGCCGACGACAATCTGGCAGAGGTGTGTATCGGCATGCCGCACCGCGGACGGCTGAACGTGTTGGCGAACATCGCCGGCAAGTCCTATGCGCAGATCTTCGCCGAGTTCGAGGGTAAGCAGGACCCGAAATCGGTCCAGGGCTCCGGTGATGTGAAATACCACCTGGGTACCGAGGGCCATTTCACCTCCGACACCGGCCGGAAGATCGATGTCTACCTGGCGGCCAACCCCTCGCACCTGGAGGCAGTCAACCCGGTGCTCGAGGGCATCGTGCGTGCCAAGCAGGACCGCATCAACCTGGCCGGTTCCGCTTTCACTGTGCTGCCGCTGCTGATGCACGGCGACGCTGCGTTCGCAGGACAGGGCGTCGTCGCCGAAACCCTCAACCTGTCGCAGCTACGCGGTTACCGCACCGGTGGAACGATTCACGTGATCGTGAACAACCAGGTCGGTTTCACGACCGCCCCGAGCAGCTCACGCAGCTCCACGTACAGCACTGACGTCGCCCGGATGATCCAGGCACCGATCTTCCACGTCAACGGTGATGACCCGGAAGCCTGCGTTCAGGTGGCGGAACTGGCGTACGACTACCGCCAGAAGTTCCACAAGGACATCGTCATCGACATGATCTGTTACCGGCGTCGCGGTCACAACGAGGGCGACGACCCCTCGATGACCCAGCCGTTGATGTACTCCCTCATCGAGGCCAAGCGCAGCGTCCGAAAGCTCTACACCGAGGCACTGATCGGCCGCGGCGACATCACCATGGAGAACGCCGAAGAAGCGCTACGCGACTATCAGAAGCAGCTGGAACGGGCCTTCACAGAGACCAAAGCCGCCAAGGTCGCAGCATCCCAGGGCGCAACGGAGACCCCGAGCGCGAGCTCTGCCGGCACCGACGCCGAGGGCCACGGCGGCCTGGAGCGACCGTCGGCTCAGGAAGCAGACGACCACCGCGAAGACCGCAGCACCTACGGCACCTCGATCAGCGAATCGAGCCTGCTCCAGCTCGGCGACACCTGGGTACACCCGCCCGAGGGCTTCACCGTCCACCCGAAGTTGCAGAAGTTGATGGAGCGTCGAGCCCTCATGGTGCGCGAGGGCGGTATCGACTGGGCGATGGGCGAGCTCGCGGCGCTCGGGTCGTTGCTGATGGAGGGTGTGCCCGTCCGGTTCTCCGGACAGGACACCCGCCGGGGCACGTTCACCCAGCGCCACGCGGTGTTGATCGACAAGTCCAACGGCAACGAGTGGACCCCGCTGCGCTACCTGACCGAAGATCAGGCGTGGCTCTGGATCTACGATTCGCTGCTCTCCGAGTACGCCGCGATGGGCTTCGAGTACGGCTACTCGGTGGAACGACCGGACGCCCTGGTGCTGTGGGAAGCCCAGTTCGGTGATTTCGCCAACGGCGCGCAGTCGATCATCGATGAGTTCATCAGCTCCTCTGAGCAGAAGTGGACCCAGCGAAGTTCTGTCGTGCTGCTCCTGCCGCACGGATACGAGGGGCAGGGCCCCGACCACTCATCGGCCCGCATCGAGCGCTTCCTCACGCTGTGTGCCGAGGACAACATGACAGTCGCCTACCCCTCTACGCCGGCGTCCTACTTCCACCTGCTGCGCCGTCAGGCGTTCGCGCGGCCCCGCCGGCCCCTCGTGGTCTTCACTCCTAAGCAGCTACTGCGCCTCAAGGGAGCAGTTTCGGATCCGTCCGAGCTCACCTCGGGCAGCTTCCGCCCGGTGATCACCGACACCAGAGAACTGGATGGCGACAAAGTCACCCGGGTGCTGCTCACCTCGGCCCGCATCTACTACGACCTCGAGGCCGAGCGCGAACGACGCGAGGACAACGCCACTGCAATCGTCCGCGTGGAGCAGTTGGCCCCCATCCCTGCGCAGGAGATCGCCGATGCTGTCGCCGCCTACCCGAACGCGGAAATCGTCTGGGTACAGGACGAGCCCAAGAACCAGGGTGCCTGGCCGTTCATGGCGCTGAACCTGCCGGAGCTGTTGGCCCCGCTGGGTGAAAGTCGCGGACTACGCGTGGTGTGCCGACCCGCTTCGGCTTCGCCGGCGACCGGTTCGGGTAAGCGACACGCAGCTCAGCTCGCAGAGCTGCTCTCCGGTTCGTTCGATCGCTGATCCTCTGGTGACGATCGCAGTTGAAGGACCTACTCTCGATCTCCCGGACGGGTGGACCTCGCGTCCGCCCGTCCATGGGGATGTCGAGGCGTTAGCAGCCCTCCAAGCTCAGGAAAAGCACGCAGCCCTCGGCACCTCGAGCGTCGATGAGGACGCCGTGCGCGCCTTCGTCACCGGACTTGGTTCGTGGACCCGCAGGCAACTGGTCGTCGCCGACCCCGATGGCGCCGTCAAGGGGTGGTCCTCGGTACACGACCGGGCCTCCGGCCGTACCGATATCAGGGTGTTCGTTGATCGGGGGTTGCCTGATGACCTCGGCGATCTGGTGGCCGAGCAGTTGTACTCCTGGTGCTCATCGGTCGGCGCCGACGTCGCCGCGCACGAGCGCGGTGAAGCACGCACCGAGCTCGAGTCCGACATCTACGCTGATGACACCACCCAGATCAGGTGGCTACAGTCGGCCGGTTTCACTTACTCCCGCACCTGGTTGCAGATGTCGCGGCCGGTGGATTCGCGCGAGGCCGACGACGGTGCTTTTCCGGCGACCCGCGAAGGCGTCGTCGTACGCCGGGTAGCCGGCCACCCCGACGGGTCCCCTGTCGGAGCTGAGCTCCGCGCCGTCCACCAGGTGCTCGAGGAGTCCTTCGAGGACCACTACAACTCCTACCGCGAGGTCTTCGGCGAATTCGTGCAGCGCCTGCGCGAAGACCCCGGCCACCGGTGGGACCACTGGTGGATCGCCATCGTTGACGTCGACGGTCGACCGACACCCGGCGGTGCGCTGGTCAGCACCGAACTGCCCCTGGATGACAGCGGCGTTGCCGGTACCTACGTGGAGTACATCGGGGTGCACCGCATAGCACGTGGACGCGGCGTCGCCAAAGGTCTGCTGTACGCGGTGATCGCCGACGCTGCAGGGCGAGGTCGGGGCAGGGTCGGTCTCGAGGTCGACGCCGATTCCCCCACCCAGGCCGACGGTCTCTACCGGTCGATGGGCTGGGTCACCAAGTACCGCACCCAGACCTGGTCGCGCGACATCGACACCACCCTGAAGGCGTAGGACGTGGCCGGCAGGTCGCGCCTGGTTCGCCCAGCGGCGCTGCCGGGATAACCTGCGGACTGTGTATTTCACCGACAGGGGCATCGAAGAACTGGCCTCCCGGCGAGGCGAGGAAGAAGTGAGCCTCGCGTGGGTCGCAGACCAGCTTCAGGCCTTCGTCGACGTACACCCCGAGTTCGAAACCCCAGTGGAACGGCTCGCGACCTGGCTCGCGCGCCTCGACGACGATGAGTGAGGCCGACGTGACCTACCCGACGCAGGGCAGTGAGCCCCACTTCAACCCCAGTGCGCAGTTTCAGGTGGCCGAAGGCGTACGCGCCATCGGCCTGTGCTTCGTGGGCGACTCCTACGTTGCCGGACTCGGCGACCCCAAAGCGCTGGGCTGGGTATCGCGGGTAGCCGCGCGGACGCCGCAGGCAGGTGCTGAGCTCGCGACCTACAACCTCGGCATCCGCGGTCAGAGCTCCACAGATGTGCTGGGTCGCTGGCAGAACGAGTGCAACCCTCGGTGGGCGCAGAGCAACGAGCGCCGACTGGTGTTGGGCTTCGGTACCAACGATGTGTTGGCGCAGATCTCGACGGCCCGCTCACGGCTCAACCTCGCGAACATCCTGGATGACGCCTCGACCGGGGCAATCGCAACGTTCGTCGTCGGACCACCGCCCACGCTCGACCACGACGTCAACGAGCGCCTGCAGGTGCTCGTCGACGCGCAGGCCGACGTCTGCTCACGGCGCGGTGTCACCTACGTCGACTGCTTCCGTCCGTTACTGGGTCATGACCAGTGGCTCTCGGACCTGTCCGCCGGCGACGGGTGGCACCCCGGCCAGGCCGGCTACGGCCTCATTGCCTGGTTGGTGCTGCACGCGGGTTGGCAGTCCTGGCTCCAGCTGGACTGAGCCCCGCCGAAGCGGGGCTCGTCTGGCCGGCCTCAGATCGTCAAGACCAGCTTGCCGAATGCAGTGCCGTCGATCATCGCGGCGAACGCGTCTTTGGCCTGATCCAACGGGCGCACCGAGTCGATGGCCGGCTCGATCTTGCGGCTGGTCATCAACGACAACATCTGGGTCATCTCAGCTCGGGTGCCCATCGTGGAACCTTGAATGCGCATCTGCTGGAAGAAGATCCGGGTCAGCTCCGCGTTGTCCGGCTGCGGTCCCGAGGTCGTGCCGGCAATCACCAGCGTGCCACCCGGCCGCATGGATTTGATCGAGTGCGACCACGTCGCCTTCCCGACGGTCTCCAACACTGCGTCGACCTTGCGCGGCAACCGTGCGCCGCTCTCGAACGCCGCCTCGGCGCCAAGTTCGACAGCCCGCTGCCCGCGCGCTTCCTCACGACTGGTCACGAGCATCCGTAAGCCTGCCGCCGAGCCGAGCTGCACCGCGGCACTGGCCACGCCACCACCCGCGCCCTGCACGAGCACGGTGTCGCCCGGCTGCACGTTCGCCTGCACGAACAGCATCCGGTAGGCAGTCAACCAACTGGTCGAGATGCACGCAGCGTGCTCGATCGACATACCGTTCGGTACCGGCACGGCGTTCGCGGCGGGGATGCGAACCTGCTGCGCCAACGTGCCCGAGTAGACCTCCGACAGCAGCGAACGCTTGGGGTCCATCGTCTCGTCGCCGCTCCACCCCGGACTGGGGATCACGGCGTGCACCACAACCCGGGTCCCGTCCTGCAGGGTGCCGGCCCCGTCGCACCCGAGGATCATCGGTAGCCGCTCCTGCGGCAGGCCGACACCCCGCAGGGAGAAGACGTCATGGTGGTTGAGCGCAGCCGCCTTGAGGTTGACGGTAATCCAACCGGCAGGGGTCTCACCGGGCTCTATTTCACCGACCTCGAGAGCGCTGAGCGGGTCGTGTGAATCCTGACGGGCGGCGTAGGCAGCAAGCATGCTCGGCACCCTACGCCCGACCTGCTGCCTCAGTAGGCACCTTCGCGCGTGAGGACTGCTTTGACCGTTTTGATCAACAGCAGACAATCACCGATGATCGTCCAGTTCTCCACGTAGTAGAGGTCTTTACGAATGCTGTCTTCCCAGCTGAGGTTGGAGCGGCCCCCAACCTGCCAGGGTCCGGTGATGCCCGGTTTGACGTTGAGCCTGCGGTGGGCGAAGTCACGATAGACGCTGACCTCGCTGCTCAGTGCGGGCCGCGGGCCGACCAGCGACATGTTGCCGATGAACACGTCCATCAGTTGCGGTAGCTCATCGATCGAGTAGGCACGTAGGAAGGTGCCCACCCTCGTTATACGGGGGTCATGGCGCATTTTGAACAACGTCCCGGCTGATCCAGCGTCGGCTTCCAGGTCGTCCAGGCGAAGCTCGGCATTCACCACCATGGAACGGAACTTTGTCATCGGGAAGCTTGCGCCGTTGACCCCGACCCGCTTCTGCCGGAAGAAGACGGGACCGCGATCGGTGAACTTGATCAGGGCCGCTACGACCGCAAAGATCGGCGAGAGCGCCACGAGAAGCACACCGGACAGCACGATGTCGAAGATCCGCTTCAGCAGATACCGGCCGCCGTCGTAACGCGGAGGCTCGACGCTCATCAGCGGCAGGCCTTCCACCGGGGTGCGGTGGATACGCGGCCCGGCGACGTCGGTCATCCGACTGGCCAGCACCATCCCGATTCCAGTGTCCTCAAGTGCCCACCCCAGTTCTCGCAGATAGGTGTCGCTGGCTCGGGCATGCCCGGCGATGATGATGACGTTCACGTCATTCGCGACCGCCGTCGCCAATGCGTTGTCCACACTTCCCGCGTCCGGAACAACCCGACCGTCTCGCAGTTCGAAGCTGCCCGACTGGTCGGCATCGGTCAGCACCCCGGAGATCGTGTAACCGGCTTCGGGTGTACGACCGACACGGTCGGCGACGTAGCGCACCTCCTGCGGAGCGCCCACGATCAGGGCGGTGTCCATGCAGCGGCCGGCGCCGCGTTGGCGTACCAGCCAGAACCGGACGACGAATCGGCCGGCGATAAGCAAAGCGACGCCGAGGGAGAAGGCAATGGCGATGTAACCGCGGGCAAATTGCAACCGGAGCGCCAATGCGACGATCGCGAGTGCTCCGAAGAGAAAGAACGACGATCGGACCACCCGCAGATAAGTCTCATTGCCGATTGTCGCGTGCTCCGGGCGATAGCTCTGTCTGAAACTCAGTGTTACCAGCCATGCGAAGAACAGGAATACCGAGACGGTGAAGTAATCGGTATTGACCGCGCCGGAAAGAGCCTCGCTGCTACCACCCTGCCCGAATCGGATCAGCTGAGCGATCGCCAGCGCAAAGGCAATCATTGCAGCGTCGACGACAAGCGCAGTCACCACGAAACGGGGGCGCCACTGTGCAGACCGGGCGAATTGCGGCTGCTCGACAGTTCGACCGTGCGTGACGTCATGCTCGACCTGTGCGGACAAACGAATGACTCCCGATAGTCCAAATTATGGTATAAGCCCGAACCCCAGGCTGATTGATGAATTTACCAACAAAGTCGCGTGGGTCGGCGTTTGGAACGGGGTGTATTACCAAGCAGTGGTGTTCTTCATCTCAGGACGGTCGGCAAGGCCACTTTCAGTGCCTGCGACCAGTCCCGAAGCGGCTCGATGTCGTGTTGGCGCAGCCGCTCGGTGCCCAAAACTGAGTACGCCGGTCTGGGCGCCGGTCTGATGAGCTGAGAGCTGTCGACTGCCCCCACGCGTTCGATGTCCCATCCGGCCCCCTCGAAAATCGCTCGCGCGAAACCCCACCAGGTGGTCTCGCCGCCGCCCACCCCGTGCCAGTACCCGCCAGAGGCATCGGAACGGATCAGCCGCAGCACCAGATCGGCGAGATCGACAGTCCAGGTGGGCTGACCGCGTTGATCGTCGACGACAGACAGTCGTTCCCGCTCGGCCGCCAGCCGCGCCATGGTGGCGACGAAGTTCGGGCCACCGGCGCCGTACAACCATGCAGTGCGCACCACCAGAGCCTCTGGATGCAACGACCGCACCGCCCACTCGCCAGCACATTTGGTGCGCCCGTAGGCGGTGCGCGGCTGCTGGAGGGCATCCTCGGCGTACGGGCTGGTTGCAGCCCCGTCGAACACGTAGTCCGTCGAGATGTGAACCAGGCGGACGTCGCGCGCCGCGCACGCAGCAGCGATGTTCCCAGCGCCCGTCGCATTGATGGAGAAGGCCTGTCCCTCGTGGGCTTCCGCGTCGTCGACGGCGGTCCAGGCCGCGCAGTTGACGACCACGTCGAACTCGCCCACCGCTTCGTTGACCGCGCCGGTATCGGTGATGTCGAGTTCAGCAGACCCCGGCGCCATCACCTCGTCCCCACCCGCTTCGATGGCGGCCGCCATGTCCTGACCGAGCATCCCTCGGCCCCCGGTCAGCAACCAACGGGTCACAGCTTTTCCTCGCCCGCTGCTGCATACCGGGCTTCGGTCGCGGCCTTCACCGGGCGCCACCACTGCTCGTTGTCGCGATACCAGTCGACCGTGGCGGCGAGACCTGATCTGAAGTCGCGGTACTTCGGCGTCCAGCCCAGCTCGGTGCGTAAGCGTGTGGAGTCGATGGCGTAGCGCCTGTCGTGTCCGGCCCGGTCGGTGACGTGGTCGAAGTCGTCGCTCGCGCGACCCATCAGCTCCAGCAACGAATCGACGACGGTGCGGTTGTCCGCTTCACCGTCAGCACCGATCAGGTAGGTCTCGCCGATCTCGCCCCGCTCGACGATCGTCCAGACCGCGTCGTTGTGGTCATCGACGTGGATCCAGTCACGCACGTTCAAACCGTCGCCGTACAACCGGGGTCGTCCGCCGTCGAGCAACGTGGTGATCTGTCGCGGGATGAACTTCTCGACGTGCTGCCGGGGGCCGTAGTTGTTGGAACAGTTGGAGATGGTGGCCCGCACCCCGAACGACCGGACCCAGGCGCGCACCAGCAGATCGCTGGCGCCCTTGGTGGCCGAGTACGGGCTGGACGGGTTGTATCCCGTAGCTTCGGTGAACCGTTGCGCGTCGTCCAACGCGAGGTCGCCGTACACCTCGTCGGTCGACACGTGGTGGTAGCGCACGTCGTGCCGACGCACCGCCTCCAGCAGCGTGTAGGTGCCCACGACATTGGTCTGCACGAAAGGCCACGGTTCGCGCAGCGAGTTGTCGTTGTGCGATTCGGCCGCGAAATGTACGACGAGATCGCTCTGGGCGACGAGGCGATCCACGACGTCGGCGTCAGCGACGTCGCCGCGAACCAATGTCGTACCGGTGCCGTCGAGCGAGGCCGCGTTCCCGGCGTAGGTCATCGCGTCGAGCACGGTGATCTCGTCGTCAGGACGAGTGCTGCTGGTGAGCTGCACGAAATTACTCCCGATGAACCCGGCCCCACCGGTAACGAGAACACGCACGCAACAACCTCCGACCGCGGCGCTGCCATTAGGGTCAGCGCCCATGAAGGGCATCATTCTGGCAGGCGGATCGGGCACCCGACTCCATCCGATAACTCGCGGGATCAGCAAACAACTGATGCCGATATACGACAAGCCGATGGTCTATTACCCCTTGTCGACATTGATGATGGCCGGAGTTCGCGAAATTCT
>JBBPZD010000251.1:0-2174 GCA_038199265.1 Actinomycetales bacterium | reverse complement strand
GGTGTTCCGGGCCGGTATCGGGGCGCTGGACCGCGGTCAGTTCGAGGCTGCGGAAGCCGTGGGCCTGCGACGAATGCAGATGATGCGGCTGGTCGTGATGCCCCAGGTCATCCGGCTGCTGGTGCCTGCGTTGGTGAACGGCCTGGTCACCGTGCTCAAAGACACGACCCTCGGCTACGTCGTCTCCTATCCGGAGTTGATGAAGACCGCCGAGAGCCTCACCGCCAACCTGCACCTGCTGATCCAGACCTACCTGGTCGCTGCGTTGATCTACGTCGTGGTGAATGCCCTGCTCTCCCAGCTCGCGCACTTCCTGGAGCGCCGCCTGAGCCGCAGCCGACGCACCGGTGGATCAGCTGCAGCGCTCGACGAAGCAGAGGACACGGTCGCCGTAGCCATGCGCTGACCGGCTCACCTCTCTCCCGCACCTTCCCCGCCCCACTGCCTAGAATCGAGAACTACATGTGCCGTCTGCTCGGAGTCGTTACCCGACACGATCGCAGCCTCACCACCACCCTCGGAGCGACCCTGACCTCGTTCCGCTCGATGTCGCAGGTGCACTGCGACGGGTGGGGTCTGGCGTACTGGGACCGTGACGGGGAGTTGATCCACGCCAAGAAGCCCGAGTCCGCGCTGCACAGCATCGATTTCGACACTGCCGTAACAGGCGGGATCACGGATGCTGCCCTGCTGCATATCCGCAAGGCCTCACCCGCGATGGCGAATACGTGTGCCAACACCCACCCGTTCGTGTCGGGCAGCGTCGCGTTCGCCCACAACGGGTGGCTCTACCCCCAGGCGCCGCTGGAGCAGCTGGCCAAGAGCTCGCACGCTCCCGAGTTATCCGGAGACACCGACAGCGAACTGTTCTTCGCACTGGTGCTCGCACAGTTAAGGCACCTCGAACCGATCGATGCGATCCAGGCTGCGATCGCGCAGATCGATGAATCCGAGGTCGACTACCTGTCGCTGAACTGCCTGCTGCTGACCGACGATTCGCTCTACGCAGTCGAGTGCTGGGACCCTGCTGCCGTCGCGCGTAAAGGCGACCCGCCGGACACCTTCGCACTGCGCTTTCGAGCCCACGACGACGTCGCGACTGTCGCCTCGTCAGGCTGGGAGGAGAGCGTCGACGAGTGGAACGAATTGGGCAACGGGCAGGTGCTGCAGATACATCGCGGAGATCTTCGGACCACCGTGCATCGCATGCTGCTTCAGCGCGGCTGACCAGCTATCGACGACGGGTCGGCGGCGGCCTGTAGGGCGTGTCCGAGGTCGGCGGTCCGGACAATACCGAGCGGGCTGCCGTCGCGCAGCGTCACCAGGAGCTGTTCTGGCGGAGGATCAAGGGCCTGGACGGCCGCAAGCAGGTCGCTGCAGTCCTCATCGACGGAGTTGACCTGTGCTACCCAACCTGGTGGTTGACGACGCGCTACGGCGTCGACCGGGGGCCCGGCACCGAGTCCTCCGGGCACGCGTGAACGATCGGCAGCCGTGGCAAAACCCCAGGGCGCCCCGTCTGCATCGGTCACGACGAGGTCACCCGCACCTTGCAGACGCGACAACTGGGTGCCGCTCGGGATGAAGGTGACACGGGTCAGCAGTTGGCGCACCGTGACCTTGGAAATCACCTTGGTGGAGGCGCCCCTGGCAATCGCGCTACCCGCTCCGACCCAGAGGAATCCGGCGATCAGAACCCCCCAGACGATCGTGTACAGATCGGGTCTGCCGCCCTGCAGCATCGCGCGACCCACCGCCGCCGCTACGACGAGGACCGCGACCGCCCGACCGCACCACCCCGCGACCAGCAGACCGGTCGCTCGCGAGCCGGTGACACGCCACACCAGGGAATCGACGAGATAACCGCCGTCCAGCGGTAAGCCCGGCAGCAGATTGAAAACAGCCACGAAACCATTGGTCCACACGAATACCTGGGTCAACAGCTGGGGAACACCGCCGTCGAGTCCTTGTAACGCAACGAACCCAGCAAGAGCGAGGAGACCGTTGCTGAGCGGACCGACGATCGCCACGAGCGCGCTGGACAGGGGCGTCGTGTCGGCCGTGTCGTACGCGGTGTGCCCGCCCCAGAGATCGGCCACGATCTGCCGAACCCGATAGCCACGCCACTGACCCACCAGGGCATGGGATGCCTCGTGCACCAGCACCGAAAACAG
>JBBPZD010000250.1:0-7081 GCA_038199265.1 Actinomycetales bacterium | reverse complement strand
TGTCGGCGAGGTCGAGCGCCGCAGCTTCTCCCGTGACCACTGCTTCCAGCAGCGAGTTCGAGGCCAGCCGGTTGCCGCCGTGCAGGCCGGTGCGTGCAACTTCACCGACCGCCCAGAGCCCCGGGACGCTGGTGCGTGAGTGCTTATCTACGGTGACCCCGCCCATCGAGTAGTGCACGGCCGAAGCCGCAGGCAGCAGGTCGTTGCGCAGGTCGAGCCCTGCGGCGTGCGCGAGGTCGGCGACAGCCGGGAAGCGCTCGGCGACATCGGGGACGGCCCGTGCGTCGAGCATGACGCGGCGCCCGGCCTGACCTTCCGCCCAAACGCCCGCAGCCACGATGTCGCGTGGCTGGAGTTCTTCGATGAATCGCTCGCCGTCGCTGAGGAGCAGGGCTCCGGCGCCACGCAGGGCCTCGGTCAGTAGCGGCATCGGATCAAGCCCGACATCGAGTGCCGTGGGGTGGAACTGCACGAAATGAAGGTCGTCAGTACGGGCCCCGGCACGCGCCGCAATCGCGACACCCTGACCGAGCGCCGTTCGTGGGTTGGTGGTTCGCGCGAAGAGCCCCCCGAGGCCACCGGTAGCCAGTACGACCCGGTCGGTAGCAAGCTCGATGAGGTCGCCAGCGGCGTTCTGCACGGTCAGTCCGGCAACGTGCCCGTCGTCGTCCAGGATCAATCCTCGAGCGAGGTGGCCCTCGCGGACGTCGACACTCTCCAGGGCGGTCACGTGGGTAGCCACCGTGCTGGTGATGGCGGCGCCGCTGCGGTCGCCGGCGTGGGCGACCCGGTTGCGCGAGTGACCCCCCTCCAGCGCGAGATCGAGCTTGTCGTCAGCCCCGAGGTCGAAGGGAACTCCCAGAGCTTGAAGGTGTCGGACGACGTCCGGTGCCGCAGCGGTGATGCGTTCGATCGCGGCATCGTCGCCGATGTTCGCGCCGGCCCGACGGGTATCGGCAGCATGCAGCGCGGGGGAGTCGTCGTCGCCGACAGCAGCCGAGATTCCGCCCTGGGCCCACATGCTGGCTGCACCGCCGGTGATCTGGGCGGGGGTGATCAGGATGCAGGGCTCGGGTGAGAGCGCCTGGGCGACGGTCAGTCCGGCGAGGCCGGACCCGACGATGATCGCAGTGCCCATCTCTACGACACCTCCAGCATCAGTTCGATCGATCGCCGTGCGGCGACCGCGGTACTCGGGTCGATGGTGATCTCGTTGGTCCCGTTCTCCAGCGACGCGCGGATGCTGGCCAGGGTGTTGCGCTTCATGTGCGGGCAAAGGTTGCACGGGCGGACGAACTCGATGTCCGGGTGATCGGCGGCGACGTTGTCCGACATCGAGCACTCGGTGATGAGCGCTACCTTGGCTGGGCGTTTTTGCTGGACGTAGGCCTGCATGTCGGCGGTCGAACCGGCGAAGTCGGCGACCTGCACGACATCGGGCGGGCACTCGGGGTGGGCCAGTACCACTACGCCCTCATGGCCCTGGCGGATCTCTGCGATGTCGAGCGGTGTGAAGCGCTCGTGCACCTCGCAGGCTCCGGGATGGGTGATGACCTCGATACCCATGCGGGCCGCGATGTTCTTGGCGAGGTACTGGTCCGGGATCATGATGACGCGCTGCACGCCGAGGGAGGCGATGACGCGCTCGGCGTTGCCGGAGGTGCAGCAGATGTCGCTCTCGGCCTTGATGGCAGCCGAGGTGTTCACGTAGGTGACGACCGGCACGCCGGGATGCTTGGCCCGCAGGTCGCGGACGTCCTGCGGGGTTATGCTCTCGGCCAGTGAGCAGCCGGAGCGAAGATCGGGTAACAGCACCCGCTTGGCCGGGTTGAGCAGCTTGGCAGTCTCGGCCATGAAGTGGACACCGGCCAGCACGATGGTGCCTTGCTTTACGGTCTGGGCCTCGCGGGCCAGCGCCAGGGAGTCGCCCACGATGTCAGCGACGCCGTGGTAGATCTCGGGAGTCATGTAGTTGTGCGCCAGGATGACCGCGTCCTGTTCGGTCTTCAGTCGCTGGATCGCGGCGATGTCGT
This sequence comes from Actinomycetales bacterium, assembly GCA_038199265.1. Taxonomy (GTDB): domain Bacteria; phylum Actinomycetota; class Actinomycetes; order Actinomycetales; family Dermatophilaceae; genus Allobranchiibius. The sequence goes on along the minus strand of JBBPZD010000250.1, from coordinate 5,048 downwards.
CGGTGAACGTGGCCCACTCGATCTCCGGAATGACATGTCGCACCTTGTCGTAGGTAGTGGTGGTCATCGCGTTGCCTCCGACTCGTAATACTCGGATTGAGTATTTGCTGAGACTGAGCATAACAGCATCTGGCCGACGTGACAGCCAGTGGTGAAATCGGGACGCTCGCGGTCTATCGATGACAATCCGGAATCGGTGACGAAAGTCCTGATAAGGACGACCTTTTCGGCGTGCCAGCACCAACTGTTCGCGAATATCGGCTGCCACCGACTGAACTTCCCGGCCGAACGCTGGGAGCGTCAGTTGTTCCGGACCGGCGACCTGCTGAACCGGGGCCGACCGCAGGGGCGGCGGGACTGCCGTAGCCGGCACTGCCCGGTCATCGGCCGCGCGGGATGGGCAGCTTCGTGCCGACCTGGGCACGTTCGGCGAAGACTTCTCGACGGAAGCGGTAGAGACGAGCGGGGCGCCCCCCAGTTCCATGGTCGAGTTCGTCGGTGGGCTCGACCAACTGGTGCTGCTGTTCCACGAGGCGGCGGAAGTTCTGCTTGTGCAGGTCTTGCCCCGCGATGGCTTCTACGACTTCCTGCAACTGGCCCAGGGTGAACGTCGGCGGCATCAACTCGAAGACGACAGGGCGGTACTGCAACGCCGAACGTAACCGCGACAGTCCGGTTGCGACGATGCGCCGGTGATCGTGCAGCATGCCGACACCGGACTCCGGGTGCGGGGTGTGACCCACCGGCGACTCAGCGACGAAGCCGGCTTCCCACATGAGTTCGTAACGCTGCAGCGCTAATTCGGGCCTCCAGGGCAGGTCGCCGAGACCGAAAAGATGGTTCAACCGTTCCTCGCCGCTCGCCTCACGCGACCACTGCTGCAGCCGCGCCAACAAACCTCCGGAGGTACCTGCGGTGCGCCGGTCCTCCCACGGCAGCAGGTCGTAGATGCCGACCCAGTTGGGTGACCGTCCATCGGAGCGGGTCAGCCCGAGATAGGAGATGGAGATGACTCGACCGGCGTTGTCGCCGCGGCCGGGGTCGGCAAAGGTGTAAAGCTGCTCGACGTAGCCGAGCGAGTGGCCGGTCTGCTCTGCAGCGAAAGCGCGAACACCCTCTTGCAGAGAATCGTGGTCGGCGCCCAACTCACCTGCGGGAAGTCGGCGAGGCTTACCCGAGGCGAGCACAGCCGGGCCCTGCGCGCCTACCGTCGCGACAACGGCTACCAGCTCAGCCCGAATCGAGCGTTCGACTGTCATTCGGTCGGGGCGGTGACGAAATCGATGAGTTCCTCAACGCGGCCGAGCAGCTGCGGTTCTAGGTCAGCGTAGGTGCGCACGGTCGACAAGATGCGTTTCCAACCATGTGCGACGTCCCGCTGATCTGCATGCGGCCAGCCGAGCTCGGCCAAGATTCCGTGCTTCCAAGAAGTTCCGCGGGGGATCTTCGGCCATGTGGTCCAGCCCAGGCGTTCGGGTCGAACCGATTCCCAAACGTCGATGTACGGGTGGCCGACAACCAGCACGTGGTCACCCTTATGGGACGCCAATGCGTCGTTCACGATCCGCGCCTCCTTAGTACCGGGCACCAGGTGGTCGACCAGCACCCCCATCCGGCGATCGGCCGTAGGTTTGAAATCGCGGATCACCGACGTCAGATCGTCGACGCCTTCGAGCAACTCCACGACCACGCCTTCGATGCGCAGGTCGTCACCCCAGACCTTCTCTACGAGCTCGGCGTCGTGGCGACCTTCGACGAAGATTCGCGAACCGGAGGCCACCCGGGCCGGGGCACGGGCGACAGCGCGCGATCCGCTGGCCGTCCGGGTCGCTGCCGCACGGACTGCATCGATAGCTGAAGTGTCTTGGATCGCCACCAACTCGACGGGCTTGCCGTCCAGCAGAAATCCGGGCCCCAGGGTGAAGGCTCGGCTGCGGCCGCGGCGATCTTCCAGGTGGACGACCTGCATCCCACCGGCCTTCTCGACTCGGGTGATCGCTCCACACCAACCGCTCTCTACGTCTTCGACGACCAGCCCGACGGTGGCCGGGGTCGGCACAGACCGGCCGCGCTTGGGCGCGTGCCAGTCGCCGGAGAGTACGTCGGCGCCATAGCGATCAGTTGTCACCCGCGTGAGCCTAGGCGGCGTGTCGTCGCGGTCGCCCCGGCGACCCGCACCGCCGTGAGCCCCAGCCCGTAGACTTGGCACTCGACTGCAGCGAGTGCCAGCACAGGCCATCGGGAGGTGACATGAGCGAAGAACGACGCCAGCACGTACTCCGGGCGATCGTGCAGGACTATGTCGCCACCTCCGAGCCCGTCGGTTCCAAGGCTTTGCTCGAACGGCACAGTCTCGGGGTCAGTGCGGCCACGGTGCGCAACGACATGGCGGTCCTGGAGGACGAGGGCCTGATCACCGCCCCGCACACCTCGGCAGGTCGGATTCCGACGGACGCCGGTTATCGCGCTTTTGTCGACCGGCTGAACGAGATCAAGCCGATGTCGAAAGCCGAGCGCGCAGCTGTGCAGACCTTCCTCGCTCAGGCGGTCGATCTGGACGACGTCGTCGATCGGACGGTGCGGCTGCTGTCGTCGCTGACCAATCAGGTGGCGGTCATGCAGTACCCGTCGTTGAACCCCACGACTATCCGGCACACCGAGCTCGTGTCGCTCGAGAGCGACCGCCTGATGGCGGTGGTGATCCTGTCCAACGGGCGGGTCGAACAACGCATCGTGCAGACAGGCCTCGACCTCGGGTCCGCCTCCGGTCAACAGCTGCTGCGTACGTTGCGCGATCGGATCAACGAAGCTGTGGCGGGGGCCACCTGGTCCGACGGCATCGGCCTACTTCCGGCGGTCATCGAGCGGATGGCCCCGGAGCACCGTGAGACCTCCGGATTGGTGATCGCTGTCCTGGCGGACGCACTCGCGCAACAGCGTGAGGAGCGCGTGGTGCTCGCCGGCACCGCACACCTGGCCCGCGCCGTCGGCGATTTTCCGATGACGATCGGCCCGGTGCTGGAGGCGCTGGAAGAACACGTGGTGCTGTTGCGTTTACTGGGGCAGATGAGTGAGAGCAGCACGGCTTCGGGCGACAGCATCGTCGTCCGCATCGGCGCTGAGAACACCGTCGACGGGTTACGGGGCGCCTCTGTGGTCAGTTCGACCTACGGTGTGCACTCGACTGCGGGTCTCGGAGTGCTCGGGCCCACCCGGATGGATTACCCCAGCACCATGGCGGCCGTGCGAGCGGTAGCTCGCTACGTCTCCGAGATCATCGACCAACGGTGAGTCGCGCCGCTCACGGCGCGCCACCTCCGAACTGCTGTACACCGCACTGCACGATGACGACCAGCTGACAAGGATTTTCGTGAACGACTACTACGCCGCCCTTGGTGTCTCGCGTGACGCGACCGCCGAAGAGATCAAGCGCGCCTACCGCCGCCTCGCCCGCAAACTGCACCCGGACGTCAACCCCGGTGATGAGGCTTCCGAAGAGTTCAAGACGGTCTCTCAGGCATACGACGTGCTCTCGGACCCGACGAAGAAGTCGTCCTACGACATGGGCCAGGATCCGTACGGCGGCCAGGGTGCGGCCGGGTTCGGGCAGGGTTTCTCCTTCAGCGACATCATGGACGCGTTCTTCGGCGGGACCGCGGCCGGAGCGACGAATCCTCGTTCACGTGCCCAGCGTGGTCAGGACGCCTTGATCCCGGTCGATGTCGAACTGCGCACGGCTGTCTTCGGTGGCGATGAGGACGTCACCTTCGACACCGCTGCGACCTGCAACACGTGCGACGGAAGCGGTGCTCGCGCCGGCACCGGCAAACGTCGCTGCGATGTCTGCCAGGGTGCAGGCCAGGTTCAGCAGGTGCAGCGTTCCTTCCTCGGTCAGGTGATGACGACCCGTCCGTGCTCCGCCTGTCGCGGCTTCGGTGAGGTCATCACCGACCCGTGCTTCGAGTGCTCGGGTGAGGGGCGGGTCCGCGACCGGCGCACCATCACCATCAAGGTGCCCGCAGGCGTCGATACCGGTACTCGCATACAGCTCAGCGGCGAGGGTGAGGTCGGACCCGGGGGCGGCCCGGCCGGGGATCTCTACGTCGAGGTGCGCGTGGCGAAGCACGCGACCTTCCAGCGGCAGGGCGATGACCTGCACTGCTCGGTCGAACTGCCGATGACAGCTGCGGCACTCGGTACCGAGCTGCCATTGGAGACGTTCGACGGTGTGCGCGAGGTCCGCATCAAGGTCGGCACCCAGCCCGGTGACGTGATCACGCTGAAGGGCCTCGGGGTCACCCGCCTGCGATCGGGCATCCGCGGCGACATGATGGTGCACGCCAACGTGCGTACCCCGATGAAGTTGGACCCGCGGCAGGAAGAGCTGCTGCGTCAGCTCGCAAAAGAACGTGGTGAAGAAGCGCCCCAGGGCAACTTCCAACCAGTGGGTCAAGGGCTGCTCGGCAAGCTGCGCGACGCGTTCAAGCAGAAGTAGGTACCGCGCGTGACAGCGCCGATGTTCTATGCCGACGCCGGGTCCCTGGAGCATGCCGGGGTCGGCGACTCGGTGACGGTCTCCGGCGCCGAGGGCAGACATGCCGTCCGGGTCCGCCGTATTGCGCCCGGAGAGGCCGTTCTGGTCGCTGACGGCTCTGGGTTGATGGCTGCCGGGACGGCACGTTCTTGTGAGCGGGATGAGTTGGTCGTCGAGGTCGAGTCCCTGCGACGACCGGAGATCCGGGGTCCTCGATTGAAGCTCGTGCAGGCGTTGGCCAAGGGTGGTCGCGACGAGCAGGCTGTCGAGGCAGCAACCGAACTGGGTGTTGACGGCGTCGTGCCGTGGGCTGCCCAGCACTGCGTGGTGCAGTGGCGTGGTGAGCGAGTTGCTCGCGGGCAGCGCAAGTGGGAGAACGTGGTTGCGGCGGCCGCCAAACAGTCCCGGCGCCCGGTGATTCCGGTGGTGGAGCCCATGGCGACCACCGCTGAGTTGCTGACCCGTCACCAGGGCGCCCGCCTTGTGGTCTTGCACGAGGCTGCGCAAACCCCCA
>JBBPZD010000249.1:0-12745 GCA_038199265.1 Actinomycetales bacterium | reverse complement strand
GTGACGGTCGACGTCAGCAATCGGTCGACCCTCAAGCAGCGCCGGTTGCAGTCACGCTGGTACTGGTACGACTGGGCATGTTCGGCGTACGTCACGGTTACTGCGACCGTGCTCTTCGCCCCGTACCTGACCTCGGTGGCAAACGCTGCGGCCTGCCCCTCGCAGGCGACCGATGCGACTTGCAACAACGACCTGCAGGTGCTCGGCATCGGCATCGCGCCTGGGTCGCTGGTGCCCTTCACCATCACCGTAGCCACCATTTTGTCGGCGTTCGTGCTCGTCGTGTTCGGCGCGATGGCAGATCGATCTCGCCACCCGCTGCGCTACCTGACCACGTTCGCGCTGATCGGTGCGACGGCCGCTTCCTGCCTCGGCTTCGTCGCAGGCACACGATGGGCGCTTGGAGTAGCTCTCGCCATCGTGGCGAATGTCTGCCTTGCGGCCTCACTCATCGTCTACTCCGCGGTGATGTGCCGCATCACTCCCGCGGATGATCGTGATCGGGTTTCGACCCGCGGTTCGTCCTACGGTTACCTGGGCGGCGGCCTGTTGCTGGCGCTCAACCTGGTCATTCTCGGCCTACACATGAGCCTGGGCATGAGTACCACTGATGTCGTGCGGCTCAGCTTCGTGGTGACAGGGGTGTGGTGGGCAGCGTTCGGCCTGTACTCGATCAGCGGTTTGCGGGGTGCCCCGCACCAGCCGGTCGTGACGTCCATCCTGGGAAACCCGGTCGTCGCCGGGGTCCGCCAACTGCGCTCCACGTTCTCCGAGCTGCGGCACTACCCGCAGACTCTGCGATTCCTCCTTGCGTACCTGTTCTACAACGATGGCGTGCAGACCGTCATCGTTGCCGCGAGCCTCTACGGGGGTCAGCAGCTGAAGTTCTCAGCGACCCAGCTGATCAGCACCATCCTGCTGGTGCAGTTCGTCGCATTCGGGGGCGCACTCGGATTCGGCCGCCTCGCCCGATCGGTGCCCGCCAAGAAGCTGGTCTACGTCAGCCTGTACTTGTGGATAGTCGTGGTGGTTGTCGCGTTCTTCGTGCCAGAACGGGCATTCACGCTGTGGTTGGTCCTCGCCGTCGGGATCGGCCTGGTGCTCGGCGGCACCCAGTCGCTGTCCCGCTCCCTGTACTCCCACCTCATTCCCAGTGGTCGTGAGGCGGAGTTCTTCAGCCTGTACCAGGCGATGGATCGCGGGACCAGTTGGCTGGGCACCCTCATCTTCGGCCTCGTGTTCCAGATCTTCCGGGACTACCGACTATCGATCGTCGCGCTGATCTTCTTCTTCGTCGCCGGAGCGCTACTGCTGCGTACGGTTGACGTTCGGGCAGGTGTGGGAGCCGCCGGGAACAACGTTCCGGTAGTCGTCTGAACAGGACTATTCGATTTGCCCCACCCGAGCACCCTGAGTATCTTCGTCTGCGACTTCAGACACGAGATCGCGCCCTGCGGGGCAACGTCCAGGGTAACCAATCCAAGTTGCCCGTTGTCTACGAATACGAAGTACCAATCCTCTTAACGCGGAGGAACACGAGAGTCCATCGGTTCGTTATGCGTAAGAGACCGCCGCAGTGCTGCCGATGAGCTGCGGCTGCCAAGCAGGGAGAAAAGACTATGGCTGAGCGTTCACTAAGAGGTACCAACCTCTCCACGTTGTCGTTGGAGACTGATGAGAACATCGCATACAGCGAGCGGCAGACCGTTCGCTACGAGTGCCAGTGCGGCAAGATCACCGAGCTTCCGTTCTCGGTCGAAGCTGACGTGCCCTCCATCTGGGAGTGCCGTTGCGGCAAGGAAGCAACCCTGGTGGATGGGCCCCAGCCGAACCGCAAGCCGGTAAAGCCTGCCCGTACCCACTGGGACATGCTGCTGGAACGTCGTTCTGTACCCGAGCTGGAGGAGTTGCTGGAAGAGCGCCTCACCTGGCTGCGGGCCTCGCGTGGCGAGAAGCCGCGCCGCAAGCGCACCGCTTCTTGACCAGCACTACCTGACCGCGCAGGACGATCAGTCCCGCACGATCTTTCCCTCGATGGCACCGGGTTCGCCCGGTGCCATCGGCGCGTTCGGGCGTTTGTCAGCCGGGTCGTAAGGACGGGCGGTGTAGGTCGGTGGAACCCGGTCTCCCTGGATGACGGTGACGCGCCCAGCGCCGGCCAGGATCCGACGCGCGACGACAAGTTGAAGCAGACGCCGGAAAAGCGGTCTGGTGAAGGGCAGGATCATCAACAGGCCGACGAAGTCGGTGATGAAACCTGGCAGCAGGATGAACAGCCCGCCGACCAGGACGAGAGCGGCGTCCGCCAACTCGTCCGCCGGCATGACCCCCGTGCGCATCGCATCACGTAACCCACGCCATGCCCCGGACCACTCACGTCGCACCAACCAGGCTCCGATGATCGACCACACGATGAGAAGGCCGAATGTCCTCCAGCCGCCGATGGCGCCCCCGAGCTCGATCACGAGCGCGACCTCGCAGATGGGCACTGTGATGAACAACACCAGCACTACCCAACGCACCCACGGAGTGGACCTTTTAACTGTCGTCGTCATGATCTTTTGCCTCCCAGCAACCGGCCCGCCTGGCGGGCGCGATAGTGGATTCCCCACACCGTGATGCTCACCAGTGACTCGCGCATGATGTCGCTGTCCATCTTCGACACCCCTACCTCACGCTCGACGAAGGTGATCGGTATCTCCATGATCCGCATGCCGGCCTGCGCGGCCCGCCAGGTCAGATCTATCTGGAAACAGTATCCCGCCGAGGCGACATCCTCCAGATGTAGGGCTTGTAGGGCATCTGACCGGTAAACCCGGTAGCCGGCAGTCGCATCGCGTACCTGCATCCCGAGCAGTACCCGGGTGTAGAGGTTGGCGCCTCTGCTGAGGGCCTGGCGTTGTCTGGGCCAGTTCTGCACGCTGCCACCGGGTACCCATCGCGAACCAATGACGAGGTCGGCATGTGCAGCGGCTTGGATCATCTGCGGAAGCACACTGGGCGGGTGCGAACCGTCGGCATCGATCTCGACGAGCGCGTCGTACCCGCGCGCCAGACCCCACGCGAACCCCGCCAGGTAGGCGGCCCCCAGGCCCTCCTTCGCAGCGCGGTGCAGCACCTGCAGGCGCGAGTCGGCGAGCGCCAACTTGTCAGCGAGCTCGCCTGTGCCGTCGGGCGAATTGTCGTCCAGCACCAGGATGTCCGCATCCGGCACGGCGTGCCGTAGACGGTTCACGATCGCGGGCAGGCTGTCGTACTCGTTGTACGTCGGCACGAGTACCAGAACACGCGCAGGGGCACTGTCAGACAAGCTGCCCGCCTCTCGGGGTGCTCTCGTCGGTGCGTACGCGGGTACGTCGCCGCCGGGCGCCGATGCCGGCCAGCAGGAACGATGCCACAGCGACCAGGTACGCGGCGTACTCGGGCGCCTGCCCGATGCGGTCCGCCAGCGTGAGGGTGCTTCGCAGCGGCATCGCACCCGATAGCACTTTGCTGGTGAACAGACTCGATCGGTCGTGGACCACTCCGTCTGGGGTGATCAGACCACTCACGCCGACTGTGGAGATGTGTACCACCGAGCGCCCGTGCTCGATTGCGCGAATCTGTGAGATGGCCAACTGCTGCTCCGACTCGGCAGTACGACCGAATGTCGCATTGTTGGTCTGGACGATGAGCAGCTGTGCACCCTTGGTGACCGGCGCACGCACCAACCCGTCGTAGGCCACTTCGAAGCAGATCACCGGGCCGACTTTGACCGAGCCCTGATCGCGCGTCGGGATGCTGAACAGTCCGGTCTTCTTGCCGTGGGTGAAGTTGACCGTCAGCAGATCGACCTTGCTGCTGAAATTTCGGAAGAACGAGCGGTAGGGCATGTACTCGGCGAACGGCACTGGGTGCTGCTTGATGTAGGTCGACACGATGCCCTTCCCCGGGAGGAAGAGCAGCGACGCGTTGGATACTTCAGGGGCGGGCTCCTGCAGCACCGCTCCCACGATGAGAGGGGCCTTCACTTCGCGAACAGAGTGCAGGATCTCCGTCATCGCATCCGGATTGCGCGTCGGGTCGATGTCCGAGGAGTTTTCAGGCCACACGACGAGGTCGGGTGCTGGAATCTGCCCACGCCGCACCATGTCGGCCGCCCGGTTGGTGGTGCGCACGTGGTAGTCCAGCACCGCACGGCGCTGGGCGTTGAAGTCAAGTCCGATCGTGGGCACATTTCCCTGGATGCCGATGACCTGCAGCTTGGATCCTGAGGTCGGTGTGGGATACCAGATAGACCCGGCGACGACGGCGACCACGCCCAGAGCGGGTAACAACGACCGCCACCCGCGGGTTCGATGCTGATCGGGCACCTCGTCACCGAGGTGCTGTGCAGCGGGCAGGATGCCTGGGAACCATCGCAGCACCGCAGAACCCATCACCCCTCCGAGAAACGCGACTGTGAAGGTCAGGCCCGGTGCACCGGCGATCGAGGCCAGGTGAGCCAGTGGGGAGTCGGACTGCGACCAGGCCAGGCGAGCCCAGGGGAACCCGCCGAACGGCCAGCTCGAGCGGATACCTTCCTGCACGACCCACATGATTGCCACCATGAAAGGGCGAACCCTTGGCGTGCCGGCGAACCCCAGCCATCGAGGGAGCCGGCTGAGCGGGCCTGCTGACTGCAGGATCGCGATACCGAGCCCGAAGAACCCGAGGTAAATCGATTCGGTGACGCCCAGCGCGATCCACGGCATCGCACCGACGTAGATGCCCGTCCAGTGCAGTACCGGCAGGAAGCACGCGGCACCTGCAACGAGACCGCAGAGAAAGCCGACTCGTGCTCGCGCGCCGCAGGTGCCCAACGAGATGAGTGCCACCCCGAGGATCGCGAGCGGCCAGATGCCGAGGGTGGGGAACGACAGCCAGAGGCAAACACCACCCGAAGAGCTGAGAAGAAGCCGTCGCCACACGAGCGCAAGGGTATGCGAGCACGGTGTCAGGGTCTGACAGCGCAGGGATGGACCCGCACTCCGTTGGGACCAGTACGCGCCGAGGCGCATGTTTTCTACTGAGAGTGCGGATCCAACCATTTGCCGGTAGCCACCATCGGCGACTTACGGCGCGATCGCAAATCTACCTGCAGGTCACTGGAAGTCAACACGCCTTTGACCTGCAGGTATACGCGTTTTTGCAGGTCAGCGACCCGACTGGGAAACGAATTCAGGCCGATCAATTCTGCTGTCACGGCGTGTCGCCCTCGACACGCCGTGACAGCGCACATCGGGCAGGATGGCGTCATGTCGAAGGCCACCGGTCGGTCACCGGATCGCAATGTGACTCCTGCGACCAGGGTGTTGGACGGTGCCGATGTGGCGTTCGTACTGCACCGATTCGAGCATGATCCACGATCCACTGACTACGGGATGGAGGCGGTCCATGCGCTCGGTGTCGATCCGGCGCGGGTCTTCAAGACCCTCATTCTGAGCACGGGCCAGGGCGCGGACTTCCGCAACCTACGGGTGGCTGTTCTCCCGGTGCAGTTCCAGCTCGATCTTCGGTTGGCCGCAACAGCTCTGGGAGCTCCCCGCTTGCAGCTGGCCGATCCAGGTCTGGCGGCGAAAGTCACGGGGTACGTGGTGGGCGGGATCAGCCCACTCGGACAGCGACGTCTGCTCCCCACTGTTGTCGACGCCACAGCGAACGACCACGAGCTGGTGTTGGTCAGCGCTGGGCGGCGTGGGATGGACGTGGAGTTGGCGCTGGCTGACCTGCTGCGGGTGCTCGGAGCCACATCGGCACCCGTTATTCGGGTGCCGGCACCCGGTCTTCCCACGGGGTGCTGAGGACAACGGTCGTGCGCGTGGTGACAGAAGCCGACGCCCGGATGCGGGCCAGTAGATCTTCCAACTGCAGCGGGCCGGCGACCCGCGCCTGCAGCACGTAGCTCTCACCCCCGGCCACCGAGAAGCACGAGTCGAGTTCGGTGAGGTGACGCAACCGGTCCGGCACGTCGTCCGGTGCCGCAGGATCGAACGGAGTTACCGAGATCAGCGCGGTCAGCGGCATACCGGTGGCTTCGTGGTCGACGATCGCGCGGTAGCCGCGGATGACTCCACGTTCCTCCAGTCGTCGGACCCGCTGATGGGCGGCCGACGTTGACAACCCCAGCTCTCGACCGAGGTCAGTGAAACTCATCCGTCCGTCGGCAGCCAGCGACGCGACGATTCGAGCATCCAGTTCCTCCATGCGGGAACTGTAGGGGACGATGACGCACATGACCCGTCGCCTGATGCTGCTGGACTCCGCTAGCCTCTACTTCCGTGCCTTCTACGGGGTGCCAGATCGTCGTTCAAGTCCAGAAGCAATGCCCACCAACGCTATTCGAGGGTTCCTCGACATGATTGCCACTCTGGTCAACGATCACTCCCCTACTGACCTGGTGGCTTGTTGGGACAACGACTGGCGGCCCGCGTTCCGGGTCGAGGCGATCCCCTCGTACAAGGCGCACCGGTTGACCGAAGGTGCGAGTGTCGAAGAGGATTCGCCTGAGAACCTGACACCGCAGGTGCCCTACATCGTCTCGCTGCTCGAAGCCCTTGGCATCTCGCGGGTCGGCGCTGACGGTTACGAAGCGGACGACGTGATCGGCACTCTTGTACATACTCACCTCGGTGTATGTCCGGTCGACGTGATCACCGGCGACCGCGACCTGTTCCAGCTTGTCGACGACGAGGCCTCGGTACGGGTTCTCTACACCGCGCGCGGTGGTGTTCGCGAGCCCGACCTGATCGATCAGTCCACCTTGCAGGAGAAGTACCTCGTGCCCACCGGCCGCGCCTACGCAGAGATGGCAATGCTCCGCGGAGACGCGAGCGATGGCCTGCCTGGGGTGGCTGGAATCGGCGAGAAGACAGCTTCGGCTCTGCTGGCCCACTACGGCGACCTCGCGACGCTCAGAGCTGCGATCGCAGACGGCGATCCTGAACTGAAGGGTGCTCGCCGGACACGGCTTGAAGCTGCGTCGGACTATTTGGACGTTGCGCCGCTGGTCGTGAACGTCGCGCTCGACGTGCCACTGCCCGATGGTCTGGACACCCGGCTGCCAACAAGGATCGCCGACCGGGATCTGCTGAACCGGATCAGCTCGGAAATCGACATCAACACGCCGCTGCGGCGTGCCCTGTCAGCGCTCAACCTCGACTAGATGTTGAACGCTGCACGTCGGATCAGGAAGAACGGCGCCGGTCGCCCCTCGGGTCGCTGGGAGGAAAGGTGCCTTCATCGTCTGAGCCATTGTCGTGTTGGAACAGCAGTTCGTTCAGACGAACCTGAACATCCTCGACGTGCGGGATGTCATCGAGCTTGAGACCCGACTGGTCTGAAGCATCCGAGACGATGAGGGTGCCGCAGCCGAGGATGCGGTCAGTGAGCCCTTTCTCGTATGCCACGTCGGAAATGCGGTAGAGCGGGATGTCGCGCCCCGATTTGTTGATGATTCCCTGACGGGTGACCAGTCGCCGGTTGGTGATGACGTAGAGAGTGGTGCGCCACCGCCAGATCGGCACCAACACCAGCACGATGACGACCAGGAGCCAGACCCCCGCGATCCCCAACCGGCCCCATTGATTTTCCCAGAACACCGCGCCCACCGCCGCTACGGCAGTCGCAGTTACCAGGATCAGCAGTGGCAGGGCGACATGCTTGATGTGTGTGTGCAGCTCGAGCTCGATGCGCTCACCCTGAGTGAGGTGTTTCGGCGAGAAGGACATGGCCGCATCCTTGCACGACGGTTATCGAGGTCCAGCTGCGTCAGTCGATTCGGTCGGCGGCCACTACGCCCCGCATCACGCCGTCGATGCCGGCGCGGGTCGTGCGTCGCATCTGCGGATCGGAACTGGCGTCGTGTATCTGATCGAGCAGATCGATGAGTTGCTTGCAGCGGCGCACGAAATCGCCGGCCGACAGGTCCGAATCCCGCAGCACGGCTTCAAGGCGGGCGCCGCTGGCCCAGCGGTGGGTCATCCAGGCAATCCCGGCATCGGGCTCACCGAGCGGCGCCAACCGCCGTCCCGTCTGACGGTCGTGCAGGTCAGCCCATAGTCGGGTCATCTGCTCCAGTGCCTGCGCGACATCGTTGTTCGGGATCTTCGCCGAACTGCCCTCGCCTTCACGTCGTGCCGTGTGGATCAGCGAGCTGACCACAGCGACCAGAGACGGCGCATCAAGATCTCGCCACACATCCTGTCGTAGGCACTCGGCGACCAGCAGGTCCTTCTCGGCGTAAATGCGCTGCAACACCCTGCCTTCATCCGTCACCTGTTGGCCATCGGGTGTCAGATAGCCCAGTTCGGAAAGCAGGTCACAGATGCGGTCGAACGTTGCCGCGACCGTCTGGGTCCGGCCCGAAACCTTACGGGTCAGCCCATCGGTCTCCCGACGCAGCCGCCACCACCGCTCGGCCCACCGAGCATGGTCTTCACGGTCCTCGCACTGTGCGCAGGGGTGATCCCGCAGCCGCGCCCTGAGTCTTTCGACCGCTGTCTGAGTCTGTTCATCCGCGGGTTGCGCTGTCGAGAGAATCGCCCGCTCCGCCATCCCTTCGGGCACAGTTGCGCGCAAGGTTGCTGCCAGGTCACGCCGCGCCTTGGAGTTGCGGGAATGGAAGCCCTTGGGAACGGGCATCGTGGTGAAGGCGATCGTCGGCCCGTCGAGGTCGCCGGCCTCCAATCGACGGGACTGCCCGTCGGAGGTCACGATCAGGGGCTCGGCGTCGCCTCGGCGCCCTCCCTTGGTGACCGCGACGACGATGGCCAGGCCGTGGCGGCGGCCCGACGGCACCTGAATGACGTCTCCCGGTTTGAGTGTCTCCAGCGACGAAGCCGTTTCGGCGCGGCGACTCGCAGCTCGCTCGCGCTGGGCAGATTTCTGCAGATCGGTCAGCTCTCGTCGCAACGCCGCGTACTGCGGGAAATCGCCTCGGCTGCACTGCATCGATGCCTCGTACCCCTCGAGGGCCTCCTCGTTGCGGCGGATTGCCGTGCCCACGCCGACGACCGATTTGTCGGCCTGGAACTGCGCGAAGGACTGTTGCAGCAACTCCCGGGCGGCGGGGCGACCGACCTGATCCACGAGGTTGACGGCCATGTTCGAAGTCGGCACGAAGCTGGACCGCAACGGGTAGGTGCGAGTAGAGGCAAGACCCCCAACCTGGTGCGGATCGAGGCCGCGGTTGTAGAGGACGACGGCATGGCCCTCGAAATCGATACCTCGACGCCCGGCTCGACCGGTGAGCTGGGTGTACTCCCCCGGCGTGATGTCGGCATGCGTCTCGCCGTTGTACTTGACCAGCTTCTCCAGCACTACGGTGCGGGCCGGCATGTTGATGCCCAGTGCCAAGGTCTCCGTCGCGAACACTGCTTTGATGCGTCCCTGCGTGAAAAGCTCCTCGACGATCTCCCGGAAGGTGGGCAGCATTCCCGCGTGGTGTGCGGCGAACCCGCGTGCCAGGCCTTCGGCGAAGTCGTAGTAGCCGAGTACGGCCAGGTCATCCTCGGGCAGGTAGGCGACGCGTTCCTGTACAAGTTTGCGGATGCGCTCCCCCTCGACCGCCGGAATGAGACGGGTGCCCCAGGCGAGCAGTTGCGAGACGGCCGAGTCGCAACCGACCCGGCTGAAGATGAACGTGATCGCGGGTAGCAGACCCTTGCGGTCCAGCGCATCGATGACTTCGGCGCGGCTCGGCCCACGACTGGGTCTACCCGCACGAACAGGCCCGTCGATGGATCGCCCGTGCCGGATCTTCCCCCGACGGCCGCGTGGTGCTCCGGCGTCTTCCCTGCGACCGTGCCGGTCGGTTTTGGAGTCGAACTGCTCGATTCGACGCAGCAATTCGGGGTTCAGCCGAAGTCGGTCGCTGGCGTCGTCATCGACGAAGAGGTCCATCACGGCCGGTCCGACCATCATGTGCTGCCACAGCGGCACTGGGCGCGTCTCCTCGACAATCAATTCGGTGTCACCGCGCACGGTTCCGAGCCACTCGCCGAACTCCTCGGCGTTACTGACCGTCGCCGACAGCGACACCAGCTGTACATCGTCCGGAAGCTGAATGATGACTTCTTCCCAGACCGCGCCACGGAAGCGGTCAGCGAGGTAGTGCACCTCGTCCATCACGACGTATCCCAGGCCACGCAGGGTGTCCGAGCCTGCATAGATCATGTTGCGCAGCACCTCGGTCGTCATGACCACGACGGGTGCTTCGCCGTTGATCGATGAGTCGCCTGTCAGCAGACCGACCTTGTCGGCGCCGTGCCGAGCAGCGAGGTCTGCGTACTTCTGGTTCGACAGAGCCTTGATAGGCGTGGTGTAGAAGGTCTTGGTACCCGTCTGCAAAGCAAGGTACGCGGCGAACTCCCCCACCAGCGTCTTGCCGGACCCGGTCGGTGCCGCGACCAGAACACTCCTTCGGCCTTCCTGGACCGCCATCAGTGCTTGCCGCTGGAAGTCGTCGAACGGAAAGTCGTACCCGTCAGCGAACCGCCGCAGGTGCGAACTGTCTACTCGGCGCGGAACATGCTGTGACTGCGAGGAAGCCGGGTTGGACATGGATCGAAGGCTAGCCGGACGCTCTGATCAGAGCGTGGAGGGCTGGCTGTCTGGCACGTCGAGCCACTCCTTGGGATCAGCTTGTTTGCGTCGCCGATCAAGGAACGCCGAGATACCGACCGCGACGAAGTACAGCGCCACCATCGGAAAAGCAAGCGCCAACATCGACCACGCGTCGGGGCTCGGGCTCGCTACGGCTGCGAAGACGAAAATCAGCATCGTGGCCACTCGCCAGCCTTTGATCATGACTCGTGCGGGCAACACGCGAATGCTGTTGAGACCCACCAAGAAGACGGGCAGCAGAAATGCCAGTCCGAACGCGAGAATGAATTTAGTGACGAATCCGAAATATGCCTGGGCGGCGATGAAGTTGGTTCCGCCCTTGGGTGTTTGTCCGACGAGGAAATCAACGGCGTTCGGGATGGTGATTGTGGCGACCCAGCATCCCGCCAGAAACAGTGGAACAGCACACACGACAAACGCCGCTCCAACGCGTTTCTCTTTACGAGTGAGGCCGGGAGCGAGAAAACTCCAAATCTGCCACAACCAGACAGGGCTGGCGATAATGAAGCCGAGCCACATCGCTAACTTCAGTTTGATACTGAATGAATCGCTGACTGAGGCGCCAAAATTGGTACTGACCGCACCCGGAGGAAAATTGTTTCGCACGGCTGCCTCGTACAAAGGAGCAGTCATCCAGTCATAGACGACCTGAAACTTGATCCAACCATAGACAGAAGCCGCCGCAACGGCTACGAGAGCCAGAAGAGCTCTCCGGCGAAACTCTCGAAAGTGCTCGCCGAGAGACATCCGACCCTCGGGATTGTCTTTACGGCGCAGAACAGCCATGAAGTGTCAGTTACCCCGGCATCCGGTGTCAGGCAGGAGTATTGCGGTCAGCAGGATTTGCGGTGGGGATGTCGTGCTCCACTGGGACTGCAGGAGTCGAAGCGGCGGGGGTGGCGTTATTGGCACTGTGCGTTTGCCCGCTCACCGTCTGGTCCGCGCCCTCAGACTTACGGTCGTTCTTCATCTCATCCATCTCTGAGCGAAGAATTCGAGCGGAACGTCCGAAGCTCCGGGTCATGTCGGGCAACTTTTTCCAGCCGAACAAAACCAAAAGGACAATGACGAGAATGAGGATGTGCCACGGCTGAACTGCACCACGCATGAGCGGAATCCTTCAAGTTGAGTTTGTACAGCAGATCCCAGTCTACTCGACCAAGCTGGGTGAACCGCGAACGCACCGGCTAGCAAATGCGCAGGTTCAGTCGACTTCGTAGGCGGCGAGGGCTTCCTCCGCCCCAGCCCGTACCTGATCGCGTAGAGACGCCGGATGCAACACCGTTGCCCCCCCGGCCAAGCGCCACACCAGGTTGCGTATCCAGGTGATGTCTGCCGTGCGGAGACTGACGGTCAACCCTCCGTCGGCTCGTTTGACCCGGTCCTGCACCGGGTAGTACTCCGCGACCCACGCCGCCTCCGGCGCGAGGCTCAGAGTGACCTGCAGATCATCAGGGGCGGGGGTGAACATGTCGGCGTCCAAATCGCGGACCCGAGCGTGTGCGGGTGGCGTTCCGTCGGCGTTCAGCACCTCGATGGTGTCGATCCTGTCGAGTCGGAACAACCGCACGTCCTGAGCCCTGTGGCACCAACCCTCGAGGTACCAGTGCCCATCCAGACTGAGAACCCGCATGGGATCGACATCGCGTTCGGTGGCCTCGTCGCGAGTGGCAACCAGGTAGCGCAAGTGCACACGGCGGTGGTCACGCAGAGCTTCGCGTGACCGGGTCAATGTCTCGTCCGTGGCCGATCCGGTCAGAGTCACCCGCACTCGGCTGGATGCCTGCGCGCTCTCACCGGTCGCCTCGGTCAGTTTGGCCAAGGCCCGATCCAGCGCATCGCGCTCCCCCAACCCCGGGACAGCCGCCAGCGTGCGCAACCCGACGATCAGCGCGGTGGCCTCGTCGATGCCCAGACGTAACGGGCGGGCGATGGTGTCGGCATTTCGCAGATAAACCCGGCCCTCTTCCCATTCCGCTTCGATCAGGTCATCGGGCATGTGGCCCGGAGTGCCACAGACGAAGAGCAGGTTGAGATCTGCCTCGATCTGGTCACGAGGAACGCCCAGTTCACGGGAGGCCTGTTCTATATCGATGCCTTG
>JBBPZD010000248.1:0-7081 GCA_038199265.1 Actinomycetales bacterium | reverse complement strand
ATGTGACCAGCTCTTCAAGTCGCGGCGGGACCTGCCCGCCATACCGCTCCACCAACGCCTGGCCGAGGGTGATGACCGAGTTCGTCTTGGCCCGGAAGAACCCCGTCGGGCGTAGCAACTCCTCCATCGCGGCCCGATCGGCACCGGCATATGCGGCGGCGTCCGGGTAGCGGGCGAACAGGGCCGGCGTCACCTTGTTCACACCGACGTCGGTCGTCTGCGCGGACAGGATTGTTGCCACCAGCAGTTCCAACGGAGTGTTGAAATCAAGCTCACATCGCGCGTACGGATAGGTGTCGTGCAGCGCGCGGTACATCTTGCGAGCCCGGCGGGTCCGCCCGACGGGGCTCTCTGCATTCACTGCGAGGGTTTTCACGAGTACGAGCCTAGGCCGCGATAAATTTCCTCCTCCATCTGTGTGACATGGCACACTGACCATGTGGAAACCGAGGCCGTACGCAAGGCGCCATTGTTCTCAGCCCTCAACGATGATGACGCGGAGGCACTGCTGGAGTCGATGTCGCGCACCAAGGTCGCGCGGGGTGGGGAGCTCTTCCAAGAGGGCGATCAGGGCGAAACTCTATACATCATCACCACCGGCAAAGTGAAGCTGGGCCGACGTTCAGCCGATGGTCGCGAAAACCTGCTGGCGATCCTCGGCATGGGAGAAATGCTGGGAGAACTCAGCCTTTTCGATCCAGGCCCCCGCACCGCCACGGCTACTGCCGTGGCTGACACCGAACTGGCCGGGCTCGCCCACCCCGACATGACCGAATTCCTCAAGGACCGTCCCGAGGTCGCGATGAAGATGCTCGGCGCGCTGGCCCGACGCCTTCGCCGCACCAACGAAGCGCTCGGTGATCTTGTGTTCACCGACGTACCTGGCCGCGTCGCCAAAGCCCTCATCGACCTGTCCAGCCGTTTCGGCAAACCAGTCGGCGACGGTGTCCTGGTCGCGCACGATCTGACACAGGAGGAATTGGCGCAGCTCGTCGGCGCGTCTCGCGAGACGGTCAACAAGGCGCTAGCCGATTTCAGCGCCCGCGGCTGGGTCAAGCTCGAGGCGCGCGCAGTCACCCTGCTGGATGTCGAGCGGCTGAAGAACCGGGCGCGCTAGCCCCACCGGCCCGGGGGACTCCCTGCTGTTCAGGCCTGTTCTCGCAGGTAGTCCAGCTGGGCCTGAACCGTCGCCTTCGCCGCGGGCCAGACGTCTCGGGGCACCTGTGCGTAGACGTCCTCGACGATCGCCTGTGCCACATCGCCAGCTGAGCCTGCAGTACCGCTCAACGCGGTCCGTACCTGTTCCAGGCGCTGCATACGGTGTGCCTTGTAGTGCGCGATCACGCCTGCGGCGTCGTCATGAGTGGGCCCGTGGCCGGGACCGAGGATGAGCCCGCTGGACTTCGCGGCCAATAGATCCAACGAACGCAGATAGGGCGCCAATCTGCCGTCGGGGTGGGCCACGATACTCGTTCCCCTGCCCAGCACGGTGTCACCGGTCAGCAGCAGACCCTCCTGCGCCACGAGGAACGACACAGAATCGCTGGTGTGGCCCGGGGTCAGCAAGACCTCGATCCGCAGCGCTCCGCCAGTGATCAGCTCACCATCGTGGAACGGAGCCCCGTGACCGGCGCCGCGCACCGGTGCATCCGTGAGCTGCGCCCACCTTTCGGCCGACTCCGCGTGATCGAAGTGGTTGTGGGTCAGCAACGTCAGCGCCACCCTGGCGCCGAGCTGCGCCACCTGGGCAAGTACAGCCTGCAGGTGCGTCTCGTCGAGCGGACCGGGATCGACAACGACAGCCTGGTCAGAGCCGGGCGCGCTGAGTACCCAGGTGTTGGTGCCGTCCAAGGTCATCGGCCCGGGATTGGGGCACAGCACCACGTGCGACGCCGCCGTCACTTGGCCGCCGCGCCAGATCACGTCACCCACTGCAAAACCACTTCCTCGCCGTCGTAGGCGGCAACCGGCATGATCTGGCGGATCGCGGGTGTCGAACCGACCACCTCGGCAGGGGTGCGGGCGCGCCTCAGTCGTTCCAGGTTCCAGCTGGTGGGTGCCAACATCCGTGCATGATCAGCCGCGAGGTCGGACAGCAGGTCAGCCGGGCTGACCCAACACGACAGGTCGGCTTCGGTCGTCAGATCATCAGCGGTCTGGCCATGCGGCAGCAGCGCCGCGAAGAAGTAGGTGTCATACCGCTTGGGCTCGAACTCCGGAGTCAGCCAGTGGTCTTGAAAGGACAGCAGGTCCGAGCGCAGAACCAGCTTCTCACTGGCGAGCAGCTGCGACAACGACACGTCTTTGGCGATCAACGCGGCACGGTGGCGCTGCCACACGGGTCCGCTGACATCGGTCACCAATTCCTGCTCTGCAGGGCCGGCGAGCAGCACCCCGCACTCCTCGAAAACCTCACGCACGGCCGCACAGACCAGTTCGATCGCTTCGGGTCGTGGCACGCCCATCCGGGTCGCCCACTCATCGGGCGACGGGCCGACCCACGGCATGTCAGCGTCGGCATCCCGCGGATCGACTCCACCTCCGGGGAAAACCCACATCGACGCCGCGAAGGCCATCGTTGCCACTCGGCGCTGCATGAAAACTTGAACACCGGTTGCCGACTCGCCATCGGATTCGTCATCTCTCAACACCATGACGGTGGATGCCCGCCGGGTAGGAACCCCCGGCGGGCATCCAGCTTCGAGCCATCCGCGTGCCAGAGTGGCGACTGATCCGGTTGCGACATGTACTGAAACCACGTCGTCGGTCATGCGAAAGGGCGGGTCATCGGCGCGGAAAGGATTGTTCAGTCGTTCACGGAGACGGTGATTTCGACCTCGACCGGCGCGTCCAACGGAAGGACTGCGACACCCACAGCCGAGCGCGCATGCGCGCCGTTCTCGCCGAACGCCTGACCGAACAACTCACTTGCGCCGTTGATCACGGCGGGCTGGCCGGTGAAGGACGGGTCACTCGCGACGAAACCGACCACCTTGACGATACGTACGGTGTCGAGGTCACCCACCAGCGATTTCACGGCTGCGATCGCGTTGAGCGCGCAGGTGCGTGCAAGTTCGGCGCCCTGCTCAGGTGTGACCTCTTTGCCGACCTTGCCGGTGGCCGCGAGCGCCCCGTTCACCATCGGCAGCTGACCGGAGGTCATCACCAGGTTTCCGATCCGGATGACGGGCACGTACGCGGCGACCGGCGTCGCCACCTCGGGCACCGTCAGACCCATCTGCGCCAACCGGTCTTCTACCGCCGACATCAGTTGCCGGCCCTGGGACGCTTCAGGTAGGCCACGAGGTTCCCACCGTCAGAGTTCTGCAGCACCTGCACGAGTTCCCAGCCGTCCTCACCCCACTGGTCGAGGATCTGTTTGGTCGCGTGCACGATCAGCGGGACAGTCGCATATTCCCAGGTTGTCACGAAGAAGCTCCTTGTGCTCGGCTACGGGGTGGCTGCGGAGACAGACCCCGCGGGCAGTCTGGCAGGGGTCAGCGGGTCGGCGCGAACGGCTGCAGTTCGCTCGGCACCTGGCCGGTGATCATTTGCTGGGCGAGTAGCTTTCCGGTGAGCGGGCCGAGCGTGATGCCCCACATGCCGTGGCCGCCGTTGACGAACACGCGCGGCACCTTGGTGGCACCGACCAGAGGCATGCCGTCGACGGTGACCGGACGGCTACCCACCCACAGGTCCTGGGGGTCCTCCCAGTCGACTCCAGAAAGCAGCGGGCGACCGCTGTGCATGATGCCGTCGACCCTGTCCATGCTCAGAGGGGCATCGGCGCTGTCGAACTCCATCGTGCCGCCGACTCTCAGCCGATCGCCGTAAGGAGTGCACGCCATCCGCTCGAAGGGGAAGTAGATCGGGCTGGCCACCGGCTTCGCGGAAGGCTCGGTGACGCCGAGCGAGAAGCTGTAACCGCGGCCGGCCTGCATGCTGGTGCGCACGCCGTAGCTCCTGGTCAGCTCGGGCAGCCAGGCGCCCGTAGCTATGACGACGGCGTCACCGGACACCGGCTCCCCGCTCATCATCTCTACCGTGACACCCATCGGACCGTGGCGCAGCACCCGCACGTTCGCGCCGATACGCACCTCGCCGCCCCGCTCGCGGACAGCGTCAGCAAGTGACTCGACGTAGGCGCCGGGGTCGATGTAGCGCTGACCGCCGAGCCGGATCGCCTTCTCCACATTCGGGCTGACGATGGGCAGTTGGGCCCGCAGAGCGTCACCGTCGACCTCCTGCGCCTGGAGGTCCAGACCGACCTCGCGGATCTGCTCGATCTCGTGCTCGAGCGCGGCGGAGTCCTCGGCCCTGCGGAAAGCAGCCATGATCGGCGCCTCGATCATCCGCGCCGTGACCCCGTTCTCCTCCAGGTGGGAGTAGGCCTCGATGGCCTGGCTGTTCACCGGCACGAACTTCGCCATCGTTGCGCGCCACTGCCCCGGCGTGCACCGACGGGCGAACCCGAGCAGGAACGCAAGCAGTTTCGGATCGGCTTTGAAGTGGATGTAGAGGGGGGACTTGGGATCCAGCAGAGCTTTCGCGCCGTACTTGAGGACACCCGGCTCGGACAACGGCACACACAGACCCGGCGAGATCCAACCGGCGTTACCCCAAGAGCTACCGGCGGCGATCCCAGATCTCTCGACCACGGTGACCCGAACGCCTCGTTCTTGCAGGTACCAGGCAGTGGACAACCCCACCATTCCGGCGCCTACGACCACCACGTGCAGGTCGTCGTGTCCACGAACTGGGCGGAGCCCCTGCTGCGACATATCTTTGAAACTCTCCTTCGAGAATTGTGGTAACTGCGGTTTCCGGAGCGTATCAACCCGGGGTCCTCGGTACGGGACACGCCATGACCGGTGGGTAGGCTCGCCTTATGTCTTCCGTGCTCGATCGTGTGGCGACATCAGCAGACCACACCGTCTCCTACGGCCCGGCACCCGACCAGGTCTACGACGTACGCCTACCGACTGGTAGCCCCTGTGATGTCACGGTTGTGATCGTGCACGGCGGTTTCTGGCGTCCGGCAACGGACCGTCAGCACACCGGCCCCCAGGCGGAGGCGCTGGCCGACCACGGTTTCCACGTGATCGTGCCGGAGTATCGGCGGGCAACGCGAGGCGGATGGCCGCAGCTGAGTAATGACCTGCTGGCCGCACTCGACGCAGTCTGCAGCAACGCTGACCTACCCGAGTCCGTCATCCTGGTAGGCCACTCTGCCGGCGGTCACTTGGTGACGTGGCTGGCTGCTCAAGAACATCTGCCCCTGGCCGCTCGGATCCGGGGTGTCGTCGCACTCGCAGGCTGCATCGATCTGCACCTCGTGCACGCCCTGGGCCTGGGCGACGGTGCTGCGAAGGCGCTGATGGGTAGTGAACCCCTGCAGGAACCGGACGCTTGGCGGCGGGCCGACCCGGCAATGCTGGGCAATCCCCCGATGCCCGTCGTCACCTTGCACGGCTCGCGCGATCAGCACGTGCCGCCGAGTGTCTCGCGGAGCTACGCCGCTGCAGTACCGCAAGCGCAGTTGTACGTGATCGATGGCGCCGACCATTTCGACCTGATCGATCCGCAGTCCGCTGCGTTCGCGACGGTGACCCATACGCTCACTTCCCTGGCCGGGGGCCCTGCACTGTGACCGCACAGCTCCACGTCGTCTCAGGCAAGGGCGGCACCGGCAAGACCACGGTCTCAGGGGCTCTTGCCCTCTCGCTGGCTCACGAGGGCCAGCACGTGCTGCTAGTGGAAACCGAACAGCGCGGCGGCATCAGCCAGCTGTTCGACATTCCTGCGATGGGCGACAAGGAGACCCACGTCGCCCGCGGATTGGGCGGTGGCGAGGTGCGCGGTTTATCGATCGACCCCAAGGCTGCTTTCTATGAGTACCTGCAGCTGTTCTACAAGATCGGGCGGGCAGGCGGGCTGCTGGAGAAGTTCGGCGCTGTCGACTTCGCGACGACCGTCGCACCCGGGATGCGCGACGTCCTGGTTGCCGGAAAGGTCTACGAGGTCGTGCGCCGCGACCAACACCACGCGCGTCGCGGGTTCCAGCCCTACGACGCCGTCGTACTCGATGCCCCTCCGACCGGGCGGATCGGGCGGTTCCTCGGGGTGAACCGGGAACTGTCCGGGCTGGCCAAGATGGGCCCGATCAAGAAGCAGGCCGACTCGATCATGACGATGTTGACCTCGGGTCGAAGCCGCGTGCATCTGGTAACCCTCGCCGAGGAGATGCCGGTACAGGAGACGATCGACGCTGTGGCCGAACTACGAGCGGCCGGACTCCCGTTGGGGACGATCATCGTCAACCAGGAGCGCGCACCGCTGCTGGGGCAGCAGGCACGGGCGCTCCTCGAAGGCGCCACCTTCGATACTGCGCAACTGGTCGACGATCTGTCAGCCGGTGGGCTACGCGTCGGTCCCACGCTGGTCGACGGACTCGTCGATTCCGGTCGCCGCCTCGGTGAGCGCCTGTCGCTGCAGGAACGCGAGCGCGAGCGCCTGGCTACCCTGGACCTTCCTGTCATCTCGCTCCCCGCGCTGCACGAAGCGATGGATGCCGGCGGGCTGGCCGAGCTGGCCACCGAACTGCACCGGCAGGGAATGAAATGAGCACACCGGACCTCGACGTCGACACCCTCATCGACGACCCCTCGATCCGCACGATCATCTGCTGTGGTTCCGGCGGGGTGGGCAAAACGACAACGGCGGCGGCCGTCGCCATCCGCGCCGCGGAGTCCGGTCGGTCGGTCGTGGTCCTGACGATCGACCCCGCCCGCCGCCTGGCTCAGGCTCTCGGCCTGGAACACCTCGACAACGATCCCGCGCCGGTGCACACGATCGACACGTCTTCGGGGGGCTCGCTCGACGCGATGATGCTGGACATGAAGCGGACCTTCGACGAGGTCGTGATGTCTCACTCCACACCGGAAAAGGCACAGGCCATCTTGGCCAACCCCGTGTACGAGGCAGTGTCCGGGTCGTTCGCCGGAACCCAGGAGTACATGGCGATGGAGCGGCTCGGACAGCTGCACCTGGAGGAGCGTGACGGCCAGCCGCGCTGGGATCT
>JBBPZD010000247.1:0-5928 GCA_038199265.1 Actinomycetales bacterium | reverse complement strand
GGTCCGCGTCGCCTTGCCCGAGCGTCAGGACGAACTCGTCGTACTGCAACGGCACGCAGCCGGGTTCGACCCGCGCGATCTGGCCGGGGCCGGAGTGCGCCCTGTCGCGAGCGCCGACGACATCGCCGCCGGAGTGCGCGCGGTACGTCAGGTCCGGGTCGCCCCCGAGCTCGCCGGCTACATCGTCGACATCGCGCGGGCCACCCGGTCCTCACCCTCGGTCGCACTGGGGGTCAGCCCCCGCGGTGCGACCGCGCTGCTCGCCTCGAGCCGGGCCTGGGCATTCCTCGCCGGCCGCGACTTCGTCACGCCCGACGACGTGCAGACGATGACCCGCTCGACCCTGGCGCACCGCATCACGCTGCGACCCGAGGCTGAGTTGGAGGGCGTCGACGCCACCACCGTGCTCGATTCCGCTGCCGCGTCGGTCCCGGTCCCCCGCTGAGCACCTACCGCTGACATGGCCATCACCGGACGCACCGTCCTGCTCGCCGCCCTCGGGCTGGTCTATGTCGTCGTCCTTCCGCGCGCCCTGTCGGTGGTGATCTGGCTCGCCGTCGTCGCGGTCCTCGTGGCTGTCGACCTCGTGCTCGCTGCATCTCCCGGACAACTGCACTTCTCCCGTTCGGCCAGCACGCAGGTGGTGCTCGGCGAGTCGACGACAACCTCGATGATCGTCCGTAACGACGGCAAGCGCAGGATGCGGGCGCTGCTTCGGGACGCCTGGCAGCCGTCGGCGGGGGCTCGCAACGAGCGGCACACGATCTCTCTGCCGCCCGGTGAAGGCACCCGCCTGACAACCGCCGTGACTCCCACCCGCCGCGGTGACCGCCTGACCGACCGCGTCACGATCCGCTCCCATGGACCCCTCGGGCTCGCCGCGCGACAACGATCCATCGCAGTACCCGGAAGCATTCGGGCGCTGCCGGCCTTCCCCTCCCGCCGACATCTGCCCAGCAGGCTGCGCGCGTTACGCGAGATCGATGGCCGGTCCGCCGTGCGGGTGCGAGGGCAGGGCACCGAGTTCGATTCACTGCGCGACTACGTCGATGGCGACGATGTCCGCAGCATCGACTGGCGCGCCACCGCCCGCCGCCAGCACCTCGTCGTGCGCACCTGGCAGCCCGAACGAGACCGGCGGGTGGTGATCCTGCTCGACACCTCCCGCACCAGCGCCGGACGCGTGGGTGACACGACACGGCTGGACCACAGCATGGATGCCGCGTTGCTGCTCTCGGCGCTTGCTTCGAGAGCGGGCGACCGGCTGCAGTTCCTGGCCGGCGACCGCGGCATCAACGCGCGGGTGGTCGGCGTGCAGGACCGCTCGCAACTGCTGCACCGCCTCGTCACCGCGATGGCGCCCCTGGAGCCGGCGCTCGTCGAAGCAAGCTGGGGCACCCTGGCAGGGGCCATCGACAGTTTGTCGCGGCAGCGCGCACTGGTGGTGCTGCTCACCTCACTGGAACCCGCCGCGATCGAGCACAGCCTGCTGCCCACGCTGCCTGCCCTCACCCACCGTCACAGGGTGGTCGTTGCGTCGGTCACCGACCCGGTCCTGCGCGAGATGGCGAACAAGCGCGACACGGCCTTCGAGACCTACGACGCTGCAGCGGCCGAGCGCACCATTGCGTTGCGTGAGCGTTCGGCCACCGCCCTCGGGCAGCTGGGCGTGACTGTGCTGGACGAATCGCCGCAGGATCTACCGACGGTCCTCGTCGATCATTACCTGATGCTCAAGAGGCAGGGTCTGCTCTAAGCCGCTGCTCGATGGAAGGCGACGGTGCGGTCACCGTTCAGCAGCGCCCGGTTCTCGACAGGCCACCCGCACTGCACGTGACAGCACCAGCGACTCCACGTCGAACAACCCATCCCGCACGGCGCTCGCCCACCTGGCAGTCTCGGCGCTAGGCAACGGCAGGCGCCTGCGCACTGCGGTCGATCTCAGCCACGTCGCCGGTGTCACCGGCGCGGAAGGCGCGACGCCCGGGGAGGAACACGTAGAGGAAGAAGAGCGCCTCGGCGATGACTCCGATCGTGATCCGAGCTGCGGTCGGCAACCCCGACGGGGTCACGAACCCCTCGATCACCCCCGTCACGAACAGCACCACGATGAGTCCGAGGGCGACGGTGACCACTGATCGACCTTCGGCCGCCATCGCATCAGCGCGGGTCCGGTTCCCCGGCTCGACCCACGACCAGAACAACTTCAAGCCTGCGCCGGCCGCCACGAAAACCGCTGTCAACTCCAGGATTCCGTGCGGCAGGATCAGGCCGAAGAACAGCGAGAGCTTGTCGTGCGAAGCCATCAGTCCGCCGATGACCGCGACGTTGAGGATGTTCTGGACGAGCAGATAGATGACCGGCAGACCGAGTACGCCGAACGCGATACACAACGCCGCGACCCACACGTTGTTGGTCCATACCCGGGCAGCGAAATCACCGGCAGCGAACTCGGTGTAGTAACTGGCGAAGTCGTTGTTGACCAGTTGGTCGGCCTGTTTCGCGCTCACGAACGAAGACTGCACCCCAGGGTGTGCGGCAACCCACGCACCGATCGCGAAAGCTGCCGCCACGTTGGCGATCAGTACGGTGATCCACCACCACCGCAACCGGTACAGAACCGCCGGAAACGTACTTGCGAAGAAGCGCGCCAGCCCGGCCCACGTACTGGTGCGACCCCCCATGGACTTGGCCCGTGCCCGGGACAGGACGGCCGACAGGTAGCGAACGAGGGAGGGGTCAGGAGCCGAGGACCGTATCTGTGACAGGTGGGTCGCGGTGCGCTGGTAGAGGTCGAGCAGTTCATCGGCTTCGGACGCGTCCAGGCGACGCCTGCCGCCGAGTTCGCGAAGCCGCTCCCACTCGTGGTGGTGGGCCCCGACGTACGCGTCCAGATCCATGGCGCAAAGGTACGCTGACGGCGTGTCGGACCAGGCCAGAGCCGCCCCACCTGCCCGTTCTGCCGGGCCGCCCCGCGCGCTACGCGGCGCGGAAGCCGACACCATGGTCACCGGCGAAGCCGTCCTGATCGACATCCCGCCCGCATCCCTGCCTATTCGCGCGGTCGCCCGGATCATCGACACCATCGTCTACGCGCTGCTGCTCATCGCCCTGATCGCGGGGATCCTGGCCCAGTCGGCCGCTGCCAGTGAAGCCAGCAGCGCGACACTGGCGCTACTCAGCTCTGTCGGCTGCCTGCTGGTCATCCCCGTTGCCATCGAGACCCTCACTCGCGGCCGGTCGCTCGGCAAGCTCATCTGCTCGCTGCGGGTGGTGCGCGATGACGGCGGCCCGATCGTCTTCCGGCATGCCCTGGTGCGAGGGCTCGTCGGCTTCGTGGAGTTCTACGTCGCCTACGGCATACCCGCCGTCATCACCTCGATCGCCAGTATCCGGGCCAAGCGACTGGGCGACCTGGCGGCAGGGACCTACGTCGTACAGGAGAACGTCCGCCTCAAGATGGCCGCTCCCCCGCAGGTCCCGCTGCGATTGGAGCGCTGGGCTCGATCGTGCGACATTCCGGCGCTGCCCGACGGGGTTGCGCTCGCGGTGCGGCAGTTCCTGCTGCGGCGAGGCTCGCTCTCGCCGACTGCTCGAACCCGGCTGTGCGGCGACCTGTTCCGCGTTGTCGGCCCGATGGTCGCGCCCCCACCCCCACCCGGCACAGGGGATGAGGAGTTCCTCGCGGCCGTACTCGCCGAGCGGCGCCGCCGCGACCAGGAGCGGCTGGCCCGCGACAACCGGTTGCGCGAGCGCGTCGTCCCGCTGGACGAGCTGACCGGTTGCCGCTGATTGCAGCGGCTCGGCCCAGCCCTCACGAAAGGCTCAGGTAAGCCCCAGTGGCTCAGGCCGGCATGCGCCACTCGTGCCTTGGTGAGCCTTTCGTCGAACCGGCCCGTTCGTGACCCGCTTCAGCGTGCCGGGTACCCCGGTTTGATCTGCTCGTCGATGATCGCCAACCGCTCCTCGAACGGTAGGAAAGCCGACTTCATCGCGTTGATGGTCACCCATCGCAGGTCATCGACGTCCCACCCGGCGTCCCGGACGAGTAGCTCCATCTCGCGTGACATCGAAGTGCCACCCATGAGCCGGTTGTCGGTGTTCACCGTGATGCGGAATCGCAGATCTCGCAACTGGCTGATCGGGTGGGCTGCGACCGAAGTGGCCGCGCCGGTCTGCACGTTGGAGGACGGGCACATCTCCAGCGGGATCCGGTTGTCGCGCACGTATGCGGCGAGCCTGCCCAGCTGCGCCGATCTCGTGCCGAGCCCATCGATGTCGTCGACGATCCGGATCCCGTGCCCGAGGCGATCGGCTCCGCACCACTGGATGGCCTCCCAGATGCTCGGCAACCCGAAGGCCTCCCCGGCGTGGATGGTGAAATGCGCGTTCTCCCGCTGCAGGTACTCGAACGCATCCAGGTGCCGGGTCGGCGGGTTGCCCGCTTCGGCACCTGCGATGTCGAAGCCGGCGACTTCCTCGTCGCGGTACCGCACCGCCAGCTCGGCGATCTGCGAGCTCTTCGCAGCGTGTCGCATCGCGGTCAGCAGTGCTCGAGCCCGGATCGTCTGACCACGCTCGGCCGCGAGCGCCTCACCCTCGCGCATTCCCGCGTGCACGGCCTGCACCACGTCGTCCAGGCTGAGCCCCTGCTCCAAGTGCTGTTCGGGTGCGTAGCGGATCTCGGCGTAGACGACGCCGTCCGCAGCGAGATCCTCGACGGCTTCGCGCGCCACGCGCCGCAGCGCGGAGTCGGTCTGCATCACCGCAACGGTGTGCGCGAATGTCTCCAGGTAGCGCACCAGTGAACCGGAGTCTGCATTCTCTTGGAACCACGTGGCCAACGCATCGACATCGGTCGTGGGCAGGTCTTGGTAGCCGACCTCCACTGCCAGTTCAGCGACGGTTCGCGGCCGGAGACCGCCGTCGAGGTGATCGTGCAGCAGCACCTTTGGCAGGGCGACTATCTCTTCGGCCGTGAGCGGAGCGTTGTTTTCAGGCATCCGTCACTGTACGACGAGGTCAGCTGATGCGGTCGATGACCAGCGGTAGGCGGTCGTGCACGTCGACATCCGCGATCTCGAACGCCCTGTCGAGGGACGAGAGCGCGCGGTCGAACCTGCCCGGAGTGTCCGTGTGCAGCGTCAGCAGCGGCTCTCCCGCACGCACCCGGTCACCCGGCCGCGCGTGCCACTGCACTCCGGCGCCGGCCTGCACGACGTCCTCCTTGCGCGCCCTGCCCGCTCCCAGGCGCCACGCGGCCACCCCGACAGCGAGCGCATCCAGGCGAGTCAACACCCCGTCGCGAGGTGCGGTGACCACCTGCTGCTCGCGCGCGACCGGCAGGACTGCCTGCGGATCCCCGCCCTGCGCCGTGATCATCGACCGCCACACGTCCATCGCTCGACCGTCGTCCAGCACGACAGCAGGATCGACATCCGACACCCCAGCGGCGGCGATCATCTCGGTAGCCAGGGCCAGCGTCAGCTCCCGGACATCGCCGGGTCCGCCTCCGGCCAGCACTTCGACGGACTCGGCGACCTCTAGTGAGTTGCCCGCGGTCAAGCCCAGCGGGGTCGTCATGTCGGTCAACAGCGCGATCGTCTGCACCCCGGCATCGGTGCCGAGCGCCACCATCGTGCGCGCAAGCTCCCGGGCGGACCCGACGTCCTTCATGAACGCCCCGGAACCCACCTTGACGTCGAGCACGAGCGAACCGGTGCCCTCAGCGATCTTCTTGCTCATGATCGAACTGGCGATCAGCGGTATCGCCTCGACGGTTCCGGTGACGTCGCGCAGCGCGTACAGCTTCTTGTCGGCCGGCGCCAGCGTGTCACCGGCCGCACAGACCACGGCACCGACGCTGCGCAGCTGAGCCAGATAATCCTCATGCCCCACGTCGGCACGCCAGCCCGGAATCGACTCGAG
>JBBPZD010000246.1:0-2620 GCA_038199265.1 Actinomycetales bacterium | reverse complement strand
GCAGGAGGCTGGGAGACGCGTCACCGGGGAGCCATAGATCGGGACCAGGATCAAGACCAGGCCGAGGACGGATCAGTGGACCCGTTCAGGATTAGGTGACCTTCGGACTTGTGAACGACCTACAGCCCGAACTGACCGCTGCGGCGTCGTACACCGTCCCCAGCACCAACGCCCACCGCTAGGAAGATTGCGAGCTCTCGAAGTTAGCGTCGCGCGGACCGGCGACGAGCATGGTCATATCTGCAGTGGTTGCCAGGGGACGCCGTGGGTTGGGCTACCTGCCGAGCAGCGTGAGGGCGGCATCGGTGATGGACCCGGGGTCGATCCCGTGCAGCCGGTAGGCATGGTGCACATCCGAAGACTGACCGAACTGGGTGACACCGAGACAGCGGATGCGATCACCGCGGGCCGCCGCCAGGAATGACAGCGTGTGCGGATGCCCGTCCAGGACTGTGACCAAGGGCGCATGGTGGTTTGCGGGCAGCAACTCGTCCAGGATCGCGCTCCCGTCGGTGGCATCGCGGTTGCCCCGCTGCTGCAACGAACGGAAGACGAGATCAGGGCTGGTCAGGCAGATGACACCCACGTCGATGCCTCGGGCTCTGAGGCTGTCGGCTGCTTCGATGACTTCGGGCATGATCGCTCCCACACCGACCAGGGTCACTTCCTCATCCAGTCGGCGATGGGATGCGGGCAGGCGATAACCACCTGCGACGGCTTGCCGGCGGCGGCGCTCGATCATGTCGGCATCGTCCGTTGTTCCGGCGAGAGCCGGATCGATGGGGCGGGTTGACAACCGGAAGTACGACGAGGTGCCCCCTTCGATCCCCACCCGGGCCATAGCGTGCAGGAAACACCACTCCAGGTCCTGAGCAAATGCCGGCTCCCAGGCAATACAACCCGGCTGTTCCAACCCGATGGACGGTGTTGTGATCGACTGATGTGCGCCGCCTTCGGAAGCCAGAGTCACTCCCGACGGCGTGCCGACCAGGATCGACTGGCCACCCGAATACATGCCGTACGACCAGGGCTCCAATGCGCGAGAGACGAACGGGTCGTAGATCGTGGCGATGGGGATCAGTCGCTCGCCCCACCGGGACCACGTCGCGCCGAGTTCGCCGAGCAACGACACCAGGTTCACCTCGGCGATCCCGAGCTCGATGTGCTGCCCGTTGCGCACCTCGCGCCACCGCAGCAACCGGTCGGTGTCGTCGGCGAACCAGTCATGGCGGTCCTGCACAGACCACACACCGGTCTTGTTGATCCATCCTCCCAAGTTGGTCGAGGAGGCGACGTCGGGGCTGCAGGTAACTACTCGCGCAGCAGCCTGCGGTGCGTCCCGCGGCAAGTCCCCCAATAACCGACCGAGCGCGGCCTGGGTCGAGATGGACTTGCGATGCACCCGCCCGAGTGAGGTCGGGATCGCGATCGTTTTCGTCGTAGCCACCGCTGCACGGTTCAAGTCCACGGCTCGCTTTTGGCACAGCTTCCCGGCCTCAGAACCTGTCGCGAACGGCTGCCAGGGCGCCGCGCGGTCCATACCGGAGTCCCGTGCCAACGCGTCCATCTGCACCGGAGTCAACAGCGCCGAGTGGTTATTGGGGTGGCCCTCGGTCGGAAGGCCATGGCCCTTGACCGTGTACGCGAACACCACCGTCGGCCGATGGTCTTCCACCCCGTGGACCGTCTCCACCAGGAGGCCGAGATCGTGGCCGCCGAGGTCCCTGACTACTTCGGACAACTCCCCCGCAGCCAGGGAGTCCAGCAGCTCGCGCAGCACCTCGCTGTCACCGTCAGCAAGAATGCGCTCGGCCACCTGAGTGGAGTCGACACGCAGCATCCGCTGGTACTCCTCGTTCGGCATCGCCTCGAGGCGTGCGCGCAGCTGATCCCCACCTGGTCGTTCGAAGACCTCGCTGATGCGCCGCCCCCACTTCAACACGACGACCTGCCACCCGGCCGCAGCGAACATGCCCTGCAGCTTGGCGATCTGGATGTCCGGGACGACGCGATCAAGTGACTGGCGGTTCAGGTCTACGACCCACAAGAGCTCACCGAGGGACGCGACTGCGGGGTCGATGACCGCTTCCCAGATTGCGCCTTCGTCGAGCTCCGCGTCACCGAGCAAGCTGATGAACCGGCCACTGGCAGGCGTGCCTGGAAACTGGGACGCGACGTACCGATGGGCCATTGCCGCCCACAGCGCGGCTGTCGCGCCGATGCCTACGGATCCGGTCGAGAAGTCGACGGTGTCCGGGTCTTTGAGCCGCGACGGGTAGGACTGCAACCCGCCGCTTGCCCGCAAGGTCGAAAGGTAGGACTCGTCCAGATCACCCAGTAGGTAGTTGATCGCGTGCAACACCGGTGAAGCGTGCGGTTTGACAGACACCCGGTCGCGCTCCGTCAGCTCGGCGAACCACAGGGCCACCATCACCTCGACCATCGAAGCGCTCGAGGCCTGATGGCCGCCCACCTTGACGCCCGTGTCGTTGGAGCGGCCGGCGTTGGCCGCGTCGACGATCGCCGCGGACAGCCAACGAACCCGGCGCGCGATCTCCTGCAAGACACCCTGGTCGTACTGCGGCGCGATCTTGTCATCGCTGCAGCTGCTGCCGGTCGG
>JBBPZD010000245.1:0-36805 GCA_038199265.1 Actinomycetales bacterium | reverse complement strand
GGTAGCCCCAGGCGGTGCCACATCTCGTGCAGCCGCTCCACATGCGCACGCGGATGCGTCCCCGTCGCATCGGTCGGAATCATTCCCAACCACGGGGCCCGACCCGATTCGATCGACTCGGCGAGAGCGTCCCAGTCGGCGGTCTCGAGCAGCGATGTGTCGACCGCTACCGACAGCTCGGGCACCTCCGCGATCAAGTGCCACGGCGGGGACGGCGCACAGGTGTGCAGCACCACGGCCTGGACGAGGGCCGCGACACCCTCGCTGACTTCGGTGAGAGCTTCGCGCGCAGCCTGCGGATCGACACTGCGCAAACGGCCGAAGCCAGACGACGTCGGAACGCCTCCTGCGAGAACCGCCGTCAGGGAGGGTTCATCCCATTGCAGGGTGAGGCGCGCGCCAGGCACCAGGGCATGCACTCGCTCCAGGTGATCAACGGCACCCGAGAGCAGTGACTGCCGCACATCGCGGCACGCTCCTGGATCGGACAGAGCCTTCTCACCGCGGGGCAATGCGAGAGCCGCAGCCAGGGTCCACGGACCACACAGCGAGATCTTCAGCTCGCCGTCGTACCCGTCATAGGCCTCGGCGAGTTCGTCGAGGTCATGGCGTAGGTAGCCCGCGCCACGTCTGGAGTCCCGGCCCGCACCACCGGACAGTCGCCACCCACTGGGTTGCAGGTCGACCGCCAACTCCGGCAGCAGGGCAGCCGTCCGACCGACGAGGTCAGCGCCTGGGCCGCGATCGGGCAGCTCGATCAGGAAGGGAAGGTCGGAGTCGGCGAGCAGATCACGGATCAGCATGTTCGCGCGGCGCGGATCCACGCCGGGCCAGGAACCCACCCCGGTGACTCTGGGCGCCGATCGAACCGCCCTACCCCCCGAACCGCCGTCAGCGATAGGAGGTCAACGGCTTCGAGCCGATTCCCTGCAACGACTTTGAGACGGTGCCTGAAGTGACCTCTACAAAGCACGCGGCGTAACGGTCACCCTGCGCCCATGCAGACTCCGTCACCGATAGTCCCGTCGCCTTGATGTCGCTGCGAGACGCGGAGCCCAGGAAGGCGGACCCGAGCTTGGGACAGTTCTGATCGCGCAGCGAGGCCAGGCGCGCTTTGCCCGGGTACTTCTCGACGTATTTTCCGGCCAGGTACCCGCCCGTCGTCTGACCGCGATGTGCCACGGTGCACTTGACAATGTCGAAGCCTTTGACCTTGTCAACGCAGAAGGTGTACTGCAAGGCTGCGCTGCCCGCGAGCTTGTTCTCGAGGCTGAAGTCGATCACGCGATTCGAGCCGTCACCATCGGTGCGCAGGTGCATGAGGCACACGATTCGAGACGAGTTGAGCGGATCGTCGACCAGTGCGACAGGGCCGCCGAGGGCCAGGAGCCCGACCGGGGCGCCGCCGCTGAACTTCGTGAGAGAGGCGTTGCAGGTCTCCTTCCGTAGCACCGCCCGCGCTGTCGTGTTGGTACTTTCGCGGGCATCCTTGACGACTGCTGTCACCTGATAGACGTGGGTCCTGGTGCACGGCACGATGGCGTAGGCGTCAGTGTCGATAAGGCACTCGCCCGTCTTGATCGAGGCAGGAATACCAGGGCTCGGGGCACTGGAGGTGGATGTCGGTGAACTCGACGGTGAGGACGGTGTGACCGCCGGGGTCGAGGTACCGCTCGCGGACTCCTGCACAGTAGGGGCCGCGCCGGCACCACCACATGCGGCGAGTGAGGCAACCGCGCCGACAGCTGCCATAGCTCGTCCAGCCCTCATGAACTTGCTCCTTCGATTCGGGGAATGCCGGGAATCACGAGTGATCGTGGGCTCATTCTCGCCTGGAACGAGGCCTCGACAGATCGGTTACTTCAAACGGTGGGTCGCGAAACATGCGCGACCCCTACTGGATCGGCCCTACCTGTACGGCTGATGGTGGCCGATCCCAGCACCCTGGTGCCGTCGTACAGCACGACGGACTGCCCGGGTGCGACACCCCGGATCCTGGATTCGAGGCGTACCTGGACGTGTTCACCGCAGGCAGTGGCCACGGCCGGGAACTCCTCACCGTGGGCCCGCACCTGCGCGCCGACCCTGACCTCACCCGTCGGGATCATGCCGCACCACCGTGCGTGGTCGGCGTCGATCAGGTCGACACCCAGTAGCTCCTGCGTACCGACGATCACCTGACGAGTTTCAGGCTTGACGTCGATCACGTACCGCTTCGCCCCGTCCGCGCGCGGCACCTTCAACCCCAAACCGCGCCGCTGTCCGACGGTGTAGGCAAAAGCCCCGTCGTGGGTGCCCACGACCTGGCCCGAGTCGTCGACGATCTCCCCCGGCGCCTCACCGAGCCGACTGGTCAGCCAACCCTTGGTATTGCCGTCGGCGATGAAACAGATGTCGTGGCTGTCAGGCTTCTTCGCGACGGAGAACCCGCGCGCTGCGGCCTCCTCGCGGATCTGCGGTTTGGCGGTGTCGCCGAGCGGGAAGAACGCCCGGGACAGCTGGTCGGCATCGAGTACCCCCAACACGTACGACTGGTCCTTGGCCGGATCGACCGCCCGATGCAACTCTCGCCCGCCCGGAGCTTCGACGATCTGGGCATAGTGGCCGGTCGCTACAGCGTCGAAACCCAGCGCTAGCGCTTTGTCGAGCAACGCGGCGAACTTGATGCGCTCGTTGCATCGCAGACACGGGTTGGGTGTCCTGCCAGCGGCGTACTCCGCAACGAAGTCTTCCATGACGTCCTCGCGGAAGCGGTCTGCCATGTCCCACACGTAGAACGGGATGCCGAGTCGATCAGCCACGCGTCGAGCATCACCCGCATCCTCGATCGTGCAGCACCCGCGCGCCGATTCACGCAGCGTCGCGGCCGACTGGGACAACGCCAAGTGGACGCCCACTACGTCGTGGCCGGCGTCGAGCATGCGCGCAGCCGCGACAGCCGAGTCGACCCCACCGCTCATAGCAGCAACGACGCGCATCAGATCTTCCCTGCAACAGATCGACCGGCATCACCGGCGTGCCGGGCTCGCTGGGCACGATTGACAGCAGCGGGTAGCGCATCGAGGAACGCAGCGACATCGTCGTCGGTGGAGGTATGCCCCAGCGACAGCCGCAGGGCTCCCCCGGCCCTCGTCTGCGGCACGCCCATCGCGAGGAGCACGTGGCTGGGACGGGGAACTCCTGCCTGACATGCGGATCCGGTGGAACACTCGATACCGGCAGCATCCAGCAGGTACAACAACGAATCGCCGTCACAATCCGGCACCAGCAGGTGCACGTTGCCGGGCAGGCGACGGGTGATGTCGCCGACCTCGTGCGGGCCACTGACAGTGATGTCGAAACCGGCGTCGAGGGCACCGCGAATAATTTTGTCGCGCAGCGTGGCCAACCGGTCGCTCTCCTGCGGCATGTTGGCCCGCACGTGCGCCACGGCGACGGCCATACCCCGGATCGCCGAGACATCCAGCGTGCCGCTGCGAAGACCACGCTCCTGGCCACCACCTTGAGTGAGCGGCCGCAACCGCACGTCACGACGGGCGAGCAGGATCCCGACTCCGAGCGGCCCCCCGATCTTGTGGCCGCTGGCCGTGAGGAGGTCTGCCCCCATCGCGGCGAAGTCGATGGGCAGCTGACCCATGACCTGTACTGCGTCGGTGTGCACCGGAACGTCGAACTCGTGCGCCACTGCGACGATCTGTTCGACGGGCTGCACGGTGCCGACTTCGTTGTTGGCCCACATCACCGATACGAGCGCCACATCGGTGGGGTCCTGCTCGATCGCGGCCCGCACCTGACCGGGATCGATCTGACCCTGGGAATCCGGTTCCACCCAGGTGATCTGCGCGCCCTCGTAACCAACGAGGAACTCCACGCAATCCAGCACCGCGTGGTGCTCGATCGCCGAGACGATCAGCCGAGTCCGCCGCACGTCATCAGCGCGACGCTGGTAGTACAGACCCTTGATGGCCAGGTTGTCCGACTCGGTTCCCCCGGAGGTGAAGACCACTTCAGAGGGGCCGGCGCCAAGGGCGGCAGCGATGGTCTCGCGTGATTCCTCGACTACTCGGCGGGCGGCCCGACCAGCGGTGTGCAGCGACGATGCGTTTCCGGCCACGGCCATTTGTTCGGCCACTGCACCGACGACCTGGGGCAGCGCAGGCGTGGTCGCGGCGTGGTCGAGGTAGTGGGGCACCCCAAGATTCTACGAGCCCGGTCAGACATGTCGGGGCAGCCAGGGCCTCCGGTCCCTGCGTTTTGACAGACTGGGTGCTTCCAACCGGTCACAACGAGAGGTTTGCCGTGCCCACCCGCACCCCGCGCAGTGGCCGAAATTGCGTCACTGCAGCGTTCATCGCGTGCATCCTCCTCGGCCTCACCGGTTGCAGCGATGACTCCTCGCCCGCCCCCACCAAGAGCCCGACTCCCACCGCGCTCACCGGTTGTACCGGTGGCGAGGGTCCCTCTTTCGCGGGCAAGGCAACCTCTTTCGATGCGCCCGTCGCTACCGCCGACCAGCTGGCCGTTGCGACCGACGTCAGCGCACCGGCCGTTTCTTCGACACCGGCAGAGCAGAGCCGCTACCGGATCGCGTCGGTGCACGTATCCGCGCGTGTGGTCCAGAACGGTTCGTTCGTGGTGTCTCCGGTCTCGCTGGTTCTGCTGGACCCCGAGGGCAGGCTGTGCTCGCGGCCTGCCCAGAACCCGCTGGCCCAACCCCTGGGGTTGACGACGATCGACGAGCAGCGGGGTGCAGACGGCAACGTTGCGTTTCTCGTGCCGGCTGACGCCGATCTGGCGGACTACTCGGTGGTGTACGTCGCCCAACCCACCGACCGCACCGCTCTTGCGCAGTGGTCCCGAAAGGGCATCGCTCCGCGCCGCACCGTCACCGATGCCTGCGACGGGCCGCAAGGTACCTACGACCGGTCGAATTCGGCGACCTCGACGTTCGGGTCAACCGGTTCGACGGTGCGCGACGGCGTCGGTACCGAGATCACCGCCGGGCAGCCGCGCCCCCGTCCGCTCGCACCCTCCAGCACCGTCCCCGGAAACGTCCAGGGGATCACGGTCGATATCGCGGTCACCGCCCGCGAGGCGGACTCGTACGTCGATCGTCGACAGTTCGTCCTGCTCGACAGCGACGGCCGCTCATGTCGATTCGGCAGCATCCCTTCCCCGGGCGAAACGCTGACGAATGTCCTGGTGAAGGCCGGGAGCACGACCCGCTACACCTTGATCTTCTGGGCACCGAAAGGTGCAACGCTCAAGAGCTTCACGCTGCTGCAACTGACCGATCCGGCCAGCAAGAAGGTCGCGACAGCCTGGTCGACGGCGGCGAAATAGGGTCGGGGAGGTCGCCGTCTAGACGGATCCGGTCAGGCCTGGCACAGCATCACCGTGGGGGGTGTTCTTGCGTAGATAGGGCCGCGCGATAGTCATGTAGAGCAAGCCTGTACCGATAACGACCACGGCAGAAAGCAACACGATGTAGTTGTCGTACCAGGCAGCCTCCGGGGTACGGGGCCATGCCATGTTCAGAGCGGCGAGAACCTGGTAGGTGAAAGCGGTGACAGTGACCGGCATCCCGAAACGGCCCAACCGGAATTTCCCGGCGGGCTCCCAGCCCTTCAGACGGGCCCGTAGCGCAGCCAGGACCACCATCATGAATCCGAGGTAGATACCGAGCGAGGCGAACGACACGATCTTCGTCAGCGCGTTCTCTGAGATCTTCGACCCGATGATGATCACGGCCGGGACGACGGCTGCGAGCGCCAGTGCGTACGGCGGCACAGCACGGCCCACTGAGAACGTGGAGAGCAGTCCACTGGCCGGCATCATCTCATCCCGCGCGTAGGAGTAGACCAACCGACTCGCGGCGGCCTGCAGCGAAAGGGCGCACGAGAAGAACGAGATCAGCACCACTGCCAGCACGATGCGGAAACCTACGGATCCGAAACCGTTCTGCAGGATCGTGGTGACCGGATCGGCGTCTTTTCCGGACACGACCGCGCCCACGCTCGGGACCGCGAGCAACAACCCGAGGGTTATGAAGAAGGACGCGAAGCCGCCGATGTAGATCGTCATCCGCATCGACTTGGGGATCTGAACGCGCGGGTTCTTGACTTCTTCGGCCACATCACCGCACGCCTCGAAGCCGTAGTAGAGGTAGACCCCGATCAGGGACGCGGCAAGGAAGGCCGGTAGGTAGGACGAGCCGCTCGAGGCGACGGCCGAGGTATCGAAAAGCACGCCCAGGCTCTGTTTGCGCTGGGTGATCATCAGCCACCCACCCACCACGACAGCCCCCGCGAGTTCGGCCGCGAATCCGAAGAACGCCACCTTGGCCAGCAGCTTCGTGCCGCCGAGGTTGAGCACCGTCACCAGAGCGATCAAACCGAGCGCGCAGAGAATCGTGATGTTGGTGGACGGTTTCAATCCGAGCAGCATTGCGACGTAAGGTCCCGCTCCGTACGACACGCTGGCAATGGTGGCGATCAACGCGATCATGTAGATCCAACCCGCCATCCAGGCCCAGCGA
Organism: Actinomycetales bacterium; assembly: GCA_038199265.1. GTDB lineage: Bacteria > Actinomycetota > Actinomycetes > Actinomycetales > Dermatophilaceae > Allobranchiibius. The sequence goes on along the minus strand of JBBPZD010000245.1, from coordinate 30,267 downwards.
CGGCCCCACAATCGCCTCGTCCACGGGTAGATCCCGCCCGAGACCGGGTACTGCGACACCACTTCACCGAAGACCAGAGCAACCAGCAGTTGCCCGACGGCTGCGATGACCACGGCCCAGATCATCGGGCCACCGCCTGCACCGAGGGCAAAAGCAAACAGCGAGTAGACGCCCACCACCGGCGACAGGTAGGTGAACCCGAGGGAGAAGTTCCCCCAGAAGGACATCTCACGCTTGTAATCAGAGGTGTACCCGAGAGAGGCCAGGTGGGCATCTTCTTCGTCGTGGTCTACATCGTCATGCTCTGTGTTCATCGACGTGCCCTTCTCCATCGGTGCGGACGCGACCGGAGCCCGTCGCCAGCTCAGACAGTCGTCAGCGGGAGGTGCGGTTTCGGCGGCAGATGCACGAAGATCGCGTCTCCGGTGCAGACCTCGCCGCTGCGCGAGACTACGCCCATCACGCCCGCGAGCCTCGTCACGCCACCATCGGCGTCGGGGTGCACCAGTTCTTTCATCAGCCCCGGCTGCAACCCGTTGATCTGCCGGCACGGATTGCGCAGGCCCATTACGGTAACGGTCGCTTCGCCGATTGCCAGCCGGGTGCCTACGGGTAGATCCAGCAACTCGACGCCGCTGGTGGTGATGTTCTCGCCCAACTCCCCTGGCGCAACCTCGTATCCGGCGTCCTGGAGGCCCTCGAGGATTTCGGATGGCATGAGGTGCACCTGGCGCAGATTGGGCGACGAAGGATCGGCCGCGACCCGAAAGAGGTGTTGCACCGTGACGCCGTAGTGAGCGTCGCCCCGCACACCCAGCCCCTCGTCGAGCACGATCGAGGCCCGTGGTTGTTTGCTGAACTCGTGACCCCTGCTGGCCTGGACTGCGATTACCTCTGCCGACATGGTCACATCATGACAGCAGAGGAGGGTCAACTCTTGGCTGCTTTGACCGCCTCGGTCGCCTGCGGCAACACGTTGAAAAGGTCGCCGACAACGCCGAAGTCGACGAGGTCGAAAATTGGCGCCTCTTCGTCTTTGTTGATCGCCACGATCGTCTTGGAGGTCTGCATGCCGGCCCGGTGCTGAATCGCGCCGGAAATTCCAGCCGCTACGTACAACTGGGGCGAAACCTGCTTGCCCGTCTGGCCGACCTGATTGCTGTGCGGGTACCAGCCGGCGTCGACAGCGGCGCGCGAAGCACCGACAGCAGCGCCGAGGACGTCTGCGAAACCCTCGACCGGAGCGAAGTCGCCACCAGTACCGCGCCCACCGGAGACAACGATCGCCGCCTCGGAAAGCTCGGGGCGCCCGGACTTCTGCTTCTCCTGCACCTCGGTGATCTTCGCGCCCTTGGCGATGTCGGACACGGTCAACTCGACGGCCACGACCTGCGCGCCCGCCTGAGCGGCCTGCGGCGGCGTCGTGTTGGGCTTCACCGTGATGATCGGGGTGCCCTGAGTGACAACTCCCTGCAGCGTGTAACCGCCGGCGAAGGCGCTCTGGGTGACCACGATTCCCTCGTCACCGACCTGCACATCCTGCGCGTCGGTGATCAGACCGGATTCGAGCTTGACCGCGAGACGGGCAGCGGCCTCCTTGTTCGTTCCGCTGGTGGGCACCAGCACAGCCGCGACATCCCCGGCCTGCTTGACGACGGCTGCCAAGGCTTCGGCCAGCGGAGCCACCAGGTACTGCGTCACGTCGGGGTTGTCGATGACGTAGACCTTCTCGGCGCCGAACTGCGCAAGGCGCGGGCGGGCCGCTTCGACATTGGAACCGACGAAGACTGCGGACGGCGTGCCGATTCGGCGTGCGATCGTCAGCAACTCCGCCGTTGTCTTGCGGACCTGCCCGTCGGTGTGATCGACCAGGACGAGAACTTCAGCCATGGGTGTCTCTCTTTCTCGGAAGGTCGCTCAGACCAGCTTGGCTTTGGACAGGAAGTCGACGAGTTTGGTGCCGCCTTCACCCTCGTCGGACTGCACTTCGCCCTTCTCCCGAGGCGGGCGGGCGGTGACGTCGACGACCTTGGTCCAGGCGCCCTCGAAACCGACCTGCGCGGCGTCCAGCCCCAGGTCTGCCAGCGACCAGGTCTCGACGGGCTTCTTCTTCGCGGCCATGATGCCCTTCAGGGAGGGGTACCGGGGCTCGTTGATCTGGTCGGTGACGCCGACCAGTGCGGGCATTTCGGCCTCGATGGTCTCGGAGGCGACATCGGTGTCGCGCCGCCCTTTGACCGCGCCGTCGGCCACGGAAAGTTCAGAAACCTGGGTCACCTGCGGCAGACCGAGGCGTTCGGCCAGCATGGCCGGGACCACGCTCATCGACCCGTCGGTGGAGGCCAGCCCGGTCAGCACCAGATCGAACTCGCCGATCTTCTCGATTGCCTTGGCGAGCAACAATGAGGTGCCGCCCGCGTCGGACCCGTGGATCGCGTCGTCGCAGACGTGCACACCCTTGTGGACGCCCATCTTCAAAGACTTCTTGACGGCCTCGATGGCAACCGCGGGGCCGATGGTCAGTGCGGTGACCTGACCGTCCGTGCCTTCAACGAGCTTCAACGCCTCTTCAACGGCGTATTCGTCGAGTTCGGACAGCAGCCCGTCGACATTGGCACGGTCGGTGGTGTGGTCATCGTTGAACGTCCGGTCGCCCTGAGCGTCCGGGACGTACTTGACACAGACGACGATGTTCATGAGATGCCCTTCGTTGAGTGGTGCTTGTCACACTTTCACTGCCTGCGTGCAGCGATGTCACAGGGGTGGCTGCGAGGCGTTGCAGGCAGCCTACGCCACGACGTTACTACCCAGTAACTTGCTCGTACCTCGGTTGTCAGTGGCCGGTGAAGCGTGCCTTTCCCGGACCTTGGGTGACGAACGAATCCATCCCCGCCGCGCGGTCCTGCGTCGCGAAGAGCCCGGCGAACAACGCGGACTCGATCGCCAGGCCGGTGTTCAGGTCGACATCCTGACCACGGTCGATTGCCTCCTTGGCGGCCCGCAGCGCAACGCGCGGGCCTGCGACGTATCGACCCATCCGCTCCTTCGCGGTGTCCAGTACCGTTCCGGGCTCGCACAGTTGGTCCACCAACCCGATCGCCAGAGCCTCGACCGCAGGCACCATCCGACCGGAGAACACGATGTCCTTGGCTCTCGCCGGGCCGACGAGACGGGTCAGTCGTTGGGTTCCCCCTGCACCGGGGATGATCCCGAGCAGGATCTCGGGCTGACCGAGAACGGCGTCTTTCGCCGCGATCCGGAAGTCGCAGGTCATCGACAACTCACATCCACCGCCGAGCGCGTAACCGGCGATCGCAGCGACGGTGGGCTGCGTGATCGCCGCGATGGCGGCGAAGCAGGCCTGCAGCCGCGGCGCCCGGGACACCATGTCGACGTAGTCGAGCTGCTGCATCTCCTTGATGTCGGCACCGGCGGCGAACACCTTCTCGCCGCCGTAGAGGATCACGGCGGCGACGTCGTCGCGTCCGGAGACGTCAACAGCAGCAGCAGCGAGCCCCTCCTGGATCGATCCGTCCAACGGGTTCATCTTCGGTCGGTCGATGCGGATGACTGCGAGGCCGTCCTCCACGTCGATCGAGACGTACTCCCCGTAGCTGTCGTGATCCTGCGCCACGATCAGACCTCTGTACTTCCGGGCGACCCTTGGCCTTCGTCGACGTCATCGTCCGGGCCGGGAAGATCGCTGGGGTCGGTATCCGCAACGTGCGGCCCGTCTCCCAGGACGGTCTGGTGCCAGAGCTGGACAGCCTGCAGCACCATCTGGGTGGTCGACGCCACCATCATCTCCAGGTTGTCCCCGTCCTGGACCAGGTGCTCCCCGGAGACCACGAGGGTGCCGTTGGCAATTCCGGTCTTGATGATGTTCAGGCTCAGCGACACGTCATTGCAGGCCATCAGCTGTTTGGTGATGTCAGTGGGCATGTCGTCGGTGATCTGCCACTGGCCGAAGATGCGCATCAGGCTGATCTCGCCCTCAGTGCACCGGACGAAGAGCTGTTGGTCCTGGACGGTGAAACTCACGTCGCCGTCGGGGTCGATGTCGGGCTGGGCCGCAATGTCCTGCAGCACGTCCAGAACGCGTCCGCGCAGCGGGTGCTCGTCGGCGGGAGGCGGGAAGTTGGGCATGGAGGTCGGATCTGTCATGCGGCCAAGGTACCGGGGTCTTTAGGGTGACCACCATGCCTGCCCCGCGTCGCCCCGACCATGTCCCCCCGCCGTACGGTGCATCCCTCACCGACGACGGCGCTGAGTTCGCCGTCTACGCGGGTCACGCCTCGGCCGTGGAACTCTGTCTCTTCGACGACGACGGCACCGAACGACGGGTTGATATGGCTCAGCATCTGCACGGCACCTGGTCGACGTCTGTCCGTGGCGTGCGCGAAGGCCAGCGCTACGGATACCGGGTGGAGGGGGTCTGGGATCCAAGTAACGGCCAACGGCACAACCCCGCCAAATTGCTGTTGGACCCCTACACGCGCGCCATCGAGGGAGCCGTCGACTGGTGCCCGGAGGTCTACGGGAATGTCGTAGATGCTTCGCTGGTCGCCCAAGGGTCCGGTGACCTTCGCGACGATCGTGACAGCGCGGGCCACGTGCCCCGCAGTGTTGTCGTCGGCAACGGATACGACTGGGCCAATGAGCGCGCACCGATGGTCGCCTGGAGTGACACGGTCATCTACGAGACCCATGTCGTCGGCATGACCCACGATCTGCCGGGAGTGCCACAGGAGCTACGGGGCACGTACGCAGGAATGGGACACCCCGCCACCATCGAACACCTGCACCACCTCGGCGTCACAACCGTCGAACTACTGCCGGTGCAGGCGATCGCCTCCGAACCGCAGGTGGTCCAGCGCGGACTCGTGAACTACTGGGGCTACAACACCCTCGGCTTTTTCGCCCCGCACCTGCCGTACGCCGCGACTACTGACCCGGTTGCCGCCGTGACCGAATTCAAGGACATGGTCAAGTCGTTGCACGCCGCCGGGCTCGAGGTGCTCCTGGATGTCGTCTACAACCACACCTGCGAGCAGAGCGCCCGTGGCGGTTCGACGCTGTCGTGGCGCGGGTTGGACAGCCGGGCTTACTACCGCCTCGATGGGCAGGGCAACGACGTCGACGTCACCGGGTGCGGCAACACCCTGGACCTTCGGCACCCCGTCGTCGTGCGGATGGTCCTGGACTCGCTGCGCTATTGGGTCTGCGAGATGCACGTCGACGGTTTCCGTTTCGACCTTGCTGTCGCGCTCGCGCGCGGGCTGGACGACAGTTACCACCCCGACCACCCTTTCCTGATGGCTTTGCGCACCGATCCGGTCCTGGCCGAGGTCAAGCTGATCGCCGAACCGTGGGATCTTGGGATGCACGGTTGGCGTACCGGAGAGTTCCCGACCCCGTTCGCGGAGTGGAACGACCGATTCCGCGACACCGTCCGGACTTTCTGGTTACAGGATCTGGCGCGTGACGCTGCTGGTGAAGGCGGACACGGTGTCCATGAATTGGGCACCCGCATTGCCGGCTCGAACGACCTGTTCCACGACGCACGACGCGGACCGCTCGCCTCCGTCAACTTCGTGACGGCGCACGACGGCTTCACCCTGGCCGATCTGACCGCGTACAACTCCAAACACAACGAGGCCAACGGTGAGGGCAATCGGGACGGCACTGACAACAACCGTTCGTGGAATCACGGGGTCGAGGACGCGAACGGCACGGGTGGCGTCGGCCAGGAGGTCCAGACCCTGCGTCGGCGTTCGCTGCGCAACATGCTGGGAACCCTGGTGTTTTCCTCGGGGGTCCCGATGCTGACCGGTGGTGACGAGTTCGGACGGACCCAGCACGGCAACAACAACCCGTACTGTCAGGACAGTGAAATTTCCTGGTACGACTGGGATCTGGCCGAGTGGCAAGAGCAACTCAAGGACGTGACGGCCCATTTGCTCGACATTCGCAGGAGCCACCCCGTGCTTCGACAACGCCATTTCTTCCCCGGGCAGCCGACGGATACCGGCAAGAGGCCCACGCTGCACTGGTACGCCTTCACCGGGCTGACCATGACTGCCGATCAGTGGAACGACGGTCGCACCCGGACCGTCGCCGTGGTGTTCGACGGCCATCAGATCGCCGATGGCCGGTTGTTGATCATCTTCCACGGTGGCGCCCAGGAGGCTGTGGTGACGCTTCCGCCCCGAGAGGGTCTGACGAGTTGGAAACTGCTGTGGGACAGCCGGTTCGAGCAGGTCAGCGAAATTCCGACAACTGAAACCTCGTCCGGTGGGGTCTACGACGTGCCGCCGGCCACGATGGCAATTTTCCAAGGAGTCTGACGTGGTCACCTATTTCGAAGCCCGCGACGGTGAGCGGCTCGCATTCCACGAAGTCGGCCAGGGGAGGCCGGTGGTGCTGATCCATGGATTCTTCTCGACTTCGAAGATCAACTGGATTGCCTACGGGCACGCGCAGACGATCGCTGACCGCGGGTACCGGGTGATCATGCCGGACCTGCGCGGTCACGGCGACAGCGCCAAATCCCATGACGCCGAACGCTATCGGGGCGATGTCCTGGCCGACGACGGGCTGGCGCTGATCGAGGCGTTACAGCTCGACGATTACGACCTGGGTGGCTACTCCCTCGGCGCCCGAACAACGGCGCGCATGCTGATGCGCGGTGCCGCTCCGGGCCGGGTGGTGCTCGGTGGGATGGGGCTGGACGGCATCACCCGTACCGGCGGGCGCGGTGAGCACTTTCGCGAGGTGCTGACGGCGACGCAGACCTACCCGCGCTACTCACCGCTGTGGAAGAGCCAATCGTTCCTACGCAAGACCGGTGGTGATCCGGTCGCGTTACTGCACGTGCTGGAGTCTTTCGTCGATACTCCCGGCAACGATCTGGGGACCATCACCGAGCCGACCCTGGTGGTCAGCGGAGAACACGATCTGGACAACGGCTCACCGCAGGATCTCGTCGATGCGCTGCCGAATGCCCGCCTTGCCCTTATCCCCGGAGATCACATGAGCGCAGTGGCCGACAAAGAACTCGGCCGAGCAATTGCGAGCTTCCTCGGGGACGCCGACGACATCTGAGACAGCGAACCAGCACGTTTCAGCGGGAGGTGCGACGTAGCCACCAGAGCCCCACGATCGGCAGTATCAGCGGCACGTAGCCGTAGCCCTGACCGAAGTGCGCCCATACGGTTGTGTCGCCCGCTTCGCCCTGCGCCACGAAAGCGGCGCTGTCGGCGTAGCTCCAGATGCCCACAGCGATGACCCCGAAGAGTTCGAACATGATCGTGTACCAGGCGACCCGGGCGCTCTGCAGGCTTGCGCGGGCCAACGCTACGGTCGCTGCGATGTAGACGATGGCCGCAACCGCTGACAACAGGTACGGCAGGTTCGGGGTGGGCCAGGTCTGAGTGATCTGCAGGACCGACCTACCGCTGGCGGCGAGCGCGAACAGCCCGTAGACGGCGATCAAGATCCGACCGGTGCCGGTGTTGGTAGCCATTCAGATCGCGCTGCCGTATCCGTTGTCGACCTTGAGGTTCATCACGTTTTTACCCGATGGCTGCGTAGTTTCCGGTGATCTTCTCGCCCGGGTGACCCGCAACTGCGGAAGGCTGTCGATGGAGTCACTGTTGCTACCTGCACTGTTCGGGAGCAAGCCCTTGGCGGAGAACGCTTTCACCGACCCGGGACTGAGCAGCGACCCTTCGAAGTCGCTCGATGATGTCGCCGTGGGTGATGCCCTGCCGCCACACCCACTCAGCAGAAGACCCGAGGCCGCAGGAGCAGTACTCGGCACGAACAGGGAACGCGACATGTCACGCCTTTCGGAAGTGTGGAGTCGATGAAACTCTAACTTCCGGAAGGCGTTGCATCCGGGTGGCTGACGCGCGCTCACGTTCCGCCACGCCTGAGCCGTGATCGTTGCGCCCTTAGCTACGCAGGACGCGCAGTTGCCGTCTCAGCCGTTTCCGTTCCAGATCTGAACCAACCGGAAAAGCATGACCACCAACCCCAGTGCAGCCACCAGAACTACCCCTGAACTAGCACGGGTTTCACGCTCGGCGATTGCCCACAGGCCTGCAACCGGCAGTGCCACCACCATGCCCGCAAGGTAGGAGATCAAGAGGGCGGGTGACATGCCCTGTGCACCGGAGCCGGACAGCACGATTCCCACCACGAGCATCACCACCATCAGACCCTCGGCGACCAAACCGGTCCAGAACATCGGATTGTCGATGGGGCGGGCCCGCGCCAGTGCTGTCAGCGCGAGTATCGCGAGCACTAGGAGCACGACGCCAGTCAGGACGGTGAGTGGTGCGAACACGCCACCATCTTACGGAGGGACCGTTTGGGGACCGATCCGCTGCAGGGAGTCAGGGTGCGGGGTTACGTTCAGGGCATGGGCAAACTCACCGGGCTGGGCATAGGGGCTGGTGCGGTTGCTGCACTGGCCGCGCGCGATCTCCTGCAGAAGAAGCACTCGATACTGCGCAACTACCCCGTCATAGGACATTCGCGCTACTTGCTGGAACAGTTGCGACCTGAACTGCAGCAGTACTTCATCGAACGCAACTGGGACGGCCGACCGTTTGATCGTGACACTCGATCTCTGATCTACGAACGGGCCAAGGGCGTCAACGCTGAGCTGTCCTTCGGAACCGAGCGGGACGTCTATCAACCCGGGTACGAGTACCTCATTCACGCCGCGATGCCGCTCGACGAACCCGAGACACCACCGCGGGTGATCGTCGGTGGCCCCGATTGTGCGAAGCCGTACAGCATGGCGCTGGTCAACGTGTCAGCCATGAGCTTCGGCGCACTGTCCGCGAACGCCATCCGCGCGTTGAACAAAGGTGCAGCAATGGGCGGCTTCGCCCACGACACCGGTGAGGGCGGACTCTCCAAATACCACCTGGAACATGGCGGTGACCTGGTGTGGGAGATCGGGTCCGGGTACTTCGGCACCCGCACCGGTGACGGCCACTTCGATGAGGCCCAATTCCGCGACAAGGCGAACCGAGACCAGGTCAAATGTGTCTCCATCAAGCTGAGCCAGGGCGCGAAACCCGGAATCGGTGGCGTGCTGCCCGGGGCGAAAGTGACCGCCCAGATCGCCGAGGTGCGAGGTGTTCCGCAAGGCCAGAAGTGCGTCAGTCCGGCGTCCCACTCCGCCTTCAGTACGCCGGTCGAGCTCATCGAGTTCATTGCGCGGTTACGCGAGGCGACCGGCGGGAAACCCACCGGTTTCAAACTCTGTGTCGGATCGCGCCGCGATGTGCTGGCTATCTGCAAGGCCATCATCGAGGTCGGAACGGCGCCTGATTTCATCATCGTGGACGGCAGCGAAGGCGGGACTGCAGCCGCTCCACTGGAATACGAAGACCACGTCGGAATGCCGCTCACCGACGGGTTGATGACAATGCACAACGCACTCGTGGGCACGGGCCTGCGAGACAAGATAAAGATTGGCGCCAGTGGCAAGATCGTGGGTGGAAGCGACGTGGTCAAACGCCTCATCCAGGGCGCGGACTACACCAACTCGGCCCGCGCGATGATGATGGCAGTCGGTTGCATCCAGTCCCAGAAATGCCATACCGACAAGTGCCCGACGGGTGTTGCTACCCAGGACGAACGGCGGTCCCGCGCCCTCGACGTCGGCGACAAGAGCATCCGGGTCAAGCGCTACCAGGAGGCCACCGTCACCCAGGCCGCCAAGATGATGAGCAGTCTCGGGGCGCGCACCCCGGAGGAACTGAGTCCACATATGTTGCGGCGCAACGTCGACTTCGGTACTCAACAGTCGTACTACGAGCTGTACGAATGGCTTTCGCCGGGCCAACTGCTCGCTGGCGCCCCTGCGACATGGATCGATGACTGGGACACTGCGAGCGCTGATCGATTCGTTCCGCACCTCTCGCCCACCCGCTAGGACATAACCCGCGAAAATCGCCCAAAGTCTCGTCGCTGCATTTGGTCGACCGTAGTGCCGACACAGCAGAAGAAGGCACCCGCTGTCACCTCACGAACGGGCGACAGCGGGTGCTGTGCTTTCAAACTGGCGGAAGCTCAGGCGTTCAGCGCCAGTCCCAGCTCTGCGGGGCTTGCCAGGCCTTCATGGCGGGGCAGCACCCGCACCGTGTAACCGAGTGCTCCAGTGCGCTCCACGGTGAGGTTGCCGCTGAAAAGATGACGCCCGTCGGTTTCGGTCTCGATGAACGACAACGGCACGGTCGCGACGTCGCGCAACTCATCCGACTCCGACACTCGGCCGTAGACAACCTGTACATCCACGTCGCCGGCAGCTAGTTCGCCAAGGCTCACGTAGGCCCGAACAGTGACCTGGTCGCCCACCTGGGGGCTGTCGGACAGCCCTTCGGAGTCGACGTGCTCCACTCGAGCATTCGGGAACGAGCTGGCAGCGACCTGCTTGTAGGCAGCTAGCGAGCGAGCCTGCGCGAAGTCGCCTTCGGCGCGACGGTGAGCTGCCTGTGCGGCGGGGGCGTAGAGCTCGGTCGTGTAATCCTTCACCTGTCGTGTCGCCTGCACCTTGGGGCCCAAGGTGCTGAGGGTATGGGCGACCATCGCCAACCAACGCTGCGGCAGCTGCTCCGCGTCACGGTCGTAGAAAGTGGCAGCCACGTTCTTCTCGAGCAGCTCGTACAGCGCGTTCGCCTCGAGGTCGTCGCGGCGGTCCGGGTCCTCGACGCCGTCTGCAGTCGGAATGGCCCAGCCGTTCTGGCCGTCGTACCACTCGTCCCACCACCCGTCGAGGATCGAGAGGTTCAGGCCACCGTTCAGAGCAGCCTTCATGCCGGACGTGCCGCACGCCTCGAACGGGCGCAGCGGGTTGTTGAGCCAGACGTCGCAGCCCGGGTAGAGCTTCTGGGCCATCTCGATGTCGTAGCCGGGCAGGAAGGCGATCCGGTGCCTGATGGCAGGATCGTCGGCGAACTGCACCATCTGCTGTATGAGCCTCTTGCCGGTCTCGTCCGCGGGGTGACTCTTGCCGGCGATCACCAGCTGGATCGGACGCTCGGGGTCCAGCAACAGGCGACGCAACCGGGCCGGGTCGCGCAGCATCAGCGTCAGGCGCTTGTACGTCGGCACCCGTCGGGCGAAACCGATCGTCAGCACGTCGGGGCTGAAGATTTCGTCGGTCCAGCCCAATTCGGCCGAAGACGCGCCGCGCTTACCCCAGGACTCACGCATCCGGCGACGGACATCGGCGACGAGCTGCTCGCGCAGCTCGCGCTTGACCTTCCAGAACTCGGCGACCGGGACGTTGCCCAGCTCATCCCAGGCCTCGCCCTCGCGCATCAGGTCGGCGCCGACGAAACACTGGCCGAGTGCGATGACCTTGGGGTCGACCCACGTCGGAGCGTGCACACCGTTGGTGATGCTCGCGATCGGCACCTCGGTGTCGTCGAAGCCCGGCCACAGGCCATCGAACATTCCGCGGCTGACGACACCGTGCAGCTTGGAGACACCATTGGCACGCTGCGCCATGCGCAGACCCATGACGGCCATGTTGAAGACCGTGTCGTCGCCGTCCGCGTAGGTTTCGGAACCCAGCGGCAGTACCGTCTTCAGCGGTACACCGGGCAGGTTGCCGAGGTAGCGCTCTACCTGGTCCTTGCCGAACCGGTCGATCCCGGCGGGGACCGGCGTGTGGGTGGTGAACACGGTGCCGGCACGCACGGTCTCGAGCGCGGTGTCGAAGTCGAGTCCCTTGCCGGTCACCAACTCGCTGATCCGTTCCAAGCCGAGGAAGCCGGCGTGGCCCTCGTTGCAGTGGTAGACCTCCGGGATCGGGCCACCGGTCAGGCGCGACCAGATACGAGTCGCTCGGATGCCGCCGATGCCGAGCAGCATCTCCTGCTGCAGTCGCTGCTCGCCGCCCCCGCCGTACAGCCGGCGGGTCAGCTCACGACCTTCGTCGTCGTTGCCGTCGACGTCGGAGTCGAGCAGCAGCAGCGGCACCCGGCCGACTTGTGCACGCCAAATACGGGCATGCAGGGTACGACCACCCGGTAGGTCGAGGGTGACCCGCGCCGGAGTGCCGTCGTCCTCGCGGACCAGTGACAGCGGCAGATCATCGGGGTCGTGCTGAGGGTAGGACTCCTGCTGCCAGCCATCGGCAGACAGTGACTGCGCGAAGTAACCGGTGTTGTAGAACAGGCCGATCCCAACGATCGGGACGCCGAGGTCGGACGCAGACTTCAGGTGGTCGCCGGCCAGGATGCCCAAGCCACCGGAGTACTGCGGCAACACATGGGTGATGCCGTACTCGGCACTGAAGTAGGCGATCGACGTCGGCGCCTCGTTTTCGGCGGCGAATTCGTCGTACCAGGAGCGGTCGGTGAGGTAGCGGTCCAAGTTGCGCGCAGCTGCATCGACCCGCTCGACCAGAGCTGTGTCGGCAGCGAAGGCCTGAAGTTCGTCAGCAGAGAAAGAGGCGAGGAGCGCTACGGGGTCCTCGCGCACGCTCTCCCACCGCTGCGGGTCGATGTCTCGGAAGAGGTTGCGGGTCCGGCTGTGCCAGGACCAACGCAAGTTGCTCGCGAGGTCTCCCAGGGGGGCTAGCGGCTCCGGCAGGACAGTTCGGACGTGGAAACGTCGGATGGCTTTCACGGGCGCGAGTTTAAAGGCGTTCAGACGCGGCGGCTGTCGGCGTCCATTTGGCAAACCTTGTAGCGTCGCAGCCGTGACCGACTCGCCTGCCATCAGCCGTCGCCTGCCCACCGCCTCCAGCGATCGGGGCCCAGCCCCCATCCCGCAGCACGTAGTGCGGCCCATCGGCCGGATACCCGTGCAGGATGTCTCACCGGCTGTCGACGGTGGGACCCTCCCCACGGCTTCAGTGGTCGATGAGGAATTCGAAGTCACCGCAACCGTTTTCCGCGAAGGCCACGACGCGGTCAACGCGACTGTCGTCCTGACCGACCCGCAGGGCCGCGACACCCACGTGCCGATGACGTGCGTCAATGCCGGCCTCGACCAGTGGACTGCGACCATCAGCGCAGGCCGCGAGGGTTCGTGGACCTACCGGGTCGAGGGGTGGTCGGACCCATACGGCACCTGGACCCATGACGCGACGATCAAAGTCGCGGCCGGAGTCGACGTCGAACTGATGCTCGCCGAGGGTGAACTGGTGTTGGAACGGGCCTTGGACGACGGATCCTACGACGACGCCGCGACTGCGCTTCTACGCGCCGCAATTGCTGGTCTGCACGATGAATCCCACGATGCAGCAACCCGGTTGACCGCCGGTACTGAGAACGACGTGCGGCGGGTGCTCGCCGCGCAGCCGTTGCGCGACAGCGTCAGCCCCAGCGCGACGTACCCGTGGTTGGTCGAGCGCAAGCTGGCCCTGACAGGTGCCTGGTACGAAATATTCCCACGGTCGGAAGGCTGCTACCAGGACGAGTCCGGCGACTGGGTCAGCGGCACCTTCGCGACGGCGTCCCAGCGACTGCCTGCGATCGCGGCCATGGGTTTCGACGTGGTGTATCTCACGCCCGTTCACCCCATCGGCCAGACGAACCGCAAGGGCCCGAACAACACTCTGAACGCTGGACCGAAGGACCCTGGCTCGCCGTACGCCATCGGCGCCGCGGAGGGCGGACACGACTCGCTACACCCCGATCTTGGCGACTGGGACGATTTCGACGCCTTCGTCACCGCTGCTGCACGCGAGGGCCTCGAAGTTGCCCTCGACCTGGCCCTGCAGTGTTCGCCGGACCACCCGTGGGTGACCGAGCACCCGGAGTTCTTCACCACCCGCGCAGACGGCACGATCGCGTACGCGGAGAACCCGCCGAAGAAGTACCAGGACATCTACCCCATGAACTTCGACACCGATCCTGCCGGCAGTTACGCCGCAGTGCGCGCCGTGGTGCAGGTCTGGATCGACCACGGGGTCAAGATCTTCCGCGTGGACAACCCACACACCAAGCCGGTGGAGTTCTGGCAGTGGCTGATCGCAGACGTCGCTCGCGAACACCCCGAGGTCATCTGGCTCGCTGAGGCGTTCACCCGCCCAGCGATGATGCACACCCTCGGTAAAGCAGGATTCCAACAGAGCTACACCTACTACGCGTGGCGCAACGACCCGATCGAACTGCGCGAGTACGTAGAGGAACTGGCTGGTGAATCGGCTGCCTACATGCGCCCGTCGTTCTGGCCCACCACCCACGACATCCTTACTCCATTCATGCAGTACGGCGGTCCGAACGGGTGGAAGCTGCGCGCCGCGCTCGCTGCGACCATGTCGCCCACGTACGGCATCTACACCGGATACGAACTGGTCGAGAACGTAGCTCGCCCCGGGGCAGAGGAACAGCTCGACAACGAGAAGTATCAATACAAGAACCGGCACTGGGACGACTTCGAGCCCGGCGGGTCCCGGGCCGGGCAGTCCCTAGCGCCGTTCCTGACGAAGTTGAACCAGATCCGCCGCGAACACCACGCGTTCGACTGGCTGCGCAACATCACCTTCCATGAGGTGGACGACCCGCAGATGCTGGTCTTCTCCAAGCGGCGCGGTGACGATGTCGTGATCGTGGTCGCGAACTGCGACCCACATGCAACGCGCCAGTCAACCGTGCACCTGGATCTCGACGCGCTCGGGCTGCCCTCTGGCAGCGCGTTCTCGGCCCGCGAACTGATCACGGGCGAGACGTGGCACTGGGGCGCGCACAACTATGTGCGCCTCGGCCCAGAGAACGAGCCGGTGCACATCATTCACGTCCGGAGCGCTTGACCGCGGGCCTCGATCCTGGTCGTAGCACCGGATGATGGCGAGGTTGTCGCACGATCGCCGATCCGGTAGATAATCGCGGGCATGGCCATCGTGTATGAAACGACACTGCAGCCCTCCAAAATCGATCTGCTCGCGGACTGGATCGGCGATCAACGTTGGTACACCGGTAAGGCACACACGCCTGACCTGCAACGGCTCGGTTTCTACCGGTTCGATGACCCAGACGGTGAAGTCGGCATCGAAGTACTCGTCGTCGCTGACTCGGGCGGCGGCGGTGAGCCGGTGGTCTACCAGATACCGATCACCTGGCGCGGTGAACCGGTCGCAGAGTTGCGAGATGCGCTGATCGGAACGACCGAGCACGGAACATTGGGCACGCGGTACGCCTACGACGGTTGCCACGACCCGGCGTTCGCGCACGAGATGCTGCGGTGCATCGTGACCGGCAGCACCGAGGCAACGCTGCAGGTGCACGACAAGAACGGCAACGTCACCCAGCAGCAGCCTGCGGTTCGGATCAAAGGCAGCGGGGCTCGCCACACCGAGATGCCGCAGGTCCTGCGCAGCCGGGTGTTGTCCGGCGAACAGTCGAACACCTCGATCATCTACGAGGTCGCTGACGCCCGCGGCACCCCGGCGTCCTTCATCCTGAAGGTGTTCCGGGTACTGCACGACGGTGAAAACCCCGACGTGGTGCTGCAGACAGCGCTGTCGGACGCTGGAAGCGACGCCGTGCCCACGATGCTCGGGTCGGTGCTTGCCACCTGGCCGGCACCGGAGGGTAGGAACTGGAGTGGGCACGTTGCCTTCGCCCAGGAATTCCTACCCGGAGTCCAGGACGCCTGGCGTGAGGCATCTGCTGCAGCGGTCTTGGGAACGGACTTCACCAGAGCGGCGCGTGACCTCGGCGCCGCGACAGCCAACGTGCATGCTGCTCTGGCTACTGCCTTCGGTAGCGCGCCGTCGAACGCATCAGATTCCGCGCGGACCATCCTCGGCATGAGCCGACGATTCGCTCAAGCCTGTGAGCGAGCGCCCGAACTGGCTGCCTACGACGACGCTTTCCAACACTTGATGGTCGTGGCCGGGAAGGCAGAGTGGCCCGGGCGCCAACGCATCCACGGTGACTTCCACCTCGGGCAGGTGCTGGAGGTACCCGGCCCTGCAGGCAACAGGTGGGTTCTCATCGATTTCGAAGGCGAGCCGTTGCGCCCGCTGACCGAGCGCAACGAATTCGACTCCCCATTGCGCGACGTAGCGGGAATGCTGCGTTCCTTCGATTACGCCGCAGGCGCTGCCGAGCGTGAGACCGCCGAGGACCGACGGGACTGGGCTGCGGCGACGCGTTCGGCTTTCGTACAGGGATATGTCAGTTCCGGTGGCTTGAACCTCGTTGCCTACCAGGCCATCCTGGATGCTTTCGAGATAGACAAGGCCAGCTACGAGATCGAGTACGAGGCGCGCAACCGCCCCAGCTGGCTCGCCATCCCGACTACCGCAATCCACCGGCTTCTGGCCGATGAAAGGCAGACCGACGTGTCGACCCCGGCTGACAACACCCCCACCAGCACATCGGTGCCCCCACTCAACGTCCACGAGGCGGATGCACTACTGATGGGCACGCACGGCGACCCGCACAGCGTGCTCGGCGGGCAAACAGACGAAATCGGACCGTTCGTGCGCGCCCTGCGGCCGTTCGCCGAGTCGGTCCAGGTGCTCTTGGAAGACGGAACCCGGGTATCGCTGGTCCATGAGTACGAAGGCATATGGACCGGTCGACTCCCGTTGACCGGCCTGCCCGATTACCGGTTGATCACCACCTTCGAAGACGGCTACGAGCACGTCCAGGACGACCCGTACCGGTTCCTGCCGAGCCTCGGCGACATCGACCTGTTCCTGATCGGGGAGGGTCGGCACGAAGAATTGTGGAAGGTGCTGGGCGCGCACGTGCAGACCTACGACGGTCCGCTGGGCCGCGTGACGGGTACCTCGTTCGCCGTGTGGGCGCCGCATGCCAAGGGCGTCCAGGTCATCGGTGACTTCAACTACTGGAACGGTGAGGCGCACGCGATGCGCCAGCTCGGGAACTCCGGCGTCTGGGAACTGTTCGTGCCTGGCGTCAACGCAGGCACGAGCTACAAGTTCAAGATCTGCTGCGCCGACCGCGTGTGGCGTGATCGCGCCGACCCGATGGCGCGGGCAGCCGAAGATGCCCCGGCCACTGCCTCTGTCGTCACGCAGACGGCATACGAGTGGGGCGATGACGCATGGCTGACCAAGCGCGGCGAGACCGACCCGCACACCCAGCCGATGAGCGTCTACGAACTGCACCTGGGCTCGTGGCGTCAAGGCCTGTCCTACGTAGAGATGGCCGAGCACCTGGTCAACTACGTCAGCGATCTCGGGTTCACGCACGTCGAGCTGATGCCGGTCATGCAGCATCCGTTCCCACCCAGCTGGGGGTATCACGTCACCGGGTACTACGCGCCGAACTCCCGGTTCGGAACACCCGACGACTTCCGCTACCTGGTCGACAAGCTGCACCAGGCTGGTATCGGCGTCATCCTGGACTGGGTGCCCGGCCACTTCGCGACCGACGAGTGGGCGCTGGCCAAGTTCGACGGCACCTCCCTCTATGAGCACCCGGACCCCCGCAAGGGCTGGCACAACGAGTGGGGCTCCTACGTCTTCGACTTCGGCCGCCCGCACGTACGCAACTTCCTGTTCGCGAACGCGCTGTACTGGTTGGAGGAGTTCCACGCCGATGGCCTGCGCGTCGACGGGGTCGCCTCGATGCTCTACCTGGACTACTCCCGCGAAGACGGTGAGTGGATTCCCAACATCTACGGCGGTCGCGAGAACCTCGACGCGGTCAAGCTGCTGCAGGAAACCAACGCCACCGCCTACCGGCGCAACCCAGGCACCGTGATGATCGCCGAGGAGTCGACCTCATGGCCGGGAGTCACCCAGCCGACCAGCCGCGATGGCCTGGGCTTCGGTTTCAAATGGAACATGGGCTGGATGCACGACTCGCTCGGCTACGTCGAGAACCCGCCGATCTACCGCAAGTACCACCACGGTGAGATGACGTTCGCGCTCGTGTACGCCTGGAGCGAGCAGTTCATGCTGCCGATCAGTCACGACGAGGTCGTGCACGGCAAGGGCTCGTTGCTGCGCAAGATGCCTGGCGACCGTTGGGAACAGCTGGCCAACGTGCGCGCCTACGTCGCGTACATGTGGTCACACCCTGGTAAGCAACTGCTGTTCATGGGTCAGGAGTTCGCGCAGGAGGCCGAGTGGGCCGACGGTCGCAGTCTCGATTGGTGGTTGCTGGATCAGCCCGCGCACTACGGCGTGCACGCGCTGGTCAAAGACCTGAACCGGCTCTACGTCGATCAACCCGCGCTGTGGGAGTTGGACAACGAGCCTCGCGGTTTCGGCTGGATCAATGCGGACGACGGTGATCGGAACACCTTCTCCTACCTACGGTTCGGCAAGTCCGAGCAGGACGTGGTGGCGGTGATCGTCAACTTCAGCGGCAGCGAACACCGCGACATCCGTATCGGTCTGCCCCACGAGGGGGCCTGGACCGAAGCGCTGAACACAGACGCTGCCGGTTACGGCGGCGGCGGCCGCGGCAACCTCGGTAGCGTGACCGCCGAGGCCGTCCCAGCGAACGGGCAGCCGTTCTCAGCACTGGTGACCATGCCGCCCCTCGCGGCTCTGTGGTTCACCCCGGACCACGTGTCCTGCGCTACGGTCACAGATTCACGACCTGAGGTCGGCACCGTTCCAACCCCTCTCGCCGAAGCACCCACTGTGCTGAAGGGGTCCACCACCACGCCGACCACCACCGAGCCGACCACCACCGAGCAAGGAGCCTGACCATGGCCCAATCACGAGCAGGCCAGCTGGCTCAGCCCTCGGACCTGATCGATGTCGCTCATCTGGTGACGGCGTACTACAGCGTTTCGCCGGATCCGGAAAACCTGGATCAGCAGGTCGTCTTCGGCACATCTGGGCACCGCGGCTCATCGCTGAAGTCGGCGTTCAACGAGCCGCACATCCTGGCCACGACCCAGGCGATCGTGGACTACCGGCGCGACCAGGGCTACGACGGGCCGCTCTTCATCGGCCGTGACACCCATGCGTTGTCCGAGCCCGCGTGGGTCACCGCCCTGGAGGTGCTGGTCGCCAACGACGTACAGGTGCTGGTCGACAGCAAAGACTCGTTCACCCCGACCCCTGCTGTCTCACACGCGATCCTGCGCGCCAACAAGGGGCGTACGACCGGCAGTGGGCTGGCCGACGGAATCGTCGTCACGCCATCGCACAACCCGCCCGCCGATGGCGGCTTCAAGTACAACCCGCCGCACGGTGGCCCCGCCGACAGTGACGCCACCAAGGTGATCGCTGCCGCCGCGAACGACTACCTGCGGGCCGACCTGCGGGGCGTCAAGCGAGTTCCTTTTGCGAAAGCGCGCGCTGCAGCACAGTCCTACGACTTCCTCGGCAGCTACGTCGACGATCTGCCGAACGTGGTCGATCTGGGGGCAATCAAGGACGCCGGCGTACGGATCGGTGCCGATCCCCTCGGCGGCGCGGCCGTCTACTACTGGGGCGAGATCGGTGCGCGGCATGGCCTCGACCTGAGCGTCGTGAACCCGTTGGTCGACCCGACCTGGCGCTTCATGACACTGGACTGGGACGAGAAGATCCGGATGGACTGCTCCTCGCCCTCCGCGATGGCATCGCTGATCGCCCAGAAGGACAAGTACGACATCGCGACCGGCAACGACGCCGATTCGGACCGGCACGGCATCGTGACGCCGGACGGCGGGCTGATGAACCCCAACCACTACCTCGCAGTTGCGATCCAGTACCTCTACGGCGGCGCGCGACCGCACTGGAGCAGCGACCGGGTCGGCAAGACCCTGGTGTCCTCCTCGATGATCGACCGCGTCGTGGCCTCGATCGGGGCCACCCTGTGGGAGGTTCCCGTCGGCTTCAAGTGGTTCGTCCCCGGCCTACTGGACGGCTCGGTCGGTTTCGGTGGCGAGGAATCTGCGGGCGCCTCGTTCCTGCGGTTCGACGGCACTGTGTGGACCACCGACAAGGACGGACTCCTGCTGGCGCTGCTGGCCTCGGAGATCCAGGCCAAGACCGGCAAGTCCCCCAGTCAGCATTACGGCGAGCTGTCCGAGAAATTCGGCGCACCGTCTTACGCGCGTGTCGACGCACCCGCCAACCGCGAGCAGAAGGCCAAACTGGGCGCCCTCAGCGGATCCGATGTCAGTGCAGATTCCCTTGCCGGAGAACCCATCACCGCGAAACTGACCGAAGCACCCGGCAATGGTGCGGCGATCGGAGGCCTCAAGGTGACGACGGAAAGTGCGTGGTTCGCCGCTCGTCCGTCCGGCACCGAAGACGTCTACAAGATCTACGCAGAGTCGTTCAAGGGGCCAGATCACCTGGCGCAGGTACAGGACGAGGCGCGCGAGATCGTCTCTTCTACGCTCGGCGGTTGAATCGATGAGCGTGACCGCGCACCCGGGCGACGGATCGATGGGTCGGACCTTCGTCGTGGCAGGGGCTCGGGCGGCGGGTAAGTCGACCGTTGCTCGCGCTCTCGCCGATGCCCTGGTGAAGTCGGTATGCATTGACGGGTCGGTCCTTGAAAGCATGGTGGCTGCGGGCAGGATGCCACTGACCTCGGAACCCACGGTCGGGGCACTGGAGCAGTTGTTCACCCGATGGGCTGGGGCGCTCACCCTCGCCGACGTCTGGTGCGCCAACGGTTTCGATGCCGTCATCGCCGACGACATCATCGGCGACTACCTCGAGGACTTCCTCGATCTGGCTGACACCGGGCCGATCCACCTGGTCGTGCTGCACCCGAGCATCGATGCCCTCCACGAGCGGCAACCGGCGAAGGCTGCGTTCTGCGCCGAGTACGCGTCGGTCGAGAACCTGTGGAACGAGGTCGAGTTCAACACCCCCCGGGTCGGCTTGTGGATCGACAACTCGGCGATGACGCCGGCAGCAGTCGTCGTCCGTGTCCTGCGCAACCTGCAGGATGCGACCGTGGCGCCCGGCGCTGTGTCATCAGGCACGGATGACCTGGAGTTTCGCTGAGATCAGCAGCCGATCGGCGTCCGACGGCGCCAGGCCGTCGTCGGTGATCAAGACGTCGATGTCGCTCAGATCGGCGTAGGCGAAGACAGCCTCCCGTCCGAATTTGGTGTGGTCGGCCAGCAGCACAGTCAGCCGTGCCGAGTTCACCATTTCTCGCTTGACTGCCGCCTCAGCCGCGTCAGGAGTACTGAGGCCGTGCGCAAGCGAGAACGCATTCGTACCGACGAATGCCACATCGGCACGCACCTCGCGCAGGTCCCGCAGTGCCCACGAATCGACTGACGCCATCGTGGTCGTTCGCAATCGGCCGCCGACCATGTGAACGGTGACCCGCGGGTAGATCATCAGTGCGGTCGCGACGGGTAGCGCGTTGGTGATGGCGGTCAGCGACGAACCGGGTGGAAGCATGCTGGCAAGCGCCCTCGTCGTCGTGCCCGCATCGAACAACACAGCGCCGCTTGCAGGCAGGAACTCCAGCGCGGCGGCCGCGATGCGACTCTTCTCCCGTGCCATCTCCGTGCGCGCCGAGATCACCGGTTCGAACGACGCCGACTCGATCGGCACGGCCCCACCATGCACCCGTCGGAGTAACCCTTCGCCCTCGAGAGTCAGCAGATCCTTCCGGATGGTCTCGTGAGTGACTCCCAGCTCACCGGCGATCCTGACAGCCCGGACCTGCCCGCTGACCCGAAGCGCGCCGAGTATGGCAGCGCGTCTGGCACTCGGCGGCTGCAGATCAGGCAGGTCCGGGCGGCGGTTCGGCGTCACGGGTGGATGAGCACCTTGATGTGATCGCCGCTGACCGAAGCCTCGAATGCCTGCTCGGCCTGGTCGAGCGGGAACTGCCCGGTGATGAAGTCCTGCGCACGCACCGCACCCGATGAGATCATCTCGATCGACGTGGCATAGTCCTGCGGCACGTAGGTGGCGCTGCCCTGGATACGGATCTGCTGGTCCTGCATGATGCGGACGGGGAGCTCGAAGTCGGCTGAGGGGACCCCGACGATCACGACGGTTCCGCCCTTGAGGGCCATCTCGATACCGGCGAGCGTGGTCGACTTCACGGCGACGCAGTCGAAGACGACGTCCGCGCTCTCACCCAGTTCGCCTCGCACCAAAGCCACGACGTCGGGGTCCGTCGCGTCGACGGCTGCATCCGCGCCGATCCGCAGCGCCGCTGCACGCTTGCTGGCCAGCGGGTCGGTCACGACAACCTTCGACGCCCCCGAATAGCGCGCGACAGCAAGCATCAACAGCCCAATTGTCCCGGCGCCGAGCACCACGACCGTGCGGTCCTTCAGCGGCCCGGCGATCCGTCCTGCATGCACCGGGGTGGACAGCGGCTCGATGAGCGCGGAGCCGAGGTCGCTGATGCTGTCCGGGATGTGGTGCAACCGGTCTGCGCGGACGACGAACTGGTCCGCCATGCCGCCCTCCTTGTAACCGCAGCCGAAGAACTGAAGGTTCTCGCAGAGGTTCTCGTTGCCGTTACGGCAGGGCTTGCAATTCCAGCAGGGCAGCGTGGGTTCGACGACGACGCGGTCACCCACTGTGACGCTCTCGACGCCCTCGCCGAGTTCCTCGACCACACCGGTCGCCTCGTGACCGGGCAGGTAGGGAATAGGAATGAACGGGTGCCGGCCGTGGAAAGCATGCGTGTCCGATCCGCACACCCCGATGTAGACACTGCGAACGCGGACCTCGCCTGCTGCAGGTACAGGGACGGACTCCTCGCGGAGTTCCATGTTCTCGACGGAGGTGACGACGATGCGGCGATTGACAGTCATGGAACGGGCCTTTCGGTTCAGACGAATGTGACAGTGATGGGTTCGATATCGAATTCTGCAGTCAATGCCGGGGCCACGGTTGTAGCGGATCGGCAGGCCGCCCGGCTCCATCGGATGGCCCGCGCCATCCGATCGGAGGGCACCCCAGCCCTGGCCAGCCACCCCGAGAGTAGGGCGTCCCCGGCGCCGGCAGTATTGACCGGCACCAATGCCGCTCCGAAGCCGTGCACCGCGGTGGCCCCGTCGGTGTAGAGCGCTCCGTCCCCGCCCAGGCTGACCAGCAGCGCAGCTCCCGCTCGGCGGGAGATTCCGGCGGCCACGCGGGCGACGTCCTCCACGGTGTCGGCACGAGCGGCCAACCGATCGATATCGGCGAGCTCCAGGCGGTTGGGTGCCACCAGGTCTGCGCAGGCTGCAATCGCAACCTCCAACGCAGCACCCGATGCATCGACGGCGCATCGAGCGCCGTTCTCGTGAGCGAGCGCGATCAGCTCACCGACGATGGTCGTGTCGACGCCCGGCGGCAGTGATCCACAGATCGCCAGCCACGTCTCGCTGTGTCCACCGACCCCCTGCAGCGCTGCCGCGATCTCGCCGAGAAGGGCATCGAGCTCGCCGCGGGTCAGTTCCCCACCGGGACCGTTGACCTTCGCTGTGTCGCCGCCGCGCAATGCCACGGTGGTGTTGATCCGCGTCGGCGTCTGCTGATCGACAACGCGGCGGGGCACGTGTTCCGCGTCGAGCAGCTCGCCCAGGTGGCGCCCTGCGGGCCCGCCCAGCGGGAGGACGGCCACGGTAGGCACCCCGTTTGCATGCAACGCGCGCGAGATGTTGACGCCCTTTCCGCTGGCCTCGATCGTCGCGGCCGTCGCACGGTGCACATCCACTTCTCCGACCGAGGTCTCGGCGAGGAAATAGGTGAGGTCCAGCGCCGGGTTCAAGGTCAGCGTGACGATCTGGGCCGAACCGTCGGTCACCTCGGCCCACCGATCACAGTGCACAACCCCGCGACCACCTCAGCAACAGCTTCGCGTGCTGGGCGCAGGTAGGCCCGCGGATCGACGATGTCGGTGCGTGCGTCCAACGTCTTGCGGATGGAGTGCGTCCAGGCGACGTTGAGGATGGTGCCGACGTTGATCTTCACCATGCCGGCGCGCACGGCCTCAGTGAGCACTGCGTCGGCGACACCTGATGATCCGTGCAGGACCAGCGGAACCGGTAGGTGTGAGGCAAGTGCCGCGATCAGATCGAGGTCGAGCGCGGCGGTGCGCTCGACCATCGCGTGCGAACTGCCCACCGCCACCGCGAGCGCGTCGACACCGGTCGCCTCGACGAAACTGACGGCTTCCAGGGGATCAGTGCGCACCCCCGGTGTGTGGGCGCCACCCTTTCCACCCACCTTCCCCAGCTCGGCTTCCACCAGCATCCCTCGCTCATGCGCCCACTGCGCGGCCTCACGGGTGGCTCGAACGTTGGCCGCGTAGTCCAGGTGCGAGGCGTCGAACATCACCGAGCTGATTCCGGTGTCGGCCGCCTGGCGGAGCACCGACGGGTCCTCCACGTGGTCGACGTGAACAGATATCGCTACGGCGGATTGCTGGGCCACCTGCACACTCGCAGCAGCGATCGGTCCCAGCCGGCCGGCATGAAATTTCACGGCGTTCTCGCTGATCTGCAGAATGACCGCGCAACCGGCCCGCTCCGCGCCGCTGGCGATCGCCTCGGCGTGTTCGAGAGTGATCACGTTGAACGCAGGGATTCCAGCACCTGCGCGCCGTGCAGCTGCGATCAGGTCGGCGGTGGTGGCCAGGGGCATGTCAGTTCATCCTCGTTTCCGGGGTTGGAATAGGGGAACTACGGTGGCGGCCGGGCGCCTCGGCAAGCGATGCGTAAGTCCCTAATGCGAGACCGGCGAGGATGGCCGCACCCCGCGCACCCGCCTCAGCGGTAGTGGCGAGGCGCAATTCCCCGAAGGCCTGCCTCTTGGCGTCCATCACCGCGGCGCTGTTGGTCCAGCCCCCTGCCACCACGAGGTCGCGCCGTGGACCGGATGCCCCATCGAGCACATCGCCCAACTGCTGCGCTGCTGCCGTCACGTGACGAACTGCGGCGCGCCACACCACGCCCGGCTCGGCGACCGGATCGAACCAGATGGTCGCGTCGTCGGCGACGCGCAGCACGTCGTGACGGTCGGGCGCCGCGAGCGCTGCGCGATCGAGGGCCGCGAGACCGCTGCGCCCGATACCCAGGGCATCCTGCACCCGATTCAGGATCAGCCCGCCCTGGGTTGCGCCCAGCAGACACCACCGGTCCGCGATGGCGTGCCACCCGACCGTCACCCCTGCTGCCGTCAATCCGGTGATCACCTGGGCGGGAAGGCCGGGCGTGATGGTCCGCACAAAGGCCTCTGCAGTACCGCACGAGTCGAATTCGTCACCCGGACCACCGCTGCCGACCCCGATCACGGCAGCCTGATGATCATGCCCGGCGATGGTCAACGTCGCGCCCTGCAACGCCCGCAGTGGCCCATCGGTGCGCGCCTTACCGATCGGAGTTCCCGCTGACACCAGATCGTGCAGTAGCGACTCTGCTGCACCCGACCACTGCATCGACTCCCGCCACGGCGCTGCAGTGGCGAGGTCGAGCCACCCGGTGCGGGAGGCCAGGGACAGCTCGGTGACCGGCCCGGCACCGAGGCCGCGCGCCACCCATTCGGCGATGTTGTACCGACGACGGGCGTCGCGCGCCGTGGGAATGTGGTCGACGAGCCAGCGGTGCTTGGTCAGGCTCCACTGGGTCCAGACCGGCAGTCCGGTGCGCGCTGAGAACGTCTCGGCCCCGAACTCGGCAACCAGATCGCCGAGCTCTTGCTCGTCGCGGTGGTCATGCCAGGCGATTACCGGCGCCAATGGTCGGTCCTTGCCGTCCACGAGCACCCCCGATTCGGCCATCGAGGCGATACCGAGCGCTGCGACACGGTCTTCGGGCAGCTGGCCCAGCGCATCGGCGAGCGCTGCCTGCGCTGTTAGGGCGATCGCCTCGGCGCTCGTCTCCGCCCCGTAGTCGGTGCCCGTCCACGCGGTCGGCGCACGGCCCAGTGCCACCTCTTCACCATCCGCGGTGATGAGCAGCGCCTTTACCGATGTGGTTCCGACATCGAGACCGGCAAGCAACTCGCGCGACATCTGACCCACCCGAGAATTGGATTTACCTGGATTTGGGTGGAGTTTAGCCAGCCAATGATCGTGAGGTCAATGACGATCGACAGCCCGACCACGATCTAACGGAGCTCGCCCTGATCAGCGGGGACTCCCCTCTTCGCTGCGACCTCGACCATCCGGTCGTGTGAGTCCGGGCCCGGCCCGACGTGCGGGATCCGGGTAATCAGGAAGGCTCCGGCGACAGCCCAGCCACCGAAGATGATCCATTCGTAGGGCCACACCAACGCGGCAGGCATTCCCGGCAGGAAGAGGACACCGAGACCTGAAGCCAGCACAACCGCGATCACCCCGGTCGACGCGCCGCCCGGTGTGCGGAACGGGCGGTTCATCTGCGGCTCGCGCCGGCGCAGCACCACGAAACTGACCGCAACCATCACGAACGCGATGATCAGGCTCACACTGCCGGCGTCCACCAACCACACCAGCATCTGACGCCCGAAGATCGGAGCCAGGATCGACAGGCCGCCGATGAACAACAGCGCGTTCTTCGGCGTCTTGTACTTCGGGTGCAACGCAGCGAACCACGCGGGCAACATGCCTGATTCAGCCATCGCATAAACCAGCCGACTGGCTCCGATCAGGAAGCCGTTCCACGAGGTCAGGATGCCGGCAATGCCCCCCAGTACCAGGATCTTGCCCATCGTTGCGCTACTCCACAGGGCCGTCATCCCGTCGGCCACTGCCAGCTTGGAGTCTGCAAGCTGGGCGGCGGGCAGCGACGAGCCGACAGTCAGCATGATCATCACGTACCAGCCGATCGCAGCCGCCAGCGAGACCAGGATCATGATGCCGATCTTGCGATGAGGCAGGTTGATCTCCTCCGCCGACTGCGGAATGACGTCGAATCCGACGAACAAGAACGGTGTCGCGACCAGCACTCCGATAATTCCGGCCGCTCCCCCGGTGAACCAGGGGTCCATCTGCGAGACGCTGCCGCCGCTGAACGAACCGAAGATCAAGGCCGCGCCGACAGCCATCAGAAACAGTACGGCGATTGTCTGGAACACGGCCGCGGCGCGCACACCCCGGTAGTTCAGATACGTCATCACCGCTGCAGCGACTACCCCGACGGCAACCCAGGAGAGATAGACGTCGTAGTCGGCGATGGTCCACAACTTCACGGCCAGCATGTCCGGAAACAGGAACAACATCGTCTGCGGCAGTGCGACTGCCTCGAAAGCAACGACGGACACATACCCCAGGACAAGGAACCACGAACACACGAATGCCGATTTGGAACCGACCGCGCGCAACACGTACTGGTGCTCACCGCCGACCTGCGGCATGGCTGCGACCAGTTCGGCATAGGTGAGAGCGACAAAACCCATCACGACTCCACCGATGATGAACGCCAGTGCAGCCCCGCCCGTGCCTGCTTCGTCCAGGAAGCCACCGGTCAACACGATCCAGCCGAAACCGATCATCGCCCCGAACGCGATGGCCAAAACATCCCATTGGCCTAGGACCCGGCTGAATTTTTCCTCGGAATTTGCTGAATGCGTGGCCGCCATGTTCGGAGCCTAGAGAGATGGGACGTAGGACACAACGCCATCCGTCCAAGCGGCGGGACCCGCTTCCGGTTCAGGCGAGCAGTGCTGCCTCGTCACGAGCCCACATTCCAGTCAGGCCGCGGAAATGGGCGAGAAATCGTTCGTGCTCATGCTCTGGATAGGTCGAGCGCACGGTGTCGATCAGAATCTGGTCGAACGCCGGCGAGGTCACCCACTCCAACACCATCTGATCGACGTGCGGCATCGAGGTGGCAACGAATTCACGATAGTGCTCGACGTCGAAGTACTCGTCCGAAAGCCGTTGGTAGCCGGCCAGCTTCTCCTCGTACGAAATATCAGCGTCCGCGATCTCGAACCATGGACCGGTGTCGACCTGGGTCTTGGCCTTACGGCCCGTCACAGCGCAGTACACCGACCATTTCAGCAGCGACTTCATCGCCCATGGGAAGTAGTAGTGCAACGAGGTGATCGCTACATCCGGGCACGCGTTCGCATAGTCGATCGGGTAGGCCACGCCGTCCTTGATCAGCATCTCGCAGCTGTTGAACTCCCACCGGAAGAACGCGTTCACCGTGCGCGCGATCGTTGCCGTCTCGGCGCCCATCGCGGGCGTGAGGAAATCGTGCGACACGGCGTATCGCTCGTGCATAGGCAGGTCCGGACGGAAGTTCATCACCATTGTCTCCGGCCCGATCGTCAACGCCCGGGCGAAGACCTCGAAGTTGTCGACCGATGCCTGCAGGTGCATCAGCATCTCGCCGGACTCGTTGTAGGAGCGGTGCAACTCCTCTTCATTGCGGATCATCGACACGCCGCGCCAGGCGCCACCGTCGAACGGCTTCATGAACATCGGGTACCCGACACCGCGCGCTACTGCCGCCAGGTCGAAGGAGTTGTTGTATTTCTTGGACGTGTAAGCCCATCGCACGTTGTCCAGCGGGTTCTTGTACGGCACGAGAACGGTCTCCGGCACGTGCATGCCCATCCGCATCAGCGCGCAGTAGGCGGAGTGCTTTTCCATCGACTGGAAGGTGAACGGGCTGTTCAGCAGGTAGACGTCATCCATCAGAGCGATCTTTTTCAACCATTCGCGCGGGTGGTAGTACCAGTGCGCCAGGCGGTCGATGACCAGGTCGGTGCGCGGCTTGGACCGCAGGTTGAACGGCTCGATCGTGAGCCGCTCGACACGGATGTCGTACGTGTCCCCATCGTGGCGGATGTGACCCAACGTCCCGATCAGGTCCTCGAACGCCCGGGGCCAGTCCTCTTCGGCGCCCAACAACAGCCCGATCAGCCGCTCGGTCATCCCTGTCTCCTCATGCCTGGCAGCGGCCGACTGCTGCTCAGCGACCCTGCTGCTCGATGGCTGGAGCCTACGGTCGTGCCGCGACGTTCGGGTCAGCGGACGAGAATCGAGTTCTTCGCGGCAGTGCTCTGCGGATGTCCGGGGTTGATGGCGGCGTAATACCGCAGTTGCGTCTCGGTCATCTGGTGGACCACGTTGGAGCCGGTCGTGCTGATCGGGTCCATCACCAGGAAGTAGGTGCCGTTCCAGCCGAGCACCGCCACCCAGTGCGAGACCGGGCCGCGCACGTAGGTGCCCCACTGCAGCCGGTGGGCATCACCCCCTGCGATCGAGGGCTTGCCAGCCCGCGCATCCTTGATGGTGTCGTTGATTCCCCCGTGCCACGCGGTGAGTCCGTAGGACGTGAACGCTTTTTCGAAGTCAGGAAACTCAGTGCCCTCCTTGTCGCGGGCCGCAGTGTTGGCCACCCCCATGGCTCGGTAGCGGAAGTCGTTGATGGCGGGCGAGCGGTTGGCGATATTGAATCCCCATTTCGCTGGTGCGACGCGGGCCATCGTGATCATCATCGAGACAGCGGATGCCGGTCCACAGTTGGACCACTCGGCGCGACCGGTGCCTTTTTGCAACAGCGGGTAGAGCGCACCCGAGGACTTCCCCGCAAAGAGAGTGGGCCAGGTGTTGGTGCCCACGAAGTCGGCCGCACCGATGCCGTGTCCGGCCTGGAACGAGCGCACGTAGGACGACGTGGTCGAGTTGTACATCGTGCTCATCGCCGGGGCAGAACCGCCGAACCAGTACCCGTGCTTCTTCAGCAGAGTCTGGATCGCGTAACTGCGGTAGGTGACATTCCCGCGATTGACCGCCGGGGTGAGCCTGGTCAGAGTCGCGTCGTCACCTACCCCCGTCACCGGGAGTTGCACCTTGCGCTGGTAGTCGCTGACCGCCTGCGCGGTGGAGGACCCATAGGCGGTCTCCCAGTTCGTCTTGAATCCGGCCGAGAGCAATAGGTACTGCAGAGCACGCACGTCGAACCAAGCAGACCCCGCATCGACGGTGTCGAACGAGGTCGCGTAATAGTTGGGCGAGCGGAGCGCACGCGGTGACAGCGCCTCGTGGCCAGTGATGCGGGTGCTCGTAGCGCCCCTGTCACCGCCGCTGCCCGGGCTCGCCTGTGCGGCAGGGACGAGGGTCGACAAGGTCACCCCGCTCGTGATGGCGACGGCAACGAGCGCGCGAGTCAAACGACTGGCCATGACGGGGATCCCCTTGGATGGAACGGCTCTTGCACCGAGGGGAACTGTAGGCGCGACGTGCCCCTCAGAACGTGACAGGGGCCGCCCTCTTCGTAGGGGGCTTCAGCCAGCCGGGCAGACCGCTTCGCCCGCGGCCAGGCCCGGGTGGATCGGGCCCTGCCTGTCCCGCAGAGCACCAACTCGGCCGCCCCGGAGCACGTTGACCAACTCGGCGAGAATCGAGAGAGCGATCTCGGCGGGTGTATCGGCGCCGATGTCGAGGCCCG
>JBBPZD010000244.1:0-8174 GCA_038199265.1 Actinomycetales bacterium | reverse complement strand
TCTCGACCGGCAACGCTACCGACCCGGCCGGACGCGCGCTGGTGACCAAAGCGGCCGGTGTGCTGTACGCAAACCTCGGCCACTGAGCGCACCTCCGCTTACCGCAGCCGATCGCGTGGCGAGAGGCTCATCAAACACCGAGAGGCTCACGTCGGCGTGAGCCTCTCGGCGTTTACTGAGCCTCTCGTGGGCCCGCTGTTGTTCTCCGGCGTCAGCCTCGAGGCATCAACAGCACCGGAACCGGTGAGTTACGCACGATCTTCAGCGCGTGCGACCCCAGGAAGAACCGGCTGAACGGCCCGCTGCTGGTGCCCACCACGAGAAGGTCGGCGCTGCTCCATTCGATGTCGGCGATCGCCGCGCCCCAGGTGGCGCCCTCGCCCAACACAACCTCGAGTCGGGTCGCGACACCCGTCGCGCCAGGATGGTCGGACTCGACACCGGCGACGGTCGCAGCGACATCGGACTCCAGTCGCTGCTGCCACTTGTCGACGACGGCCTGGTCGGCGGACGATTCGATCGCCTCGCTGGAGACGGCCATCGGGCGCACCGCGAAACAGACCACCCGCAACGGCGCCGCGAACTCGCGAGCACCGACGAGTGCCCGCTTCAGCAGCCCACTGTCGTGGTCGGCACGGCCGAAGGCCACACTGACCCGCGACAGCTGAGTCATCGGCCCTCCGCGATAGCCGCGAGGGGCCACTGCCACCGGCACGTCCGCGCCGTGCACGATCCGCTCTGAGACTGCACCGAGCATCACGTGACCCAGGACGCCACTGGACGAGGAGCCGAGGATCGCCAGGCTCACCTCTCGCTCGCCGATCAGAGTGACGAGCCCCGCAGCGACGGACGTTGCTCGCCGAACCACGAACTCCGCATGGATCGGATCGGCGCCGAGGTACTCACGGGCGTGTTCCAGAGATGCCTGCGCCACCTTCTCCTGATAGGCGAGGTACTCCCGATCGGCGTAGTTCGGATCGGGAGGCCATGGCGCCTTCACGATCGTGCACACCAGCAGGTCCTCGACCCGTGAACGCGCCATCACCGCGGCCAGGTGCAGCGCTGCAAGGCCCTTCTTTCCCGGCGCGAGGCCGACCACGATCGTCATCGCGGTCTACGGCGCGTTGACGGAGTCGGGTTGCACCACGACATGGGTGACCGGTAGTCCGTGAGCCTCCCGGGCCCGGTCGATCAAGTCGAAGCGCAACCACGCCGAGTCCTGCTCCGGCAGGGTGCAGATCACCAGGCGGTCCGGATGGAAGGATGACACCGCGTCCGACAGCGCCTGCAGCGGCTTGTAGCTACCCAGTTCGCCGCTGGCCTTGAGGTTCTTGGACCGCAGAACTTCCAGGGTGCGATCCAACCGCGCCTGAGCGGCCACCGTGGTCGCATCCCACATATGAACGGCACCCTCGTGCATCGCCGTCCCGGTGTCGATGGGGTTGGCAGGTACAGAGACGAAGTACTCGGCGTACCCCTGCTCGTCCATCGCACTCAACTCCTGCAGCAACTCATCACCCTCCACGGTCTGGTTGGCGAGCACCAGCACCCGCGACGCAGGGGACGTCGGCTCGGCGATGTCGGCTGTGGAGATGTCACGGTCACGGAAACGCTTGGTGGCGAAGAAGATCACAACGACCAACACCCATGCGCCGAGGCTCTCCAGGAACTGGGGTCGAGATGTTGCGTCCCAGGCCATCTGACCCAGAATCGCGAGGATGCCCACCGCAACCAGGATCGACAGGGCGGGGAACAACCACATCTTGACGGTCAGGTCCTTGGACCCGGACCGATACCGGAGCACGATCTGCGATATGCAGATCAACAGGTAGACGAACAGGATGATGGCGCCAGAGGAGTTCAGCAGGAAGAGGAAAACGGTGTCCGGCGAGATAGCGGCCGCGATGACACACAGGAATCCGACCACGGACGAGCTGAGGATCGCCATCATCGGAACACCAGCGACGTTGACCTTCATCATGCCGAGCGGCGCCTCGCGTCGCGCTGCCAGCACGAACAGCATCCGCGAGGAGGTGTAGAGCCCCGAATTGAGACAGGACAGCACGGCCGTCAGGACGACGGCGTTCATGATGTCTCCGGCGGCCGGGATTCCCATCTGTTCGAACGCCGCGACGAAGGGGGAAGCGCCCAGGCTCTTGGAATTCCACGGGAGAATCAGGACGAGCAGGAACATTGAACCCACGTAGAACACAGCGATACGGAAAACAACTGAGTTGGTCGCCTTCTTGATGGCCCGGGCCGGGTCATCGGACTCGGCGGCCGCAATGGTTGCAACCTCGGCGCCGACCATCGAGAAGATCACCACGATGATCGCGGCGAAGATAGCGGCCCCCCCGTGGGGGATGAACCCACCATGTGAGGTCAGGTTGCTGACGTCGAATCCACCTTTCTTACCCGGCCAGATCCCGACGACGTACAGCACACCCATGACGATGAAGAGGATGATCGCCGCGACCTTGATACCGGCGAACCAGAACTCGAATTCACCGAACGAGCTCACCGAGACCAGGTTGGTCGCAGTCATCAGCGCCATCAGGATCAACGAGAGCAACCAGAGGGGGGCACCTGGTAGCCAGTATTGGATGACCTTCCCACCCGCAACAGCCTCGAAGCCGATAACGATGACCCAGAAATACCAATACAACCAGCCGACGGAGAACCCGGCCCAACCACCGAGGGCATTGCGCGCGTAATCGGCGAACGATCCGGTCGACGGATTCGACACTGCCATCTCACCGAGCATGCGCATGACGAGAATGATGAGTATTCCAGCGCTCAGGTAACTAAGGAACGCGCCTGGTCCTGCTTCGCCGATGACCACGCCTGATCCGACGAACAGCCCGGCACCGATAACGCCTCCCATGGCGATCATCGTCAGGTGGCGTTGTTTGAGACCTTTTTTGAGTTCAACGGGTGGAGCTCCCATGCGGATCACTTTCTGGCAGGGGCTCGTATCTGAGCCCGGCGGAGAATTTGTCTAATGGGCACGACAAAAGCAAACCCGATACCGAAGTAAAGAGTTCGCTGTGTGCGGACCGCCTGACTACCCCAGATGAGGGCTTGAGACGCAACTCCCCAAAGTGAGCCGGACAATGAAGCGATGCTGCTTTTGGCGCACCGTGACCTCGTCAGCCTTTACTTTGACTACTAGGCACTCCGCTGTCAATAGACACAGGAAACCGTTGCACTTCTGTTAGTCAGCAAATACTCAGCTGACTTTCAGACTACTTCCCTTTGCATTTCCCAGGTGAAACTCAGTCTTTTGTGCCTAGGAACTTTTCGAATCCCTTCGGGATCTTCACCGGCTCCGCCGGTGTTTCGTCGGGCGCACCGAACGCGTTGCCGAAGGAGCGTTCACGCGCGTCCGAGGCCTTGGTGACCGCCGCCTGCTCCTGCTGGGCACGCTTGGCGGGGTTTCCGCTCTTGCCCTTTTTCTTCGGCTGCTGCTTGCCCCGCTTGGCGCTGGCGCCACCGCCCATTCCCGGCATACCACCCATTCCGGGCATACCCGGGACTCCCCCACCGCGACGCATCTGACGCATCATCTTCTGCGCCTGACCGAACCGCTCCAGCAGCTGGTTGACCTCCGAGACGCTGACGCCGGAACCCTTGGCGATTCGCGCCCGGCGAGAACCGTTGATGACCTTGGGATGAGTGCGCTCGAAACGCGTCATCGACTGCACCATCGCCTCGACCCGCACGAATTCACGTTCGTCCAGGCTGTTGAGCTGGTCGCGCATGCCCGCCATACCGGGCATCATCCCCATCAGGGCCTTGATGTTGCCCATCTTCTTGATGGCGTTCATCTGCTCCAGGAAGTCTTCGAAGGTGAAGTCCTCCTCGTCCATGAACTTGCGCGCCATTTCGGCGGCCTGACGCTGGTCGAAAGCCTTCTCGGCCTGCTCGATCAAGGTGAGCACGTCGCCCATGTCAAGGATGCGGGAGGCCATCCGGTCGGGGTGGAAGACCTCAATGTCCTTCACTCCCTCGCCCGTGGAGGAGAACATGATCGGGCGGCCGGTCACCGACGCGACCGACAGCGCGGCACCACCGCGGGCGTCACCATCGAGCTTGGACAGCACGACACCGGTGAAGTCGACGCCCTGCTGGAAGGCGAGCGCAGTTTCGATCGCGGCCTGACCGATCATCGCGTCGATGACGAACAGGACCTCGTCAGGCGCGATCGCTTCGCGGATGTCGGCGGCCTGTTTCATCAGGTTCTCGTCCACCGCCAATCGGCCGGCAGTGTCGACGATGACCACGTCGTACTGGCGGACCCTCGCCTGACCGACCCCGGCCTGCGCGACCCACACCGGGTCGCCGTAGGACGCGGTTCCCCCACCGTCGTCGGTCTGGACCGCCCCGCCCACGTTGCCCCGCTCGGGAGCAAAACAGGGAACACCGGCTCGCTCGGCGACGACCTCGAGCTGGGTGACCGCGTTCGGTCGCTGTAGGTCGGCTGCGACCAGCACCGGGAAGTGACCCTCGTCGCGCAGTCGCCGCGCGAGCTTGCCCGCGAACGTCGTCTTACCCGACCCCTGCAGACCGGCGAGCATGATGACTGTCGGCGGCCGCTTGGCCAGCGTCAACGGCCGGGTCTGCCCGCCCAGGATCTGCACGAGTTCCTCGTTGACGATCTTGACGACCTGCTGGCCCGGGTTCAGCGCCTTGCTGACCTCAACGCCCAGTGCCCGGTCGCGGACGTTGGAGGTGAACTGGCGGACGACCGTGGTCGCGACGTCCGCATCGAGCAGCGCCATCCGGATGTCCCGGATGGTGGCGTTGATGTCGGATTCGCTGAGCCGCCCCTTGCCCTTGATGTTCTTGAAGGTCGCGGTCAGCCGGTCCGAGAGAGTGTTGAACACGCACCACAGGTTATCGGTCCACGACCGGTGCTCCCGGCATCCGCCGGATCGCGGCACGTACGCCTGCGACCCTGCTGTCAGTCGCTACCGTCACAGCTGTCGATCAGGGCCGCGATGATGTGCGCGACCGCCGGCGGCTCGACCCGACGCCCACCGGCGGCTGTGACGTAGAAGGTGTCGAGGCTCTGCCCTGCATAGGTGGCGACATGGGCCGAGCGGACAGCGAGACCGCTCTTGGCGAACGTCATACCGATGTCGCGCAGCAACCCAGGACGGTCCACGGAACGAACCTCAAGGACGGTCGCATCAGCCGATCCGCCAGGAACGACCGTAGCCCGCGTCGATGGCCGGTTCGGGGTGGCCGGGCGCCGTCTGCGTTCGATACCTCGCAGCGGAGTTCGGTCGCCCTTCGCCAACAGACCGAGTCCGCGGACCAGGTCAGCGGAGTCGGGCAGGTTTCCTTCGGGGCATTCGACCTCC
This sequence comes from Actinomycetales bacterium, assembly GCA_038199265.1. Classification (GTDB taxonomy): domain Bacteria; phylum Actinomycetota; class Actinomycetes; order Actinomycetales; family Dermatophilaceae; genus Allobranchiibius. The sequence goes on along the minus strand of JBBPZD010000244.1, from coordinate 2,808 downwards.
CAGGTGTTGACCGCGATCCCATCCGTCGTGCGGACCCGCGCGGCACGGACGACGAACCCGGTGGCCGACAACAGCCCCGCGGTGTCGGCGAACAGCCCGAGGCGGTCCCGGTCTGCGACCTGTATGGAGGCTCCGCGCACGCTCGCCGTCACCTCGACGTGGGCCATTGCGATTGCCAGATCGTCGAGCAGGGCCGGGCCGAGTAAAGCCACGTCGTCAACCGGTTCGACAGGCACCGTGCGGCGTTCGCCGAGCGCGGCACGACCTAGCTCGACCAGTTGCGCAACCAGGGCAGCTCGCCACGGGGTCCAGGCAGTAGGCCCTGCTGCGATGGCGTCGGCTTCAGTAAGCACCGTCAACTGGTCCAGGACGTCACGCCGACCCTGCACTGCATCGAGCAGGGCAGCGAGGGTAGCCGGATCGCTCGGGTCGCGCCGGGTCGCCAACTCCACGAGCGTCAGGTGCTCGCGCACCAGGAGCTCGATCACATCGACCTCTTCCGGAGCGAAACCCATCCGACGCGCAATGGTGGCAGCAACGGGTGCCCCCTCCGCACTGTGGTCCCGGGCACCCGCGATCTTGCCGATGTCGTGTAGCAGCGCCGTTACCAACAGCAGGTCGGGGCGTTGGACCTCGGCCCGGCGCGCGGCTGCCTCTACGACCGTTTCGACGAGGTGCCGGTCGACGGTGTGCCGGTGGACTGCGTTTCGCTGCGGACGACTACGGACGGACCGCCACTGCGGAATCCACGCCGAGATGACCCCGGCGAGGTCCAAGGTTTCCCAGACTTGTCGCAGTCCCGGCCCCGCGGCGAGCAGGTCGATGAACGCGTCCCTGATCTCTGTGGGCCACGGTTGCCCCGGTGTCTGCACTTCGCGGGTGAGGTTGACGACGGTGACCGGAGCCAGCGGCAGTTGCCGTCTTGCCGACACCCCGGCTGCCCGCAGGAGTAGGAGACAGTCGGCGTTCGGGGTCGCTCTCGAGCCCAATACGACCTCGCCGTCGTGCTCGTAGAGGCCGTAGCCGAGCGCGTGCAGGACAGGGCGTCGTGGACCGACCCGCAACGTGCGCGCTCGTTGACTCTGAGAGGCGCTTCGGAAGGTGGCGTCCAGGGCGAAGTTGATGGATCGGGAGCTGTCGACCACCTGCGTCAGCAGCGCGTCCTGATCGAGATGGCCCAGCAGGGCCGCGACGCTGTCCTGCTCCTCACGGCTGAGCCTGTCCCGACCGCGACCGGTCACGACGTGCAGGGCGTCGCGGATGTCGAGTAGCTGACCGTAGGCGCCGTCAACGCCGCCGTGCGGCCGGTCGGCCAACCAGGCAGCGGTCAACGATCGAAGGATGGCCATATCGCGCAGGCCACCGCGACCCTCCTTCAGATCGGGCTCGAGCGAGGTGCTCAGGTCGCCGGCTCGCTGGTGGCGGGCCTGCAGACTCTCGCGCAGTTCTGGGAGTCGTTTACGGGCATTGGCACGCCAGTCGTGCGCGATGCTGGCGCGGATACCCGACACGAGTACCTGGTCACCGACGATGCAGGTCAGATCGAGCATCCCGACCGCCGCCGACAAATCGCTCGAGGCGACACTGCGGCACTCACCCCGAGTGCGGACGCTGTGATCGAGCCGGGCGCCCGAATCCCAGATGGGGTACCAGATCCGCTCGGCCAGGGCAGTGATGGCTGCGGAACTCACCGCCCGCCCGTCGTGCACCAGAACCAGGTCGTAATCGCTCAGCGGACCGCCGTCGCCGCGGGCCAGGCTGCCGACGGCGGCGAGTGCGACGCCGTCCTGTACGGCGCCGCGGACCGGTCTGACGGCCTCGTCCCAGAGTGTGCACAACCAGTCGCGCCCAAAGGACGCCAGCACGTCGCGGCGTTGCTCGCCCGCACCGGGCCGGGTGAACTCACGGGTACCCGCGAGATCGAGCCGCCTGCTCAAATGACCGGCTGGAACAGTTGACACGCGGCACTCCCTGGGTTCGGCGTAACTTCGCGACGGTCGAGGATCAGAGAGCGGTGGCGCCCCGCTCGCCGGTCCGCACCCGCACGACGTCCTCGACCGGGACGGTCCACACCTTGCCGTCACCGATCCGGCCCGTCTGTGCGGTCTTGACGATGACGTCGACGACGCTGCCGGCGTCCATGTCGTCCACCACCACCTCGATCCGCACCTTCGGCACGAAGTCGACCGTGTACTCGGCCCCGCGATAGACCTCACTGTGGCCGCGTTGACGTCCGTAACCGCTCGACTCGCTGACCGTCATCCCAGCGATCCCGTAGGCCTCGAGTGCTTCCTTGACCTCGTCAAGTTTGAACGGCTTGATGATTGCGGTGACCAGCTTCATGCCTTTACTTCCTCGTCGTCGTGGTGGCGCGCGTCCTGCTGGACTGTGGGTGCCGGAGCACCAGCGTGCACGGAGTGTCCGATACGGCTGCCGGAGAACAGGTTGCCGAGGTCGTACCCGGTCTCGGCGTGCTCGGCGGAGTCGATGCCAGCATGCTCGTCGTCCTCGTGGAGCCGGAAGCCCATGGTCTTCTCCAGAGCGAGACCGATGGCATAGGTGACAACGAAGCTGAAGATCATCACGGTGAAGGCAGCTGCAGCCTGCACACCGAGCTGCAGGAACCCGCCACCGTAGAACAGGCCCTCGCTGGTGCCGGCCCCGTTCGGGCTGGACTTGCTGGCCAGCAGACCGATCATGAGTGTGCCGACCAGTCCGCCCACCAGGTGCACCCCGACCACGTCGAGGCTGTCGTCGAAGCCGAGCTTGAACTTCACGCTGACCGCGAACGCGCAGAGCCCACCGGCG
>JBBPZD010000243.1:0-6276 GCA_038199265.1 Actinomycetales bacterium | reverse complement strand
CGGCGCCGATGCCGAGGATGGCGCGCGTGGCTCCCATCAGTGTCCGCCCAGATAGATCCGCGGGAGTCTGCTGCTCATCCGCGTCACTATTTCGTAGGAGATGGTGTCGGTCGCATCGGCCCAGTCCTGCGCGGTCGGCTCGCCGTCAGTGCCAGGGCCGAAGAGGAGGACCGGGTCGCCCGCCCGGACCTCGTCGTCGCCGACGTCGACGACGAACTGGTCCATACACACCCGTCCCGCGACCGTGTGACGCGCTCCGGCCACCTGCACCGGGCCGACGTTGGAGGCGGAGCGAGGCACTCCGTCGGCGTATCCGGCCGGAACGTCGACCACTGTCGTCTCGCGGTCGGCAACGTAGGTGTACCCATAACTGACCCCCTGACCAGCCGGGATACGTTTCACCACAGTGATGTTCGCCGAGGCAGTCATCGCCGGACGGAGACCGAACGATGCTGGATCGCCCAGCTGGGGCACCGGGCTGAGCCCGTAAACAGCCAAGCCGGGGCGCACCATGTCCCAGGCCGCCGACGGCCGGGTGAGGGTGGCCGCCGAGTTCGACATGTGCCGTACCTCGATGTTGAAACCCGCACGCTCGACGTCTGTGACGGCGTCAGCGAACTTGTCCTGCTGGGCCTGCACCGAGGGGTGTTCCGGGGAGTCGGCGCAGGCGAAGTGGGTGAAGACCCCGACCACATCGACGACGCCTTCGGCCACGAGCGGTCCGGCAGCGGCGACCAGGTCGGTCCAGTCCGTTCCGTAGGCACCGTTGCGGGCCAACCCGGTGTCGACTTTGAGGTGCAACCGGGCCGTCGTGCCCACCCGGCGCGCCGCCGCAGCGACCGCCTCCAACTCCCAGATCGCCGGAACACCGACATCGATCCGCCGCTCGACAGCGGCGTCGAAATCGAGGCCTGGAGTGTGGAGCCAGGAGATCACGGGCGTCTCGATGCCAGCGTCCCGCAACTTGATCGCCTCGGCGAGTTGGGCAACTCCCAACCAGGTGGCGCCGCCACGCACGGCCGCCTTCGCGCTGGGCACCAGTCCGTGGCCGTAGGCATCACCCTTGACCACGGCCAACACCTGAGCTGCGCCGGCCAGTTCCTTCAGGCGCGTGACGTTGTCCTGGATGGCTGTCAGGTCAATGGTCAGCCGCGCAGGCGCACCCGCGGGCAGGGCTTCGTTATCAGGGGTCATGGCCCTTCAAGTTTCGCATCCGGGCGCCGTGGGTGCTCCGCGACACCACCACAGCGGATCGACACGTAACCGCGTGACGTCTCGCGACCTACCGTCACCCGACCGGACTTGGTCACATCGACCTTCCGAGCCCCGCCGAAATACGCCCGATGTGGGCCTGGACCATCGCCGTGGGCAGCTCGGTCGCTGTTCTGGGGTCGGTTCCCGGTGACCCGGACCTCGGTGTGAACATTGCGCGCCAATTCGAGGTGGATGCAGCGACCGGCATCTCCGCACCTGCCTGAGAGGGATCGGCAGCTGACCACGTGACCTCCTGATGCGCCGCCCCAGAGATTTCAACCGCGCCGGTTCCCCAGGCCGAGAACCATCGCTATTGCGAGAGCGCTGCGTGGATCGTAAGGGCCTCGCCACAGCCCGCCATGGACCGCCTCCAAGGCCTCGTCCTGCCACGGCGCCTGCTGCGCAGGCAACTGCGCGCAGAGGTCGTGCACCAGAAGAGCGGCCATCAGAGTTGCGCTCGTGGACGGCGGGAAGACGGTAACGCCGAAACGGTGGGCACCTGCGTACGCAGACGCCAGCAACCGGTTCTTCAGCACTGACCTGGTGCGAGTGGGCGGCGCTACATTCATCGAGACGGCGACGCCGTCGGCGCGAGCCACGGTGGCCCGCCAGCGGTGGATCCGCTTGGCCAGCAGATAGTTCGGCCCCTGCTGCAGCACCACGCTGTCGTTGATGCCCGGGTCTTCGCCCGGTGCGTAGTTGCGCTGCAGGAGTCGACCCCCCGATGCTGCGCGACCCAATGGTCGCAGCTGCCGTAGCACGGTCCTGCGCTCATACGCCGCGGTTGAGGCCTGCACGGCATCGGCGGGCACCGCGAACACGTCGGTCGGGGTGGCCAGCCAAGCCATCCCGAGGTCGCCGCGAGTGTGTTGCAGATGGGTGCTGAGCGTGTCGGCAGCCGCCGCCAACCGAAGGTTCAGTGCGCCGTCGGCATACAGATAGTTGCCGAGGACCAGGTGGCCGTCCAGCTCACCGACCCACTGCGTCACGTCGGGCAGGTCGTCCAGCAGATCCGCGCCGGGGACCTGATCGTCGGAGCCGTCATCGATCGGGTAGGTGAGACGGCCTGCGGAGTCGGCGGCCGTCGACAACACCTCACGCCATAACGCGTGACGAGGGAGGTCGACTGCTGCTACGTGAGCTCCCCAGCGCAACAGCGAACGCACCGGACCCATCTCCGAAGCCGCGCCGAGCGCCACCACGGTCTGGCCGGGCAGCGGCAGCCACTCGGGATGGTCGATGACCTGCTCGACCGCCGTCACCGCGCCCGGTTCGAGCACCCCCGCCGCAGCCCAGATGTGCAGCTGATCGCGCAGCGCCTGCCCTCGCAACCGGCGGCCATCGAACGGCACGGAAAGCTCGGTCTCAGGCCCTGCGGAACCGGTGACGGTCTGCGAGCGCAACCGCCCGGTCGGAGGCTGACCGTCGAGGAAATCGGCCAGAGCGACAGTCTGTCCGCCGGCCGTGGCCTGCATCCTGGAGTGCAACGAGGTCAACCCGTCGCGCGCGATAGTGGTCGCAGCGAGCGGATCGGGACTGCCTGCCTCCACCAGTCGCCGGAAGTGGGTGAGGTACCCCCGCCGCCAGTTGGTGTCGCGCGTTACCGCAGCCGAACCGACCGGGTCGACTCCGCGCAACGCATCGCCGACGACGGCCCTACCGAGTGCCGACGTACTGCGGGTGCCGCCGGTTTGGGGAATCTGGACGCCCGCTTCGGTGCTCAGCAAGGCTTCACGCATCGGGGAGGTCGTCCGCTCCATCACCGGTGAATGCCGCGGACACGTCGGCCGTGCGCAGCAGGTAAGCAACCGTTCGGCCGAGTTCGTGGGCCACGTCCAGCGCGCGTACCGGCCCGCCAGGATTGGCCCGATCCCCCGCTACACCGTGCACGAGGGCAGCGAGGCTGCCGGCATCCAACGGCGACAACCCACCAGCGAGCAACATTCCTGCTAGTCCGCCGAGCACATCACCAGACCCTGCGGTCGCGAGCCAGTTCGGTGCGTCGGACTGGCTGCGGACCGGGTAGCCCGACGCGGTCGGTGGCACCACGATCGTGTCGCTGCCCTTCAGCAGAACTGTGACGCCGAGGTGGTCTGCTACCAGTCGGGCGACCTGCACCGGTGCGCGACGAACCGCGTCGACGGCGAGATCACCGTCATCGCCGAGGTGGTCGTCCAGGTGCAACTCCAACCGTCGAGCCAGCCGCAGCAACTCCCCGGCATGCGGCGTGAGCAGCGTGGGAGCATCGCGCGGGCCCTGCAGAAGGTCGAGACCTCCCGCGTCCAGCAGCACGGGCAGGTCTGAATCGAGAGCGGCTCGCGCTGCCCGCAGCTGCTCGGAGGAGGCATCCTGGCTGTCCATCCCGGAGCCGATGGACCACGCCTGCACCCGGCCGTCGCCGAAGACGGTTTCGGGGACCAACTGGCGCAGCAGTGCGCTCGGTGCCTGCGGGCCGACGTACCGCACCATTCCGACGCCAGCCGTGACGGCAGCCGTCACCGACATGACGGCCGCGCCGGTGTAACGTTCCCCGCCCGCGATGGTGCCCAGAACACCACGGGAGTATTTGTCGTCGGTGGGCCCTGGCACCGGCCACAGTTCGGCGGCGTCCTGGAACGTGAGCCGCTCGACGGTGGGCGCTCCGGGCTCCGGCACGCCGATGTCTATGACGGTCAGCAGACCGCACGCGGCCTGCGTCGCGGGCAGCAGGTGGACTGGCTTGAGCAGGCTGAAGGTGACGGTCTCATCAGCGGTGAGGCGCGCGGCGTCGGGCTCGTTCAGCAGACCCGCCGGGTCGCATCCGGACGGCAGATCGACGGCGAGCACGTAGGCACCTAGCACCAGCTGTGGGAGGTCACTCAGGTGTGGCGGCAACCCGGGGCGGCCGCCGATACCGAGGATGCCGTCGATGACCAGGTCCGCGTCTGCGAGCGCGTCCTCGACCGCGGCAGGGGCCTCGCCTTCATCCCACTGCAAGGCAATTGATCCTGCGTTGACGGACGCTGCCCAGCCGTCCTCGTGCACACTCGATGCCGTCTGAACGACGGCCACGTTGAGCCCCGACGAAGCCAGGTCAGCTGCTGCGTACAGCGCATCCCCCCCGTTGTTGCCCGCACCCGCGAGCACTGCGACGCGTACCCCGTCACCCAGTCGCAAATGGGCTACTTGAGCGAGGCCGGTGGCGGCCCGGGCCATCAACTCACCGTCGGGGCGTCCCTGCATGGCAGCTTCTTCGGCGGCGCGGACATCGTCCACGCTGTAGGCGCGCATCATCCCGCGATCCTCTCGCGTTCCGAGCACGAACGACACATCTACCGTCGCGACGGTAGGTCCGGCGTCTGAGCGTCCTACTTCTCTGCGACGACCATCGCTGTGGCCAAACCGCCATCGTGCGAGATGGACAGATGGGTGGCCAGAACTCCCAGCTCGTCGGCTCTTCGTTGCAACGTGCCGAGCAGCTTCCACGATGGCGCACCGGCCTGGTCGACCACCACGACTGCATCGGTCCATCGAAGCCAACCCGGCGCGCCGAAGGCTTTGGCCAAAGCTTCTTTCGCTGCAAAGCGGCCCGCGAGGGAATGCATCGGCAGGTCCCGCTCGGAGTCGGCGAACAGCCGCGTCCGCAGCGCCGGAGCCACCGAAAGGGCACGCTCGAACCGGGCGATCTCGACCACGTCGACCCCGACGCCGACGATCATCGAGTACTCACTCCACGGTGACGGATTTGGCGAGGTTGCGCGGCTGGTCCACGTCCAGACCCTTGGCGGTCGAGAGCTGCAACGCGAACACCTGCAGCGGCACCACCGTCAGCAGCGGCTGCAGCATCGGGCTGGTGCGGGGCACCCGGATCACCTCATCGGCGAAGGGCACGACATCGTCGTCGCCGTCCTGAGCGATGACCAGGGTGCGAGCACCGCGAGCGCGAATCTCCTGGATGTTCGAGACCACCTTGCCGTGCAGGCCGTAGGGCGTATCGGGTCCGGGTGAGATGACGAAGACCGGCTGGCCGGGCTCGATCAGCGCGATCGGACCGTGCTTCAGCTCTCCCGCCGCGAATCCTTCGGCGTGGATGTAGGCGAGCTCCTTCAGTTTCAGCGCGCCCTCCATCGCTACGGGGTAGCCGACCTGCCGGCCGAGGAAGAGCACCGACCGCGTGTCGGCCATGAAGTAGGCGATCTCGCGCACCCGGTCCAGCCGCCCGAGCAGATCCTCGATCTTGGCCGGAATCTCGTGCAGTTCGGCGAGTACGTCCCGCGCGTCTGCGGCGTAGCTGTCGCCCTTACGCTGCGCAAGGTAGAGACCGAGCACGTAACAGGCCGTGATCTGTGCCAGGAACGCCTTGGTGGAGGCAACAGCGATCTCGGGGCCGGCGTGCGTGTAGAGCACTGCGTCGGACTGACGCGGAATCGTCGAACCATGGGTATTGCAGATCGAGATGGTCAGCGCACCGAGCTCGCGCGCGTGCCGGACGGCCATCGCGGTGTCCATCGTCTCGCCGGACTGGCTGATCGAGACCACCAGTGTGTTCTCGCCGACGATCGGGTTGGAGTAACGGAACTCGTGCGCGAGCGCGACCTCTACCGGAATTCTCGACCAGTGCTCGATGGCGTACTTGGCGACCATCCCGGCATAGGCAGCGGTGCCGCACGCCACGATGGTGATGCGGTCGACGGCCTGCAACTTCTCCTCGGGAATGCGCATCTCGTCCAGCACGAGACGGCCCGACTCATCGGTTCGACCGAGCAGGGTGTCGGCGACCGCCTGCGGCTGGTCGTGGATTTCCTTCTCCATGAAAGTGGCGTACCCGCCCTTCTCGGCGGCGGCCGCGTCCCACGACACGTGGAACGCCTTGCCTTCGGCGGGTTCGCCATCGAAGCCGATGACGCAGACCGAGTCGGGAGTAATCGTGACGATCTGGTCCTGTTCCAACTCCAGGGCCTCGCGGGTGTACCCGATGAACGCGGCGACGTCGGAACCCATGAAGTTCTCACCATCGCCCAGACCGACGACCAGCGGGCTGTT
>JBBPZD010000242.1:0-11955 GCA_038199265.1 Actinomycetales bacterium | reverse complement strand
ACGAATGAACCCAGCGATCGGTCTGGTGATGGGTAGTGACTCCGACTGGCCCACGATGAGCGCGGCGGCACAGGTGCTGCACGAGTTCGGAGTGGGATTCGAAGCCGACGTGGTCTCAGCGCACCGGATGCCGACCGAGATGATCGCCTACGGAGCGCAGGCAGCGCAGAGAGGTCTGCAAGTGATCATCGCGGGCGCCGGGGGGGCGGCCCACCTGCCTGGAATGCTCGCGTCCGTGACGCCGCTTCCGGTCATCGGGGTGCCAGTGCCGCTGGCCTACCTCGACGGGATGGACTCGCTGTTGTCGATCGTGCAGATGCCGGCCGGGGTACCGGTCGCGACCGTGTCGATCGGGGGCGCGCGTAACGCGGGGCTCCTTGCAGTGCGGATCCTCGCCTCGGGGCGGGACGACGAAGCGCAGCGCCTGCGTGTTGCGATGCTGGACTTCCAGGCAGATCTAAAGGCGCAGGCGCAGGCCAAGGGCACAGCGCTGCGGGCTCGGATTGCAGGCACCACGGACACGTAGGATGGCGGGCGTGAGCGGAAACAAGGACTTCGACCTGTTCAAGATCAACGAGGATCACGAAGCGCTGCGTGAAGCAGTCCGCGACATCGCGGACGACAAAATCGCGCCGTATGCGGCCGAGGTGGACGCGGACGCACGATTCCCGCACGAGGCGCTCAAAGCGCTGGTCGCCTCGGATTTGCACGCACCGCACATCGGTGAGGAATACGACGGAGCCGGCGCGGACGCGCTCGCCACCTGCATTGTCATCGAGGAAGTGGGGCGCGCGTGTGGCTCCTCCTCCCTTATCCCGGCAGTCAACAAGCTGGGCTCGATGCCCATCATCCTGGGTGCCTCGGAAGAACTGAAGAAGAAGTACCTGCCGCGCATCGCCTCCGGTGACGCGATGATTTCCTACGGCCTCTCCGAGCGTGAGGCCGGTTCGGATACCGCGTCCATGCGCTGCAAGGCCATCGCGGACGGTGACTCTTACGTGCTGAACGGCCAGAAGTCCTGGATCACCAACGCCGGTGAGTCCGGGCTCTACACGGTGCTCGCAGTAACCGACCCGGACGGTGAGCGAGGACGCAACATCTCAGCGTTCGTAGTCGAAAAGGACGACGAGGGCTTCGACTTCGGCGCCAAGGAACGCAAGCTCGGAATCAAGGGTTCGCCGACCCGCGAACTGCTCTTCGACAACTGCCGGATCCCCGCCGACCGGATGATCGGCGAACCCGGCACCGGCCTGAAGTTGGCTTTGCGCACGTTGGACCACACCCGCATCACGATCGGTGCGCAAGCCGTCGGAATCGCTCAGGGTGCGCTGGACTACGCCCTCGGCTACGTCAAGGAGCGCCAGCAGTTCGGCAAGGCCATCGCAGAGTTCCAGGGCCTGCAGTTCATGCTCGCCGACATGGCGATGAAGCTGGAAGCTGCTCGCCAACTGGTCTACGTCGCAGCAGCCAAGTCCGAGCGCGACGACTCCGACCTTGCATTCTTCGGAGCGGCGGCCAAGTGCTACGCCTCGGACGTAGCGATGGAAGTGACCACTGACGCAGTGCAGTTGCTCGGGGGCGCCGGATATGTGCAGGACCACCCGGTCGAGCGGATGATGCGTGACGCGAAGATCACCCAGATCTACGAGGGCACCAACCAGATCCAACGGATGGTGATGGCCCGCCAGCTCCTCAAGCGCTGATCCACCCGTGGAAGCAGGTCGTAGCGGCCCCTACAGAGTTTGCTACGACCTTGCCTTCGTTTTTCAGCTGCATCCCGGACCGCACCCTGTCGTGTGAGCGTGCAGCGGCGCCCGCAACCCCTACGGGGCGACGTTGGGAGAGCGATCGTTGTTGAGAGCGTCGAAGAGGGCCCGAGCTCGGGCCTTGTCCCAGAGGACTGCTGAACCGGCGGGCGAGGAGAAGTTCGGGTTGGAGATCGGAACCTGAACGGAATTACCGCCGCTGCCGATCTTTTTCAACGTCCACAGGATGCGTAGCGCCGTCCAGGAATGCATGCCTTCTTCGACAGCGAGACCTGCAGCGCCGGAGGTGCCGACGCTCTTCAGCTTCCACGGCACCAGTAGGTTGCTGGGCGATGCGACCTTCTTGGTGAGTGCGGACAAGAACTCACGCTGCCGCTTGACACGTGCGAGGTCGCCCGTGGCATCCACGTGTCGGGACCGGACATAACCCAGAGCCTTGGGCCCATCGAGGTTCTGGCAACCGGCGGGGAGGTTGATGTGTGCGAGCCGATCGTTCATGGGCTTCGGTAGGCACATCTGCACCCCTCCGACGGAATCCACGATGGAAGCGAAGCCGCCGAACCCGATCTCCATGTAGTGCTCGACACGCAAACCGGTGATGTTCTCTACAGTCTGAACGAGCACCTTCGGGCCGAAGGAGAACGCAGCATTGATCTTGTTGGCTCGGTGCCCGGGGATCTGCACATAGGTGTCGCGCGGGATGCTGACGAGTGTCGGCTCGCCGCTGTCGGGAATGTGCAGCAACATGATCGAGTCGGTACGGGCGCCACCCATCGATCCACCGGTACCGAGGCGCTTGGCTTGGGAAGATGTCTGACCTGCGCGGTTGTCTGAGCCGACCAGGAGCACATTCGTTCCTTTACCCGCGGCGGGCTGGCTCTCGGTCGGAATGGCATCGACACGGGCCACCTTGTTCCAAGCCGTGAGCCCGGCCCAGGCCAGCAATCCGACCCAGAGTCCGACAATGACGACGAATACAGCGAGGATCCGGGGTAGTCGGCGGCGTCTGCGTGAAGGCCGCGCGGCGCGCGGCGGTGGAGTGGCGCGTCCGGTGCCGGATCCAGCTGGAGGCCGCCGCGAGCCGTCATTTCGATCGCCGTCTCGGCGGTCTTCGTATCGCTGGTAGTCGTCGGCCGACCGATAGCCGGCCGCCTGCCTTGAGGTCGAGTATCCGCCACGGTCATCACGTTGGTCGCCGTAGGCTCGCTGATCGGCGGGTGGGCGGGAACCCGGCGGCCTCGCGCGTGGCCCGCTCGGCATGGCTCGCGTCGCGTTCTCGTCCCTGCGGGGTGGTCGACCACGAGCACCCCCACGAGGGTCCTCCCCGCGTGGGTCTGCACTGCGGGGAGGATTCCCCTGAGAGGCATTGCCGTCGCGCGGCGAAACGTCGGGTGGGTTCGGGCCGCGCGGACGGCGCACGGGCAACGGTTGAGCGACGGGCTCGACGCGTCGCCGGCCCCTGCTGTCGCGGGGGTTGACGCGGTGGTCCTCGTCGTCCGTCATCGGATCAGGTTAGCCGTGACAGCTGTGGTCCCCGTGTAGCGTGACGCCCGTGCTGCCCCCAGGTTCCCCGTCATTGGAAGGAATTTCGGTGGTCATGCCGATTTTGAACGAGGAGCGGCATCTCGCTGAGTCGGTGGGGGCGATCCTGGCGCAGGATTGGGACGGGCCGCTGGAGGTAGTACTGGCGCTAGGGCCGTCAACTGACCGGACAGACGAGGTCGCAGCGCAGCTGGCAAGTGGGGACTCACGAGTGCGCACCGTGAGAAATCCCAGCGGTCGCACACCTGAGGCGCTGAATGCCGCTATCAGGGTGGCCGCCCACGGGGTCATCGTGCGGGTCGACGGGCACGGCATCCTGTCGCCGGGGTATCTGCGGGCGGCGGTGGCCAACCTTGCCGAGACCGGCGCCGCGACTGTCGGCGGGATCATGGACGCTGAGGGCACTACAGACTTCGAGCGGGCTGTCGCCTGTGCGATGAAGAGCAAGATCGGCGTCGGCGGGGTCAAGTTCAAGCAGGGCGGCGCGGCAGGACCGGCGGAAACCGTCTATCTCGGGGTCTTCCGACGAGATTGGCTGCGACGCGTCGGCGGCTACGACCGTCGCTATATCCGCGCCCAGGACTGGGAACTGAACTTCCGCATTCGCGAGCAAGGCGGCGTCGTGTGGTTCACCCCAGACCTCAGGGTCGCCTACCGACCCCGTGGCAGCTTCCGAGCGTTGTCGCGTCAGTACCGGCAGTACGGGCAGTGGCGACGCGTCGTGGCCCGAGAGCACAAAGGATCGATCAACGCGCGCTACCTCGCCCCGCCTGCTGCGCTGACCGCCATCACGGCTGGAGCCGTCGGGGGATTCGCCTGGCGACCGCTGTGGGGTATCCCCGCCCTCTACGCCGCGAGTGTCGCGATCGGTGGGCTCACGATCTCGCGCACCGAATCTGCGAGAACGCAGGCACTGACCCCAGGGGTGCTGGCCACGATGCACCTGTCGTGGGGTTGGGGGTTCCTCACCAGCCGGGTCCGACTCGAGGACGACGTGCAGCAGTTTTCCAGTGAGGCCCCGGTAACCTGACTCTTCGAAAGCAAAGCATCGCCCGGATCCCTGGGTGATGGACCCAGCCAAAGGAACTCATGTCGTACGCGCAACGCATCAGGCGCATAGTCGAGTACCGCGCCGTGCTGTGGACCTTGGTCAAGCGCGACCTGCGGATCCGATATGCGCGCAGTGCACTGGGTTACCTGTGGACGTTGATCGATCCGTTGGCGATGATCCTGGTCTACTGGTTCGTCTTCGGGAAGATCTACGGGATCGGTCAAGGCGCAAAGTACGAGGTACGCAGCGACGGCATCCCGTTCGTCCTCTACATGGTGGCGGGGGTGCTGGCCTGGAACTGGTTCAGCAACTCGGTCAACGAGACCGCTCGGGCGCTGTACGCCGAGCGACTTCTGGTGCGTTCCACCAACTTGCCGCGTGAGCTGTGGGTCATCAGGGTAGTGCTTTCAAAGGGCATCGAGCACCTGCTGTCGCTTCCCATTTTCATTATCTTCATTCTTTATTTCTGGTATTTCGACCAAGCGATCAAGCTGCACTGGGCGCAGTTGCTGCTATGGATACCGGCGCTTCTGATCGAGTTGGTCCTGTGCGTCGGTATCGGCCTGGTGATGGCGCCAGTTACCGCGTTGATCGAGGACTTCGTGCGGATCGTTCGCATCGTGCTGCGCATCGGCTTCTACCTGACGCCCATCGTCTATTCCTTGGACTTCCTGCGAAAAGCAGGAGAGGGCAGCAGCACGAAGGGTCCAGACCAAGTTCTGGGAATCATGGGTCGGGTGCTGGAGTACAACCCGTTGACCGGCATCATCGACCTTTATCACCAACCGCTGCTCAGTGACAGGACGGCGCAGTGGCACCTGTGGGTGATCGCGTCGGTAATCAGCCTGGTGTGGTTGGTCTTCGGTGCCTGGGTCTTCCGGAAGCTGGAAAAACCGATTTTGAAGGAGATCTGAGGTGTCGCTACCCGCCGCCGACAAGGTCAGATGGAAAACCAACAAGGGCGAACCGGTCATCACGGTCGTCGATCTCGGCATCGAGTTCCTGACCGGGCGCAAACGCAATCTCTCCCTCCGCGAGATTCTCTTCCGCGGTGGCAGCACGCACAAGAAAGAGACGTTCTGGGCTCTGAAGGGCATCGACTTCACCGTCGGCCGAGGCGAGGCGGTAGGTCTGGTGGGCAGCAATGGCGGTGGCAAGTCCACTCTGTTGAAGATGATTGCCGGCACTTTGCTGCCTGACGAAGGGTCGGTCACCGTCCGCGACGGTGTCGCACCTCTCATCGAGCTCACCGGCGGGTTCAACGGTGAACTCTCAGCACGAGAGAACATCTACCTGACCGGTGGCTTGCATGGAATGAAGCGCGAGGAGATCGCGGAACGTTTCGAGGACATCGTCGATTTCGCCGGCCCGAAAGTCCGCGCAGGTCTGGACCTGCCGTATCGCCACCTCTCCTCTGGTATGCAGGTGCGGCTCGGCTTCGCGGTGATCACCTGCCTGGATGAACCGATCATCCTGGTCGATGAGGTGCTGGCCGTCGGTGACGCTGCGTTCCGCGAAAAGTGCTATCAGCGGATGGAGGGCCTGTTGGAGCAGGGCCGCACGCTGTTCTTGGTCTCGCACTCTGAAGGCGATCTGCTGCGCTTCTGTACTCGGGGCATCTATCTGAAGGACGGCCACATGGTTGCAGACGGGACGATGGAAGAGATCATGAAGCTCTACATGGAGGATCTGCTCGGCAAGCCCTGGATCCCGCCCTCAGAGCGAAAGATTTAACGGCGCCGCGGTCTTTTCGCGCACCTCGTCCTCGTCGACCCCGGGCGCGCATTCGATCAGAACCAGTCCAGCCGGCGTAACATCGATGACTGCCAGATCGGTGATGATCCGTTGAACCACGCCTTTGCCGGTCAGCGGCAGGGTGCACTCGGGCAAAATCTTCGGCGATCCATCGCGGGCCACGTGCTCCATCAGCACGATGACTTTCTTCGCGCCGTGCACCAGGTCCATCGCTCCGCCCATGCCCTTGACCATCTTGCCGGGGATCATCCAGTTGGCGATGTCGCCGCTCGCCGAAACCTGCATCGCACCGAGGATCGCCGCATCGACCTTGCCACCGCGGATCATCCCGAAGCTCAGTGCCGAATCGAAAATAGACGCGCCAGGGCGAAGAGTGATGGTCTCCTTGCCGGCGTTGATCAGATCGGGGTGTTCGGTTCCGGCGACCGGATAGGCCCCCACCCCAAGCACCCCGTTCTCGGACTGAAGCACCAGTTCGATCTCGTTGTCGACGTAATTCGGAACGAGGGTCGGCAGCCCAATGCCGAGGTTGACGTAGTCGCCGTCGGACAGTTCACGGGCCGCACGGGCGGCCATTTCATTCCGGGTGAGCGCCATCAGCGACCGCCTTCCGTGCCGTCGGTTTCCTGGACCGTTCGCTTTTCGATACGTTTGTCGGCAGCTTGCTCGGCGGTCAGAGCCAGCACACGGTGCACATAGATACCGGGCAGGTGTACGTCGTCGGGGGCGATCTCGCCGGGCTCGACCAGTTCCTCGACCTCGGCAATGGTGTGCCTGCCTGCCATTGCGGCGAGCGGGTTGAAGTTGCGGGCGGTCTCGTGGAAGACCAGGTTGCCGTGCCTGTCGCCGCGCTTGGCCCGCACCAGTGCCACGTCGGTGACGATCGCCTCTTCCAACACGAAGGTTCGGCTGACCCCGGCGACATCGAACTGCCGTGTCTCCTTGGGCGGTGACGAGATCGCGATGTTCCCCTCGGCGTCGTACCGCCACGGCATGCCACCGTCGGCGACCTGGGTGCCGACCCCGGTCGCGGTGTAGAACGCGGGAATACCCGCGCCACCGGCTCGCAGTTTCTCCGCCAGAGTGCCCTGCGGTGTCAGCTCGACCTCTAGTTCACCCTCGAGGTACTGCCGGGCGAATTCCTTGTTCTCGCCGACGTAGGACGCCGTCATCCGCACGATGCGTTTCTCGCGCAGAAGGATGCCCAGGCCCCAGTCGTCCACTCCGCAGTTGTTGGAAACCACCGACAGGTCGGTGACCCCGGCGGCGAGCAGCTCGGCGATCAGGACGCTGGGAATGCCGCAGAGACCGAAACCACCCACCGCGATCGACGACCCGCTGGCCACGTCGGCGACTGCTTCGGCTGCCGAGGAGACGACTTTGTCCATGTCGTTGACCCTACGCGTCGCTGGGGTACACCACACCTACCTGGGCTCGCGCCTGATCGAGCATCGTCATGACCCGCAGGGTGTCGGCTGGTGTGAGCAGCGGGGAGTGGTCGGCGCCGTCTGAAACCAGTTGTGCCAGATGCGCTGCTTCGTAGGCGAGTGCCTCGTGGCCGCGGATAGACCCACCGCCGTCCGTAGCGCGCTCGCCGTCCCGGGTGATGAGCGTGACGTCCGTCGGCTGGTAGAAATCGGCGGCCAACTCGACGCGGGCCAGGTCACCGCTGATGGAGGCTGTCGTCGGCGTGCGCGCTGCCAGGGTGGTCGACAGCTGTGCCCGCGCGGAACCAGCCGTGATGGTAAGACTTACCTGCCGGTCGACGCGGGTCTGCGTCAGGTCTCCGGCTGCGACGAGCTCCCGCTGGTCGCCCGGGAGCGCGAAATCGGCGAACGAGAGCGGGTAGACCCCCAGGTCGAGCAACGCACCGCCTGCCAGCTCGGGTGCGAAGAGCCGGTGCGACGGATCGCTTGGGAACCATTGCCCATGGTCAGCAAGCACCGTGTCAACGGTGCCCAGCGCGCCGGCGTCCAGTAATTGCCGTATGACGTCAGTGCCCGGCAGGAACCTGGTCCACATTGCTTCCAGCGCGATCCGGCCCACGTCTCGGGCGGTTTCAAGCACCTCGCGCGCTTGCGCCGCATCCTGGGTGAAGGACTTCTCGACCAGCACGTGCTTTCCGGCACGCAGCGCAGCCAGGGCATCGGCGTGATGTCTTGAGTGTGGCGACGCGACGTAGACGATATCGATATTGTCGTCCGCCAACATCGCGTCCAGACCCTCATAGGCGCGAGGGATCTGCCAGCGCGCCGCGAACTCATCGGCACGCTGCTGAGAGCGCGAGGACACCGCGACGACGTGCTGGCGGGTGTGTCGGCGCAACGCGTCGGTCATCGACGCAGCAATGCCTCCGGTGGCGGCGATGCCCCACCTCATCGACGGCGCCTCGCAGGGGTGCGCGGTGCGCGGTGCGGGCAGCGAAATGGGGGTCATGACCGGCGGGTGACGGCTTCGGTGTCCAGGCGCCGCTCGACATCTTCGGGACGTACGTTGCGCAACAGCAGTACCGACCCGTCGTCGGCCCAGACGTCGAGTGCTTCTTTCAGCGCATCAGCCAGTTCACCCGTGACCCGCACCCGCCGCTGCGACTGACCGCCGGTGCAGATGAGGTCGGCGTAACTGGCGTCGTCGAGCGCCGGCCCGTCGACAGGTGTATTTCGGTAGGGCACGAACACGTCGCCGTAAGTGGCCAGTTCGCGCGCCTCGTCGATTGCCCCGGATGGCACCTCCGCTGCAGCTCGGCGAGCCAGAGCAGGCAACGTGACGATTATCTGGTCTGTGGCCGTGTCGTCAGGGGTTGACCCGATGTGCACGTCGAGGCCGCTGTCGCCGGTGGTGACCAGTTGGGCGCCCACCGACCAGGCACCCAGCGCCCAGTAGAAGGTGCGCCAATGGTCGGGCGGCAGTTGTATTCCGATGGTCGTGCCGGGCCCGGCTTCGAGTTCCTCCTGAAGCAGGTTCGCGGCCTTGAAGACCCAGTTGGCTAGCACCTTGCCGGACAGTTCGATGCGCTCGCCGGTGGCGTCGTCGTAATAGGTGATACGCGGTGATGTCTGGTCGGTGCGCAACAGTCCGGTCAGTACCTCGGCGGGGGTCATTTCGTTCCTGACTGGCTGGGAGTGGTGAGGGAGGAAGGTGCTGCGAACGCGTCGTTGACCTTCCGCATTTCCTCAGGAGTCAACGGTTCCCGGACCGACAGATCGAGGTTACGACTCAGCTGCTCGCGGTCCATCGAGCCGACCGCGACGGCGGTGACCTGCGGGTGCGACAGGGCGTAGGCCATCAGCAGGTCGTCTCCTCCGTCGCGACCCAGCTGCCGTGCCAGTTGGACCACCCGGGCGTCTTCGACCAGTTCACCGCCGCCGTAGACGCTGCGTGCCAGCAGTTCGACCTTGCCGCTACCGGCGTCCTGCAGCAACTGTTCCGGCAGAGGCGCGGTCGGGTTGACAGGGAGTTCGATCAAGCCGATGCCCGGTAGACGCAACGCTGCCTGCGCCTCCGCGGCGGAGCGGGCAGCGACACCGATCGCGGCGACCGTGCCCTCATTGCGATAGCGGGTGAGGCGCGCCCAGTTCTGCGGTCCGGCATCGACGAGCGCGTCGACGAGCACGGCCGTGGCCGATCGGCGTCCGATGGTGGCGAAAGAGCGTTCCAGTCCCGCTACCAGGACGGCGGCACCACCGCCGTCCAGAGGCATCAGCCGGCTGATGACCTTCACGCGTTGCACCAGTTGCGGATCGGCACAGGCCCGCAGTACGGCCTCGGCGTCACCGTCGGCGCGACCCACCTCGACGTGCGACACCCCGCGGGCCACTGCGTCGGTCAGCATCGCCCGGGTGATCGGCGCGGGTGGCTGCATGAGGTGGCTACCGCCGAACACGATCCCGCTCAACTCCAGTGCTGAACCGCGTCGCACGACGCTGCATCCTGCAGCCGACACCTCGACGGCCAGCAGGTTCAGCAGGTCGATCCAGGGAGCAGCGACCGGATCCTGCACCTGCGCGAACAGCCTGCTGGCCCGGTCGAAGTCATCCAGGGTGTCGACCGTGCAACGGAATCGCTCCGGCTCGCCTGGATTTCCAGCCGGCGCGAAGCGCAGTTCGCCCAGGTGGCGGCGCAACCAGGGCGTGACGTGTTCGCGGTCGTAGGGGTCGTCGGTCTCCTCGGCCGCCCTGCGCAGATCGCGCACCCAGAAGCCTTCAGCGCCCAGGCCTTCGGGCACCACGTCGACATCGACCCGGCCGTAGTCGTGCCCTGATTCATCCATGGCCGTAAGCAACTCGTCGATGACGTCCGCATCCATCACGGGGTTGTCACCGGTGAGGCGCACCACCCGATCATCGGGGTCGAGGTCGGCGGTCGCGTCCACGAACCGGCCCAATACGTCGTCGAGCTGGCCGCGCATGACCGGCACTCCGACGGCGGTCAGATGCTCGGCGATCCGGGTGTCGTAGTGCTCGTCACTGGTTGCCACGATCACCTCGTGACCGCTACGGCTCGCGCGTCGAGCGACGAGCTCGATCAGCGGCATCCCGGCGATACTCATCAAAGCCTTACCG
The DNA here is from genome assembly GCA_038199265.1 of Actinomycetales bacterium. Classification (GTDB taxonomy): domain Bacteria; phylum Actinomycetota; class Actinomycetes; order Actinomycetales; family Dermatophilaceae; genus Allobranchiibius. Next base: position 1,279 of record JBBPZD010000242.1, on the reverse strand, counting down.
GGCAGCCGGGAGGAGTTCAGGCGGGATTGAACGACCACTCTGGTGCGGCTCACGGGACTCAAGTACCTTTCCGGTGCGGCGGTTCTGCACGAAGCAGACTTGCGGGGAAGGCTAACGCGCCCCGGCAGCGCGTAGATAGACACGCACTGCCCGGGAGACGTCATTGCGGTGGACGCAACCTGAAGACGCTGACGGCACCACGACGGAAGACCCGATCGGTCAACTGGTCCAAGTGCGGCGAGACGGGCCCGGCTCCGGAGTCGGCGAACAACACCCGCACGCCCGCGCGGTAGAGCGTGTCGAGCCGCTGCGGCGTCGGGGCCTGAAAAGCGATGTCGTTACGACGTAGTCGAGCCTGATCCCAGAACGGTTGACGTGCGTAGTAAAGGCGGCGGACCCCGCGCGGCAACGGCTGCGTCGCGGTTGCCTGGGCCTGGTCGGTGTAGGCCCAAGAACTGACGTAGGCCTGATGCTCGCTCAGCCCGGTGACCCAGAAGGCCCGTGAGTCGCATTCAGGGACAGTCGGACCTTTGAAACAATGCACGTTGGTGGCGATCAGCTGATCGGGTGCCACCTGCTCGCGGATCCAGGTGGTGCCGGCCATTTGCGCTGCGGTCAGCGATCCAGAGTCTGTAACGGGGCGCGCATCGACGATACTGCGGATGCGTACGAGGCTGCTGGGCAACACGGTTGCGCCGAGCAGTGCGGCGGCAGCTAGCGCGGCTGCCGTACCGACTGCGGTTGTTGAACCACGACGCGACCCCCGCGTCAGACCCCCGCGCCACAGCAGGGTCAGCACCACCAGCCCGGTGACGATTGCGATCACCAACAACCAGGCCCGTATCAGGGTGGCGTCACGCATGATGCCCGATCCGCTGATCCACCTCATCAGAAACACGAGCAGACCGCCGACAGTTGCGGCGAGCACAAGACGCCGCAGACCAGGCGGTGTCCGCCAGGATCGCCCGGTCCGGCGTAGTAGGTCAACGAAACCCCATGCCTGCAATGCGTAGATCTCCGGCAGTACCCCGCTTAGAAAGTAGACCTCGGACAGACTCGGATGGTCGATCAGGAACACGGCGGCGAGCGCGGCCAGGACCATCCCGAGCAGCAGCAGAGCACCTGGGTCGCGTAGCAGCGCAGCCGCGAACAGCAAGCCTGCGAACTGCAGCACGATAGCCAGGGAGAGCAGCAGGACCACCCAGACCGCTCGACTCTGCGGCAACTGGGTGAGGGCGACCTGGTGGGTGCGGATGAACGTAGCGGCCGCCAAGATCTT
>JBBPZD010000241.1:0-13341 GCA_038199265.1 Actinomycetales bacterium | reverse complement strand
TGGACATCAGATGTCGAGGAATCGGACATCTCTGGCGTTCCGCTGGATGAACCCACGCCGCGACTCCACGTCCTCGCCCATCAAGATCGCGAAAATCTCATCGGCGGCTGCTGCGTCCTCAAGGGTGATCTGCAGCAACGTGCGGTGGTCCGGGTCCATCGTGGTGTCCCACAGCTCGTGGTCGTTCATCTCACCCAGACCCTTGTAGCGCTGGGTCGGGTTCTCCTTGGGTAGGCGCCAGCCTTTGCTCTGCCCCTCCGCGATCAACCCGTCGCGCTCCCGGTCGGTGTAGGCGAATTCGTGCTCGTGGTTGCTCCACTTGATCCGGTAGAGCGGTGGCTGGGCCAGGTAGACATACCCCGCCTCCACGAGCGGACGCATGAACCGGAACAACAGCGTCAGCAGCAACGTGCGGATGTGCATGCCGTCGACGTCCGCATCGGCCATCAGCACGATCTTGTGATATCTCGCTTTGGCGAGGTCGAAGTCCTCACCGATTCCCGTGCCGAACGCCGAGATCAGCGCCTGGACCTCGTTGTTGGCCAACACCCGGTCGATGCGTGCCTTCTCGACATTGAGGATCTTGCCCCGGATCGGCAGAATTGCCTGGTTGTGCGGATTGCGACCCTGCGTGGCCGAACCACCTGCCGAGTCGCCCTCGACGATGAAGACCTCGCTGATCGTGGGGTCCTTGGACTGGCAGTCGCGCAGCTTGCCCGGCAGGCCGCCGGACTCCAACAGACCCTTGCGACGGGTCGCCTCACGTGCCTTGCGGGCCGCCATCCGTGCAGCGGCAGCCTGTACCGACTTGCGGACGATGTTCTTGCCCTCGTTCGGGTGAGCAGCAAGCCAGTGCTGCAACTCCTCACGCACTGCGGACTGGACGAAACCCTTGACCTCGGAATTACCGAGCTTGGTCTTGGTCTGGCCCTCGAACTGCGGTTCCCCGAGCTTCACGGAAATCACCGCGGTCAGGCCCTCGCGGATGTCATCACCGGTGAGGTTGTCGTCCTTGTCCTTCAGGAGCTTCTGCTCTTTGGCGAAGGTATTGATCAAGGTGGTCATCGCCGCGCGGAAGCCCTCTTCGTGGGTTCCGCCCTCGTGGGTGTTGATCGCGTTCGCATAGGTGTGCACCGACTCCGAATACGCCGTGGTCCACTGCATCGCCACCTCGACCGATAGCAGTCGGTCCGGGTCCTCGTGCTCGAACCAGATGATCTCGTCGTGCACCGGTTCGTTCTTCTTGGATGAATTGAGGTACGCGACGTAGTCGAGCAGGCCGTTGTCGTAGCGGTACTCGACCCGCTCCGGTGCTCCGGTCGGGGGCTCTGCGCCCTCGGCGATCGCCTCGTCGACGGCGTCCTCGTCCACGTCCTCTGCGTGCCCGGGACGCTCGTCGGTCAACGTCAGCGTCAGGCCCTTGTTCAGGAAAGCCATCTGCTGGAAGCGCGCCCGCAAGGTGTCGAAGGTGTACTCGACCGTGTCGAAGATCGCTTCGTTGGCCCAGTAGGTAACGGTGGTTCCGTGGTCCTGCGGCGTGACTGTCGGTCCGACGTCCTCCAACGGAGCCAGTGGTACGCCATCAGCGAACTCCATCACCCAACGACGACCGGCCTGTCGGACCTCCGCGATCAACCGGGTCGACAGTGCGTTGACAACCGACGAGCCGACACCGTGCAAGCCACCGGACACCTTGTAGCCACCACCACCGAACTTGCCGCCGGCGTGCAACTGGGTCAGCACGACCTGCACGGTCGAGACACCTTCGGTCGGGTGAATTCCCACCGGGATACCGCGACCCTGGTCGATGACCCGGACTCCGCCGTCACCCAGCAGGGTGATGTCCACGCGGTCGTTGTGGCCGGCCAGTGCCTCATCGACCGCGTTGTCGACGATCTCGTAGACCAGGTGATGCAAGCCGCGCTCGCCGGTGGATCCGATATACATACCCGGGCGCTTGCGCACTGCCTCCAGGCCTTCGAGCACCTGGATGGAGTCGGCGTCGTACGCCGGCTCATCGAGCACTGGTTTCGCCGGGGTTGTCGGTACCTGCGAGTTCGACGGTGCAGGAGCCGTCCCGTTCGAATCGGCGACACCGGCACTCTCGGCCGTGTCCTTTGCGGCATCTTCGTCGTTGGGACCGTTCGCGGGCGTGGGGGGCTGCGTCACGCTGCTCCTTGAAAGTAATGGCACCAGAGTGACCCCTCGCGAATCTCGAGCGACGTCTCGGACAGCACGTCATCGGGAACCCGGGGTCAGTCTGTAAGTCTACCCTTCCCCACAGGGTGAGCATGCCCATAACCGCCCTATGAGCGGCATTACCGGCTGTCCCAGATGGCATCACGACCACCGGTACATCCCGGGGCTCGCAGAGGCTCTGCAGCGGTCTTTGAGATCGGTCGGTCAGCCACGCATCACGTAGATGTATGTGGGCACCGATTTGTTGCCCGTCGCGGGGATCGTGCACTGGATGTAGGCCTGGACAGAGCAACTGAGCGTGTACGTCATTCCGGTGGTGTCGCTGGATACCCGGATGCTGAAGTTCCCATCAGGCGACGACGCCGCGCCCACCGTCGCCTGCGTTGCGACCTTGGAGACGAACGGGCAGGTCGTGCCCGTCCCTGCGACCTTGAAGCCGGTATCGGAACCAGCACACTTCTGGAATCCGGGCGGCGGATCGGTCGCCGGTGGCGGTAAGGCTGCCGGCGAGCTTGCCGTCGCCGTCTGGGTCACCAACGACGGACTCGGCGCAGCGCTCGTAGTAGAACTCTGACCGCGCAGGATGACCAAACCAACGACAGCAAGCGACAGAAGAGAGGCACCGATGATCAGCCACGGGAGCACGGTCGCTGCGCTGCGAGGGGGAGGGGGTGACCCGATAGAACCCACACTCGGATGCTGTGACCTCGGAACAGGAGCGATGTCCTGCGTCATTGCGTAGGTCTCGTCCGAGTCGGGATGTGACTCGCGGCCCCGCGATCCGCGATCGCTGGGAAAGAGAGTGTCGAAGGTGTCGTCGTCTGTCGGCGGTCGTCGTCGATCCTCAGGTTCTGACACGGGACCAAATCCTGCCGTTGCGTGCGGTTTCGCACCTCACCGTACCCACCCCGCCTGAGAACCGCTGGTCGAGCACTTCAGCCGTAGGTGTCCCGCGGCCCGCGGCCCGGAGCGCTGCGACGGCCATGAGACCACGACGGTGAACCCGGCCCGGTTACCCGAAGTTCTGTGACGACGTCGGCCCCCACGACGTGTTCCATCCGACCCAACAAGGTGGACGACATCCACCGCAGCTGAGTAGCCCAGGCTGTCGAATCAGCCTTGATGGTGAGCACGCCGTCTTCGTAGCTGACGGGTTCGCTGTGCGCCGATATGTCTTCACCGACGATCTCGCGCCACCGACCCATCACCGCACCGGCCGCGACCTCCAGTTGCCAACCCCGGTCCGCGAGCAACCTGTCGAACTGTTCACCCAGCAAGCCTGGGTCACGACCGCTGTCGTGGGCTCGGCCCTGACCGATGTCACCGGGGCGGGGTCGACGTCTGGGCAGAGGCGCTCCAGGCCGAAAACCCCTGTCTGATGCCCCGACCCGCGCTCGCGCAAGAGCCGCACGGGCGGCAGACAAGCGCTGCGCCAGCGCTTCGGACTCCTCTACCGGTCCGGGAGCTTCGTCCTTTGCGGAGGCGTCGTCTCCGTTGTCCCCGCCCGTCACGCGTCGTCCTCGACCGGCGGCGGCACTGCGACCGCACCTTTGCTGACGTCGTAGAGCCGACCGCCGAGAGCCTTCGGGACGTCGTCACGAACCGCAGCGGTGATCAGCACCTGCTCGCAATCGTCGATCAGCGCTGCCAATCGGGTCCGGCGGCCGACATCCAGCTCGGCGAACACGTCGTCCAGGACGAGCACCGGGTCAGACCCGACGTCGTCGCGCAGCAGTTGATAACCGGCCAACCGCAACGCCAGAGCGAATGACCACGACTCCCCGTGACTCGCATACCCCTTCGCGGGAAGCTCACCGAGGGTCAGCTCGAGGTCGTCGCGATGCGGCCCGACCAGCGTGATCGCCCGTTCGACCTCACGACCGCGCAGCTCGGCGAACCCCTTGTGCAGGGCCTCGGTGATCTCCTCGACCGCGGGAACCGGACCACTCCCGGCGAGATCGGGCAAGCTTGATTCCAACGCGGACCGGTAGTCGATCCGGGCACCGGAGACACTGTCGCTGACCTGGTCGTAGGCCCGCTCGACATACGGAGTCAGGTCACGCAGCAGCCGCAACCGTGCGTAGGTCAGGTTGGCGCCCGTTGCTGCAAGATGGGTGTCCCACACGTGCAGTGAATCGGTGAGCGACGCCGCGTTGCCGGTGGCGCGGGCGTTCTTCAACAATGCGTTGCGCTGTTTGAGGATCTTGTCGTAGTCAGCGCGCGCAGCAGCCCAGCGTGGTTGCCGGGCCACCAGCAAGTCGTCCAGGAAACGACGTCGACCTGCGGGGTCGCCCTTGACCAGCGCAAGGTCCTCCGGCGCGAACAGCACCGTGCGTAGCGATCCGAGGATGTCCCTGGGCCGGACCGCAGCACCACGGCCCAGCCGAGCCCGGTTGGCGCGGCTGGGATTGATCTCTATCTCGATGCTCTGTTCGCGACCGTCACGCACCACGATCGCGCGCACGACAGCTTGTTCTGACCCCGCCCGCACCAACGGATGATCGGTGGCCACCCGGTGCGACCCGAGGGTAGCCAGATAGCCCACTGCTTCGACCAAGTTGGTCTTGCCCTGGCCGTTAGGACCGACCAGCGTCGTGACACCTGGTTCGAAATCGAGCTCCAACTGTTCATACGACCGAAACCCGGTCAATGTCAGTCGTTGCAGATACATGGTCGACCCGTCCCGACGCCGACCCGAGGATCAGTGGTCGGTGACGATTCCCTTCTCACCCTTCTTGGTCACTGCGTGACCTCCGAACTCGTTGCGCATCGCAGAGACGGCCTGCATCGCGGGGGAGTCTTCCTGACGCGATACGAACCTGGCGAACAGGGACGCGGAGATCACCGGCATAGCGACGCCGTACTCGACGCCCTCCTGCACCGTCCAGCGGCCTTCACCGGAATCGTTCACGAAACCCGAGATGTTCTTGAAGCCGGGGTCCTTCTCCAGAGCGCTTGCCATCAATTCCTGCAGCCAGGAGCGCACCACGGTGCCGCGGGTCCAAGCCTTGAAGGCGGCCGGGACGTCAGTGACGATCTCTTTGGCGGCCAACAGTTCGTAGCCTTCTGCGTACGCCTGCATCATTCCGTATTCGATGCCGTTGTGAACCATCTTCACGTAGTGGCCGGCCCCCACATCACCTGCGTGCACGAAGCCCTCGTCGCGAGGGCCTTCGGGGCGCAGCGCGTCGAAAATGGGCATCACTCGCTCGACATCCTTCTTCGCGCCACCGCACATCAGGCCGTAGCCCTCTTCCAGGCCCCACACGCCACCGGACACACCGCACTCGACGAAGGCGATGCCCTTGGCGTCCAACTCGACGGCGTGCCGTTCGTCATCAGTGAACTTGCTGTTGCCACCATCTACGACTAGGTCGCCCTCAGACATCAGGTTGGAAAGATCGTCAATCACCTTGTCGGTGATCTTGCCCGCCGGAACCATCACCCAGATGGCTCGCGGCGCGTCCAACTTGGACACCAGGTCAGCAAGATCCGTTGAGTCGCTGATGTCCTGGTTGGTGTCGTAGCCGACGACCTCATGCCCAGCCTTGCGCATCCGATCGCGCATGTTGCCGCCCATTTTGCCCAGTCCGATCAAACCGATCTGCATGTCGAGCTCCCTCACTTTGTCCGTTGCCCGTGTGGTGGTGCACACAGGAAGTCCTTACATCGACGCTACTCCCGACTGCGGAAAGCCTGCGCCTCTCTCAGCTTGCTGGCCTGTCGTTCGCCACTTCGATCGACTCCACTACGGCCGAGAACTCGCTGCGCTCCGTTCTCAACCTCCGCTGCGCCTCTCTCAGCTTGCGAAACGAACGGGCATGAGCACGTACCGGTAACTCTCATCAGCGTCCCCGTCGGCCTCGGCCTGACCGGAGAGCACCGCAGGGCGACTCGGCTGGGTGAACGACATCCGCGCCCAAGGGGTCCCGATCGCGTTGAGGCCGTCCAACATGAACTGCGGATTGAAGGCGATTTCGAGCTCGGGGCCCTGCAAATCGCATTCCACGGCTTCGCTGGCCTGAGCGTCATCGCCTTGACCGGCCTCGATGCCGACCTGGCCCTCGCTGAAGCGCAGTCGCACCGCCGCGTTCCGCTCAGCCACCAACGCAACACGCTTGACTGCCTCACTCAAGGTGGCGGTGTGGAGCACAGCCACGGTGTCGACGCTCGTGGGGAAAATAGCAGTGACCTTGGGGTACTCCCCGTCCAGTAGGCGACTCGTGCTGCGACGCCTTCCGGCTTCGAATCCGACCAGGCCTTCACCTCCGGCCGCGTGGCCAAGAGCGATTCCGACGGTCCCCGAAGCGCCCAGGGCGCGCGCCGTCTCCGACAGAGTCCGCGCAGGAATCAGGGCCACATGTGCGGCGTCAGCGCTGGCGGGGTTCCAGGACAGTTCACGCAGCGCCAACCGGTAGCGGTCAGTGGCCAGCAAGCTCAGCTTGTCGCCCTCGATCTCCATGCGGACACCGGTCAAGATCGGCAATGTGTCACCGCGATCGGCCGCAATCGCCACCTGCGCGACAGCTTGAGTGAACACGTCGCCCTGCACGGAGCCGCTCGGCTCGGGAGAGATCGGCAACGTCGGATAGTCAGCCGTCGGCATCTGCTGTAGCGAGAAACGGCTCGAGCCACAAGACACCGTCAGCTTCGAACCCTCGACAGCGAGCGTGACCGGCTTCGACGGCAGAGAGCGGGAGATCTCCGACAGCAACTTGCCCATCACCAGCGTCTTTCCTGGTTCGTCGACCTGAGCAGGCACCGTAACTTTCGCTGAAACCTCGTAGTCGAAGGCGCTCAGCGTCAAAGTGTCCTCAGCTGCCTCGAGCAGTACCCCGGCAAGAACCGGCACGGGCGGGCGGGTCGACAGACCACGCACTGCCCAGGTGACAGCCTCGGCCAGCACATCGCGTTCAACCTGCAGCTTCACGGCACGGACCGTCCTTCATTGCTCACTGTTCGGGGTGTTCGAAACGACAACGACCGTGCTCATGAGAGCAGTCGTCAGCGCAGCCGACCTTAGTCGGAGCACGCCCGTCCGCCAACAGCCGCCAGGATTTGATCTCCCACTGCCAGCTCGGCACCTGGTCCTTGTGATTTCCCCAGTTGTCGGGGCGGGACAAACTATCTGGAGAGGGATAGTCGTCGTAGTAGCGGTTGTGGGTTCTGTGGAGAACTACCGGACTTCGGCGGCACGACAGGTCCACACAGCTATCGAGGGTGTGCATCACCTGGGGGTGGACGCTGTGCATGAACTACACGTCCAGTGGACAGCGGCGGGCTATGCACATGTCGTCCACCGAAGAGCAGTGGCCCGGGCGCTCGAATCCACCGATTTGAGAAGGCGGTCCCCAGGTATCTGTGGACGAATGTGGCGGCGGTTCGTTGCGCTCGGTGTCTCACCGGTGTTGCCGCTACCCACAGACCTATCCACAGGGTGGGGATAAGTCTGTGGTCCAAGAGTGACGTTTGCGGGCCGAAACCCTGCCGTTTCGGGCTTGAGGAACGCGAAAACACCAGTTATCCCCAGAAACTTGTGGATAACGGTGTGGATGAAGTGAGCTACGTCGCCCGCCTGATTTGCAGGGTGAGCTCGCTGATCTGGTCGTAGAGGTGACGTCGATCGCCCATCTGCTGACGGATCTTGCGGTCCGCGTGCATCACGGTGGTGTGATCGCGGCCACCGAACTGCTGACCGATTTTCGGGAGGGAGAGGTCGGTCAGCTCACGACATAAGTACATCGCAATCTGACGGGCGTTAACCAGCGTGCGGCTGCGCGAGGAGCTGCACAGATCATCGATGGTCAAATCGAAGTACGCCGCAGTCTTCGCCATGATGGTCGACACGCTGATCTGGCCCGGATTGGCGCTCGGCATCAGGTCTTTCAACACATGGGTCGCCAGCTCCATCGTGATCTCCTGCGCGGAGACCGATGCGTAGGCTGTGACCCGGATCAACGCGCCCTCGAGTTCCCGAATGTTGCTCGGCACGCGGCTGGCGATCAGGCTCAACACCTCGTCGGGGATCGCCATCCGGTCGGCCCGAGCCTTTTTGCGCAGGATGGCGATGCGCGTCTCGAGGTCCGGAGGTTTTACATCGGTCGTCAGGCCCCATTCGAAACGCGATCGCATCCGGTCTTCCAGGCCGCTGAGCAACTTCGGGGGCTGGTCGCTGGTGAGAACTATCTGCTTCTCGCCGTTGTGCAGAGAGTTGAAGGTGTGGAAGAACTCTTCCTGAGTGCTTTCCTTGCCCTGCAGGAACTGCACGTCGTCGATGAGTAACACGTCGACGTCATCGCGATACCGCTTTTGGAATCGGCTGGCTTTGTCGTCCCGGATCGAGTTGATGAAGTCGTTCGTGAACTCCTCGGAGTTCACGTACAACACCCGCATCTGTGGGTAATAGCTGCGCACGTAGTGCCCGACCGCGTGCAACAGGTGGGTTTTGCCCAGTCCCGAATCGCCGTAGATGAACAAGGGGTTGTAGGAGCGGGCGGGTGTTTCCGCCACTGCCTGCGCGGCTGCGCAGGCGAATCGGTTGCCGGCGCCGATAACGAAGGTGTCGAAGGTGTATTTCGGGTTCAGACGCGGGTCGTTGGTGGCCGGGACGCTACGCAGGGGTGGGCTCGCCCGAGCAGGTGGAGGGGGTGGTTCGTCATCGACGTCCAACCCCACGTCGGGCATCGGGAACAGCTCGGCTGGATCGGCGCCGTGATCCGGCGGTTGCAATGATTCGTCGACCGTCACGGCCAAGGTCACGGTCATGGACAGCTGTTCACTCAGAGCAGCAGAAACGGACTCGACCAGATCAGATTCGACAATGCGCTTGGTGTGCTCGAACGGCACGGCCAGCACAGCAGTTTCTCCGACGACCCCGATCAGGCGTGCCAGGCGCAGATAACCCCGATCCCGCTGCGCGATGCCTGAGTCTTCGAGGGTCATCAGCGTGGAATGCCACACGAAGGCGAGATCGTGGTCCGATTCGCTCACAGTCGGTGTGCTCCTTGTTGCCTGGCCAGCTGATGGCGTAGAGCCGGGCCGGTGCCGGATGCTGCTGGTGGTGGGTCCGCGAACAGGGTACCGGCGGTCATCCACAGACTTGTCCACAGCCTGTGGGTAGTTTCTCGATGGAAAGCGAACCTGACCGTAACAAGCCGGAATCAACGGGAGCAAACGGCTACCTGCGGCGAACATGACGTCGTGCGGCGTGTCGGCTGGAATGCCGGGGTTGGAGCCGATGTAATCCGATGTTCGAGGCGTATCGAGACGTGGGTTGCGATGCGCAACCAGAGCGAGCGGGTACTGAGTTTGACCGCCTCTGGCCAACGACCGTAAAGTTCGGGTTGTCTCGTGCCCTGTAAGTTACAGGTGTCGCTGGAGACCGTTGACCAGGCACCACCTCGCACTATCTGGGTTTACGCCCAGGCATCCGACCGGAGTGACACGTGAGTAAGCGCACCTTCCAGCCCAACACCCGCCGACGGGCCAAGACCCATGGTTTCCGGTTGCGTATGCGCACCCGCGCCGGCCGCGCAATCATCGCTACTCGCCGCCGTAAGGGCCGCGAGAAGCTCACCGCCTGAATCTGACCACACCGTCGCACTCACCCATTGCTACCGGCCGCTCGTCGACTGCGCCGCCCGGAGCAATTCCGGGCGGTCCTTCGAGGACGAGGTGCCGGACGAAGTGGGGGTGAGCTCTTGGTGGTTCACGCAGCACACGTTCCCCGCCCCGCAGATGGTCCGGCCGTCGCGAGGGTGGGTTTCGTCGTCTCCAAGGCGGTCGGGAATTCGGTGGTCCGCTCTCGCACAGTGCGCGTGCTGCGGCACGTCATCGCCTCGCACCTCGCCGAATTGCCTGGTGACCTCGACCTGGTCGTACGCGCCCAACCGGCAATCGCTGGGATCAACTCTGAGCGTGTGGATGAAGAGCTCCAACGACATCTGCACCGCGCGCTTTCCAGGGCGAGGTCGGGGTGATGGAGACTGTGAGCAGTTGGTTGTCAGCCCCGCTGATCGGACTGGTGCGGCTCTACCAACGGTTCATCTCACCCATGTTCCCGCCGTCGTGTCGGTTCACTCCGTCGTGTTCGGCGTACGCGATTACTGCGCTGGTCAGGTTCGGACCGCTCAAGGGCAGTTGGCTCGCAGCACGGCGCCTGGGTCGTTGTCACCCCTGGAACCCCGGAGGCGTGGACCACGTTCCACCCGCGAAGGAATCGCAGGAAGCGGACCGTGCCGCATAGGCACCGCCTTCCCCGGCCCGGCATACTGAATAGCCCACCCTAGAAACAACAAGGACGTCATGGACTTTTTCGACACCCTTCTCTTCCCGCTCGAGTGGTTCGTCGCCCTCGTGATGGTGGGCTTCCACGACGGTCTGAGCGCCATCGGGATGGACGCCACCTCCGGCTGGACGTGGGCGCTGTCCGTCATCGGTCTGGTGGTGGTGCTGCGGATCATGTTGATCCCGCTGTTCGTCAAGCAGATCAAGACCTCACGGCGGATGCAGCTGATCCAGCCGGAGATGCAGAAAATCCAGAAGAAGTACAAGGGTAAGAAGGACGCCGAATCCCGTCAGAAGATGACGGAAGAGACGATGGCGTTGTACAAGAGTTCGGGTACCAACCCGTTCAGCTCGTGTCTTCCGATCCTGTTGCAGGCGCCGTTCTTCTTTGCACTGTTCCGGGTGCTCAACAACCTGGGTGGTATCGGCTCCGGCGCGAAAAAGGCGATCGGTCTGATGACCCAGCCCGTTGCTGCTCAGGCAGAACGGTCAGAGTTGTTCGGCGCAAAGCTGTCAGACACCTTCTTGAAGACGGATGTGACGAACGCGAAAGTTCTCACGATGGTGCTGATCGTTCTGATGGCGTCGACGATGTTCTTGACGCAGCGTCAGCTGATGCAGAAGAATATGCCTGCCGCGGCGCTCGACAACCCGATGGCCAAGCAGCAGAAGATCATCATGTACGTGATGCCGCTGTTCTTCTTCGTCACCGGCCCGAACTTCCCCATCGGTGTTCTGCTCTATTGGCTCACCACGAACGTCTGGACCGGTGCTCAGCAGTTCTACGTGATTCGCCGGATGCCGACGCCCGGCTCTGAAGCTGAGAAGGCAATGGAGTCACGACTGCGCGCCAAGGGTAAGTCTTTGCCGGGTGCTGCAGTGTCCTTGGACAAAGCTGCCGCAGAAGCCGAATCAGAGGGCATCGACGACGAGTCGGACAGGCCGAAACAAAGTGGCCAGCGCGCGCAGCCAAGAAAGGGTCAGCGTCGCCCTCCTGCCCAGGGGGCTGAAGCGAAGAGTCCGTTTCGAGACGAAGGGTCAGGTGCGTCATCGACAACGGCCACGGTGACCGTCGCCAGTGACACCAACATGACCACCAAGAACACCGCGCCGCCTCGCGCGAAGAACAAGCGCAAACGGTGACGCCGACCAGTTGCCACTAACTCGCACCAGATCTGGAGCTTTCATGACGCAGGACACCCAGCATCCCGAGCACGTAGATTCCTCCCCTACGGACCCCGTGGCGGACTCTGTCGATACCTCTACGGGGTTGGAGCGAGAGGGCGAGATAGCCGCTGACTTTCTCGAGACCCTGCTGGACATCACCGATCTCGATGGTGACATCGATGTCGACGTGGATGGCGATCGTGCCGCAGTGGCGATCGTCGATTCTGAGGAAGGTCGAGTGCCTCGCAAACTCGTGGGACCGGATGGCAAGGTGCTCGAGGCACTTCAAGAGTTGACCCGGTTGGCTGTACAAGCTGAGACCGGCGAGCGCAGTCGGCTGATGCTCGATGTCGCCGGCCACCGTGCTGCGCGCCGCGAAGAGCTGGGTCGTATCGCCGTGGATGCGGCAAAGGCTGCCAAAGAGTCCGGTGAGCCGCAGTCGCTACATCCGATGAGTGCGTTTGAGCGCAAGGTGGTGCACGACGCAGTCCTCGCAGAGGGCTTGGGCTCGGAGTCGGCTGGCGTCGAGCCACGCCGTTACGTTGTCGTACAGCCCCAGCAGTAGTCCGCACGTTTCACGTGGAACAACTTCCATCGCGAATAGTCCCAGCAGCACCTGTTGGCGCACGTTTGCTCTTCGGTGAGCAACTGGGCGCCATCGAGGCGTATGCGCAAGTGTTGGCTGATACAGGTGTGGATCACGGATTGATCGGTCCTCGCGAAGTTCCGCGGTTGTGGGATCGACATCTGTTGAACTGTGGGGTCGTCTCAGAACTTATCGCCGCACATTCGAGCGTGGCCGACGTGGGTTCTGGTGCTGGTCTACCAGGACTGGTGTTGGCGATTGCCCGCCCAGATCTTCGACTTACCCTCATCGAGCCGCTGCAACGCCGCGTTACCTGGCTGGAGTCAACGGTAGAGGGCCTCCAGTTGGACAACGTCGTGGTTCGACGTGATCGTGCAGATCAAGCCACAGATCTACAGGTCGATGTTGTGACGTCGCGAGCCGTGGCGGCATTGCCGAAACTGGCGAACTGGTGCATGCCCCTTCTACGAGACCAGGGAACGATGCTGGCACTCAAAGGGTCGTCGGCAGAAGCTGAACTGGCGGACGCTGCGCAGATGTTGGAGCGGTCAGGGGCAATATCCTGCGACGTCGTTCAGTGCGGCGGTCAGATCATCGATCCTCCCGTCACTGTGATTCGAATTCGCGTCGGAGATCGAGCTCGAAAAACTGCGCGGGTGAGACGGGCTTCCCGAAAACCACCAGGAGGGTCCCGCAATGGCTCACAGTGAAACCGCATCAGGCTCCCGCACGGCAACGGGGTGGCCCCGTGCAGGCGCGAACCCTTTTGCCGTAGAACTATCCGACGAAGGTCATGGGGAGGGTGGGCCCCAGGCGTCTGCTGCGGTGGGGTGGCCCAGTTACCGTGAGAACGACACTGCGATCGACAATGGTTCGCAGACAGGTTCACGTGAGACGGCCGATCCAGCGAGAGCGCGAAAGGCGTCCACTGCCGCCGAAGTTGACCTGCTATCTGCAGAAGAATTCGCCGGATCGCCAATTGCAGCAGCGATTGCCGACGCCACCCGCCGTCGCGCTGCAGTCAAGGCAGTCGACGTCAGACGCCCCGAACACACTCGGGTAATGACGGTGGCTAATCAAAAAGGTGGGGTGGGCAAGACCAC
>JBBPZD010000240.1:0-8626 GCA_038199265.1 Actinomycetales bacterium | reverse complement strand
GCCTGCCATCAACGGCTGCTGCCTGCTGCGAGACACTCAACTGCGACCACGGTTGACCGGACGGCGTTGCGACTACTCCACTCTCGTACGCCGCCACCAGATCGGCGATCGGTCGTGCCTTACCTGCCGACTCGTCGTACCAGCTGTTGTAGATACGGGTAAAGATCCACTGGGTCCACTTGTAGTAGTCCGGGTCGATCGTCTGCACCGCGCGCCGGTCGTCGTGCGACAAGCCCAACTTCCGCAGCTGACCGATGTAGGTCTCGATATTCTCCTCAGTGGTCTTGCGAGGGTGCTGACCGGTCTGCACCGCGTACTGCTCCGCCGGCAGCCCGAATGCGTCGTAGCCCAACGTGTACAGCACATTGCGACCCTGCATCCGCTGGTAGCGGGCAACCACGTCGGTGGCGATGAAACCCAGCGGGTGACCGACATGCAGACCGGCGCCTGAGGGGTAGGGGAACATGTCCTGCACCATGAACTTGGGGCGGTCCCGAACGGGCGTGCCCGCCCCTGCCTGCTCAGCCAGCGGTCCGCTCGGGTTCGCTGCGTGGAAGGTGCCGTCGCGCTCCCACCGGTCCTGCCAACGGCGTTCGATCTGCTGCGCCAGCGCAGGGGTGTAGCGGTGCTGCGGCTCGGTATCGCTCATGGTGTCTCCTTGGTCGAATCCCCACTCACGGCGCCGGGTTCACCGCGCGGGAACAGCTGGGTGCAGAGAAAAACCCCCTGCGCTCGCAAGGGGTCGCCGCGTCCGGATCCGGATCAGATCGGGCGCGGCCTGCTAAGGAGGTCGGTGCAATGCATACCGATGAGGTTACCGCAACCACCGAACCCCGCGGCCGCCCTCACCCCAGAGCGCAGAACACCGGCCCACCCGAGACGGGCGACCGGTGTTCTGGCAGAACAAGACTCAGAGCGAGTTGACCTTTTTCGCCATGTTCGACTTCTTGTTCGCAGCCTGGTTCTTGTGGATGACACCCTTAGTGACAGCCTTATCCAACTTCTTGGAAGCCGTGATCAACGATTCCTGCGCAGCATCCTTGTCGCCGGACTCGACTGCTTCACGGACCTTGCGGATCCAGGTGCGGACCTCGGACTTGTGAGCCTTGTTGCGCTCCGTGCGGATCGCGTTGGTCTTGACACGCTTGATCTGGCTCTTGATGTTTGCCACGAATGAACTTCCTTGGTCGAATGTCAGTGAATGTCGTATGAGGGCGACCGGTGCGGCGAGGGATGAGGGCGCGGGGACGCCCCTGGCGATTCGTCGTACACGGTGCTGAGCATGCGCACACGACCGAGGCGCACACGCGAGGCCTGAATCTACCAGCGGTGTGGAGCCCGCCCAAATCCGTCACGCCGATCGACGGTCAACCGTTGCCGCGCTCTCGCGTGATCATGAGGACTGCGTGCTCGACTGCATAGACGGGGTCACGCCCTCCACCCTTGACGTCGAAATCAGCGGCGGCTACAGCCTGGATCGCACGTCCGAGCCGCTCACCGTCCCAGCCGCGCGCCGCAGCCCGCGCCCGGTCGATCTGCCACGGAGCCATGCCGAGCTTGCCCGAGAGTGCGGCAGCTGAACCGCCACCGGCCGTCGCGACCCGGGCGACCTGTCGCAACTGGCTGGCGAGGACGGCGACGATGGGTACCGGGTCGACGCCGGACGCGAGGGCGTGGCGGAGCAGTCGCAGCGCCTCCGATGTCTCACCCGCGACTGCAGCATCAGCGACCCGGAAGCCGGTGGCATCGACTTTCCCGCCGTGGTACTTCTGCACCTGGTCCACGTCGATCAGTCCGTCGGTGTCGGCGACCAGTTGCTTGGCGGCCGCCGTCAGCTCCCCCACATCCCGTCCGACGGCGTCCAGCAGGGCCCGCACCGCTTCCGGGGTTGCCTTGCGCCGCGCACGGCGGAACTCATGCGTCAGGAATTCGTGCTTCTCACGATCGGTTTTGATGGCCGGCGCGTCGATCCGACGAGCGCCCGCTGTCTTCAACGCGTCCAGCACGCGTTTGCCACGATTACCGCCCTTGTGCATCACGACCAGTCGCAGATCGTCGATCGGACCCTGCGCGATCACACTCAGTAGATCGGATTGCAGCTCGTCACCCGCCTCATCGGCATCGTGCACGACGATCGCGGTGGTTCCACCGAACAGGCTGGGACTGGCGTGCGTGAGCAACGACCCGGGCACGTAATCGCCCGCGTCGAGGCGGACCATCTCGACGTGCGGGTCGTGTTCACGGAAGACTTCCAACGCGCTGCCCAGACCGCGGTCAGCCAGCACGCGTTCCGGCCCGGCGATGAGCACGAAGGCCGGTGAGGAGGACATGCGGACACCCTCCCACGCCCCACCGTCACTGCAACCCGCGCCACGAAAGGCTCAGTAAGGGTCGAGAGGCATAGGCCAACCTGCGCCTCTCGGTCTTTACTGAGCCTTTCGTGCGGAAGTCAGTCGCCGAGGGTGATGCCGAGCTCGGTGGCGCGGGCCTTGATGTCCTGCAGCGGGATGTCGAGGTGTTCGGCAAGTTCCTGCGTGTCCAACCCCATCTCGACACCGTCGCGCAGCTCTTCGTCGTCCTGGGTGCTCCAGACGCGTTCACCATCGTCGGTCACTATCCGCAACGGCCGCTCGACCGGTTCCTCTGCGGTGTCCGGTGCCACATCCGCAGTGTCGACCGGGCCGGTGTCCGGAGGTACCGGGGTGGTCGGCGGCGGTGGGGCTGTGGGCCGGTTCGCGCCGAGCGGCATGATCGATGGTTGCGACAGCGGCTGGGATTCGACGTGCGCAACCTGCGCACGCAACTTGTCCAGCAGGTCGTTCTGCGGGCGGGTTCCCGCTTCTTGCGCAGGCTCGACAGCGGGTGCGGGCGTCGACGCTTCCATCTGCGCCGTGGACGATGGCGCCGGGTGTTCGACAGGACCGGCACCGGTCTGTTCCAGATGTGCTGAAATGTCGTCATCGCGCACCACCTCGGTGGGCACGACGGCAACTGCGGCCTGCGCAGTTGCACCGGGTTTGCCCTGTCTGCCGCGCGCGGCCACCGGGACGACGGGGCCGGCGGTCTCGTCCAGCCGCCGCAGCGCGTTGAGCACGAGGGCGCGGTCAGAGGTCGGCCAGAACGGCGGGAGCGTCGACTGCAGGAACCCGGCGTAGCGGGCACTGACCATCCGCGGGTCCAGGAACGCGACCACCCCGCGATCGTCACCGCGCCGAATCAGCCGGCCCGCACCCTGCGCCAGACGCAGCGCGGCGTGAGTGGCCGAGACAGCCATGAAGCCGTTCCCGCCTCGTCGAGCGATCGCCTCGGTACGTGCGGAGGCCAACGGGTCATCCGGTCGCGGGAACGGAATGCGGTCGATGATGACCAACTGACACGCGCTGCCCGGAACGTCCACTCCCTGCCACAACGTCATCGTCCCGAACAGACAGGTCGGCCCATCGGCTGCGAACTGCCGCACCAGGGTTGTGATCTGGTCGTCCCCCTGGCACAGGATCGGCACATCCGCGCCCAGTCGGTTGCGTAACTCCTCTGCTGCTGCTTTGGCAGCCCGGGTCGAGGAGAACAGCCCGAGGGTGCGCCCGCCTGCTGCCCGCACGAGCGCCTCGATCTCGTCGAACACCACATCTGCGGTGCCGTCTCGGCCCGGGGGCGGAAGCTGCGAAGCGACGTACGCGATGGCCTGGGTCGGGTAATCGAACGGCGACCCGACGTCGAGACCGGTCCACGTCGGCCCACCCGCGCCGCGCAGCCCGAGAGTGCCCGCGATCGCGTCGAAGGTGCCGCCGAGTTCGAGGGTCGCAGAGGTCAACACCACGGTGCGCTCGCCGAACACCGCATCGCGCAGCGCCATCGCGACACTCATCGGAGCGACCCGCAGTAGATGCCCGCGCCGCGGATCGTCAGAGATCCACGCGACGTCGAGCTCACGCTGCTCCAGCACCCGAGCTGCGGTGTCGAACAGCTCATCGACGGCAGCCTGCGCCATCTGCCGCCCACCATCAGCCGGGGCGCCCTGTTCGGGTTTCAACTGGCTCGTCACGTCGCGTGCAGTGTCGCGTAAGCGCCCCAGGCCTAGCGCGAGTTCGTCCGGCAGGCCCGTCAATCTGCCGGGCGCCAGCCGGCCGAGCGCGCTCTGCACGAACTCGGCAGCATCGGTCAGGGCGGAGGTGTCGGCCAGGCGCCCGCATCGGCGCGCGGCAGCACTGGCCATGCCGCCGGATAGTTCGTCAGTCACCGTGGAGGTGACCCGATCGACCAATTCGTGACCTTCGTCGATCACCAGCAGGTCGTGCTCGGGCAGCATCCGCCGGCCCTCGAACGCGTCGATCGCCATGAAGCTGTGGTTGGTGACGACGACGTCGCAGTCCTTGGCGTGCATGCGGGCCTGCTCGACAAAGCACTCGGTGACGACCGGGCACCTGGAGCCCAGGCACTCCAACGCCGACACCGACACCTGTCTCCAGGCACGCTCGCTGACACCAGGCACCAGGTCGTCGCGGTCACCGGAACCGGTCTCTTTCGCCCATTCGCGCAACCGCAGCACTTCGCGGCCCAGCCGTCCTGCCTGCTGGTCGACGTCCCCCACCGACAGCAGCCCTTCGTCGTCGTCGTCGGGGTAGCCGCCCTGCAGCTTGTTGACACAGACGTAGTTGCGACGGCCCTTGACCAGCCCGTAGGTGGGCCGGCGGCCGAGCACCGGAGCCAGCGCATCGGCAATCCGCGGCAGGTCACGGTCGACGATCTGAGCTTGTAGCGCCAGGGTCGCCGTCGCGATGATCGCGGGTTTACCGCTCTCGACGGCGTGCGCGATGGCCGGTACGAGGTACGCCAGCGACTTGCCGGTTCCGGTGCCGGCCTGAGCCAACAGATGCGACTTGCTCGCCAACGCATGCTGGACGGCGTGCGCCATCTGCGTCTGCCCCTCGCGAGGCACGCCGCCCACCCCCTGAACTGCCGCGGTGAGCAGGTCATCCAGGTCCGCAGGCATCGGGCCAGCGTATGGCGTGCAGCCTGCCGGTGCCGTCAGCCTGTGGACGAGCGGTCAGTCGCGCGACCCGCCCGGGTGTCGGATGAGGTGGGCGACCAGCGCCGTCCAGCCGGTCTGATGGGTCGCTCCGAGACCTGCACCGGTGTCACCGTGGAAGTACTCGCTGAACGTGACGTGCTCGTCCCAGTGCGGCCCGCTCGGGTACCACCGCGGGGTGCCGGGGCGACGCCCATCCTCTGCAGGGCGCAGCAGATCGACCAGCCGATCGCGCAGATCGTCGGCTGCCTCGCCGAGCGTGACCCGCTGACCAGAACCGACCGGGTGCTCGACCGTCAGGTCTGGGTCATCAGCAGCGAAGCTACGCAACGCATCCAGCAGCAGTACGTTCACGGGCATCCAGACCGGTCCGCGCCAGTTGGAGTTGCCACCGAAAAGCCCGCTGTCGGACTCCCCCGGCACGTACCGGATGCTCTCGTACGCCCCGTCGACGTCGGTCCCGAAGCCGTCCCGATAGGCCGCCGACAGCGACCTGATTCCGTGCGGTGAGAGGAACTCCGCCTCGTCGAAAAGCCTGCGGTAGAGCGCTTGGCGACGTTCCCTCGGCACGAGGGCCAGCGTGAGCCGGTCATCATCACGCGACTGATGGCGCACGACAGCGTCTGCGAGGACGGTGTCGCGGGTCTGCGTGCGTTCGACCTCATCAATCAACCGGCCGAGCCGGCTTCGCGTCACGGGGTGCACCGAATGCACCGCGATCAGCGGCAGGAGACCTACGAGTGAGCGGACCGGTAACTGTTCGCTGCTCCCGTCGGGCCGCACCAGGCTGTCGTAGTAGAAACCGTCCTGCTCAGACCACAGGGAGACACCGCTGGAACCGAAGTCGTCCATCGCTGCGGCGAGCCGCATGAAGTATCCGAAGAACATCCGGGCGACGTCGTCCCAACCGGGCGCGGTGCGTGCGAGTTCGTTGGCGATCTGCAGCATGGAGAGCGTGTAGAACGCCATCCAGCTGGTCGCGTCGGACTGTTCGAGCCGCGCACCCCCGGGCAGCGGGGCAGACCGGTCGAAGAATCCGATGTTGTCCATCCCGAGGAAACCTCCCTCGAAAAGATAAGAACCGTCGGCGTCCTTGCGGTTGATCCAGCCGGAGAAGTCCAGCAGCAGTTTGCTGAAGATCCGCACCAGGAACCCGGTGTCCTGGCCACCATCGATGCGGTGCACCTGTTGCGCGGCCCAGGCCAGCACCGGTGGGTTGACGTCGTTGAAATCCCATTCGTACGCGGGCAGTTGACCGTTCGGGTGCTGCGCCCATTCGCGCACCATCAGCTCGATCTGTTGCTTGGCGAACCAGGGGTCCACATCGGCCAGGGGCAGTGTGTGGAACGCGAGGTCCCACGAGGCGAACCACGGGTACTCCCACTCGTCCGGCATCGAGATGACGTCCGCGATGTCGAGGTGCGCCCACGTGCTGTTGCGACCGTGCAATCGGCTCGGTGGTGGAGTGGGTTGCGCTGGGTCGCCGTCCAGCCATTGCTGCACGCTGTAGCGGTAGAGCTGACGGCCCCAGAGCAGCCCGGCGTAGGCGCGCCGCGCGATGTGCCGATCCTGTTCGCTCTCGACGTCGGTGAGCACCTGTGCGTAGAAGGCCTGTGCCTCGGTTGCGCGCGCGGCGACCACTTCCGCGCTGTGAGTGCGGGGAGCTTCTCTTGCCTCACTCATCCGAACGCTCACAGTGACCGATGCGCCAGGGTCGATCGCGTCGTGATGCCACCAGAATCCGACCTTGCTGCCGTGATCCGGCCTGGTGCAGGTGGCGTTGCCGTGCACGATGCTCTGGTCGATCCCGTTCTTCGGGCAGTCCGTGACACTCGGGGTTCCGTACAGTGACAGGTTGTCGGTTTCGTTGTCGCAGAAGAGGATCTGCGGGTCGCCGGCGGCAACGATCCGGTAGTCACCGAGCCACGCGTGGCTTAACTCGACGGCGTTCCCGACACGGCTCATCGTCGGCGTACGGTCGTCGCGGCCCCATGCCCAGGTGTTGCGGAACCACCCGTGCAGCACCAGATCGAGCGGCGCAGGGTCGGGGCCATGATTCGTCGCCGTGACCTGCACGACGATATCGGTGGGAGTCGCCTTGGCGTGTACTACCTCGACGTCGAAGAACCGATCGTCAGCGAAAATGCCGGTGTCGGTGAGCTCGAACTCCTCATCGTTCTTTCCACGCGCGGCATTCTGCTCCACGAGTTGGGCGTACGGAAAGGCCTGCTGCGGATAGCGGTACAGCCAACTGGCGTAGGAGTGAGTGGGCGTCGCGTCTGTTGGCCACCAGACCTCTTTGACGTCCTCCCCGTGGTTGCCCTGGGTGTTGGTGAGGCCGAAGAGTCGCTCCTTGAGACGGTCGTCCTGGCCGTTCCACAGCGCCACCCCGAGGTTGAAGAACCCGAACCGGTCGGACAACCCGGCCAACCCGTCCTCGCCCCACCGGTACGCACGACGGTGCGCATGGTCGAACGGTAGGTAGTCCCAGGCGTTCCCGTCGGCGGAGTAGTCCTCGCGGACTGTTCCCCACTGGCGCGCGCTGACGTAAGGGCCCCAGAGGCGCCACGGCGACAGGTCGTGGTTCGATGCGGCCAGTCGGTCGTGTTCGGCGCTCACTCCCGCCACTCTGTCAGAGCCGCGGGGCGAACGCCGTCAGCGGGCGAACGCTGCTAATTCGCCATCGAGTGCGGCCGTCACCTTCGCGCGGATGAGCGTGCCGTCTTCGAGGTGTTCGGTCGCCAGGACCTCACCTTCGTCGTGGATGCGGCTGAGCAGGTCGCCGCGGTCGTAGGGCAACAGCACGTCGACCCGGATCTCGGGCTTGGGTAGTTCCTCGTCTATCAGCGCCTTCAGCTCATCGAAGCCTGCACCGGTGCGGGCTGAGACGACGATGCTGTGCTTCTCCGCCCGGCGGATGCGGTCGATGACCTCTGGGTCGGCCAGGTCGGCCTTGTTGATCACGATGACCTCCCGCACGTCGGTCGCGCCGACGTCCGCCAGTACCGTCCGTACCGCCGTGATCTGGCCCTCCGGGTCCGGGTGGGATCCGTCGACGACATGCAGCAGGAGGTCGGAGTCGGCGACCTCCTCGAGCGTCGAGCGGAACGCCTCGATCAGCTGGTGCGGCAGGTTGCTGACGAAACCGACGGTGTCGGCAAGCGTGTAGAGGCGGCCATCTGCTGTCTCTGAGCGACGGACGGTGGGATCGAGGGTGGCGAACAGCTGGTTCTGTACGAGGACACCAGCGCCGGTGAGGCGGTTCAGGATCGAAGACTTACCGGCGTTCGTGTAGCCCGCGATCGCGACCGACAACACCTGGTTGTTGCGACGGGAAGAACGCTTGGTGTCGCGCATCGTCTTCATCCCGGTCAGCTCGCGTTTGAGCTTGGCGATGCGGGTGTTGATGCGACGGCGGTCCAGCTCGATCTTCGTCTCACCAGGGCCACGCGAACCCATGCCCTGGCCGGCTGCCGCCTGGCCACCGGCCTGCCGGGACATCGAGTCACCCCAACCGCGAAGACGCGGCAGCAGGTACTGCAGTTGGGCCAGTTCAACCTGGGCCTTGCCCTCTTTGGACTTCGCGTGCTGGGCGAAGAT
>JBBPZD010000239.1:0-4159 GCA_038199265.1 Actinomycetales bacterium | reverse complement strand
CCGGCTGCAGCGGGCACCCGTTCAGCGGCAATCAGGACCGCGAGCGTCGTTGCCGCCGTGGGGGGAGCGGCACCCATTGCGTTCAACATTTCGCGCACCGAGTCGCAGACTTCTCCGGTGCCCGCGACCTGTACTGCGCCCACGGCTTGATCGGGAGCGCTGACGCTTGCTGCTGCCTCGCCGAGCAGGGCCACCACGCTGGGCCATCGGGTCGACGGTGGTCGGGCTATGTGGGCGCTGCCCCACTGCTGGGCGGTCATCGGCCCCAGTGCCAATACAGCGCGGGTCTCGGCTTCGCTGAGTCCGCTCACGATGCTTTCGCGTGCACCGCCGAGGCCGAGGTGGACCTCGCCCCTGTCGCGCAGGTGCGCTCGCAACGGAACGGTGAAAGGGGTCATGTGGTACTCCTCGGCTGGACGAAGTCCACACCTTGGCAGGGTCGGCGAAATGCAGTGGTTGTTTTCCACAGCCGCCGATACGGGTGATGGTGATGTCGCAGGTGCCGCCTAGATTTACGTCATGACGTTTCCCGCGTTCGATGTGCAGCTCGCTCCTGGTGGCCACGCCGGACAGCCGATGGTGGATAAGCCGGAGGTCGAGATCCGCCGCTCTTCGCGGCGCCGTCGCACTGTGTCTGCGTACCGCGAAGGGGGCCGGATCGTCGTCCTGGTGCCTGCCCATCTTCCCGCGGGCGAAGAAGCGCGCCTGGTGTCGGACATGGTCACCAAGGTGCAACGATCGGCTGCACGCCGGACGGCGGCTGGACAGGACGATCTGAGCGGTCGCGCGGGGCGTCTCTCGCGGCGCTACCTCGGCGGACTCGCGAAACCTTCGTCGGTGCGGTGGGTCACCAACCAGCGCACCCGATGGGGTTCGTGCACACCCAGCCGCGGCACGATCCGGGTGTCGTCCCGGCTGATCGGTATGCCCGACTGGGTCATCGACTACGTGCTGTTGCACGAACTGGCGCACCTGCTGCAGCCCGATCACAGCCGGGCGTTCTGGGACCTGCTGGGTGGCTACGAGCGACTGGCCGAAGCCAAGGTATTCCTGGACGGCGTCGCGTTCGGCGCAGGCCTACCCGCCGACGACGAAGCGGACATCACCGCCGACAACGATTAGCGGGGGCGGGTAACGCGCTGGCTTCGTCATCTGACGCCGAGGCGCTGGAGCGACTCGGACGCCGGCCCTTTGACCGACCTGCCCAGGTCCGTCGTAACCCTCGGTATCTCCAGCAACCCACGACACCGCGCAATAGCTGCTATCTGACTGCGGACGGCTTCCATAACTGAAAGCGATCCCGCACGGCCGGGATCGTGCGGCGCAGCGCGTCGTCGGTGTGGTCGGGTAGCGCCTCGACCGGCCACCAGCGCACGTCGTCGGATTCATCCGACACCTGGGGTGCCTCGCCCGACGGATCGATGAACGCGAACCGCAGATCGAGGTGGGTCCGACACCGGCCGAACATCGAGTTCAGTGCGTGATGACTCAGATCGACCAGCTCAGTTCCGGCGATCAGGCCGGGCAGACCGGTCTCCTCTGTCGCTTCACGCAGCGCCGCTGATGCGACGGTCTGGTCCACCCCCTCGAAGTGGCCGCCGGGTTGGAGCCACAGGCCTGCCTTCTTGTGCAGCACAAGGCAGACCTTGTCCAGGTCGGCGTCGAAGACGAACGCACTCGCAGTGAAATGGCCGGGCGGGCCGTCGCGCCACATCGCCCCAGCGTCGGCTTCGAGGGTTGCGAGAAATTGCCCGCGCAGCTGCGTTTGCGCCCGGTCCTCGGACTCATAGCGAAGCAACACGGCACGGGCATCCAGAGCGAGTGGCTCTTTGGCGAGCCACTCGCCAGGGGCGTCGGCGATCACCGGTCGGTCGGCTCGGCACCGTCGTCGTCGGTACCGGTCTGCTGGTCCTTGTCGGGGGAGTCTTTCGCGCCCGTCGGCGGGGCCTGGCCGCGGAAGCCGAGACCGCCGGACTCTCCATCGGCTGCAGGGCCCTTCTCGCCTTCCCACTCGGCTTCGCCCTGTGCCAGCAATGCATCGAGGGCAGCATCGACGTCGTCTCGCGGAGCCGCTTGCTGGGAACCGGTCGAGCGTGCGACGTAGGCCTGCGGGTCGTCCAGGTCGGCGGCGTTGGGCGCGAAGTCCGGGTGTTTCCAGGCGGCATCGCGCGCGTCCGCACCGGACGCGTCTTCGAGGGCGTTGAAGAGCGCGGCAGCATCACGCAACCGGCGCGGACGAAGATCCAGGCCCACCAAGGAAGAAAAGGCGCGCTGGGCGGGGCCTCCGGTCGCCCGGCGACGACGGACCGCCTCAGACAACGCCGAAGCGTTCGGAAGGTGACCTTGCGCAGCGCGGTCGGTGACCACGTCGACCCAACCCTCGACGAGGGCCAGCAGCGTCTCCAAGTGCGCGAGAGCGCGACGCTGGGCCTCGCAGGGCTCTGGGGTGAACATCGAGCCCTGCAGCGCAGTCTGCATCGCTTCGGGGTTGGTCGGGTCGATGTCGCGCAGCGACCGTTCGATACCTTCGGTGTCGATGCTGATGTCGGCGGCGTAGCTCTGCACGGCGGCGATCAGCGCAGGCGAGAGCCACGGGACGGACTTGAACAAGCGCATCCGCGCGGCTTCACGCAGCGCTACATACAGGTGAACCTCGCCGGCGTCGCTGCTCTGGCCTTCGGCGAATGCCGCGACGTTGGTCGGTAGCAAGACGATCTTGTCGCCCTCGAGCAAGGGGATGCCGATTTCGGCGCCGCTGACCAGGTCGCCGGCGAGAGCGCCGACGGCCTGCCCGACCTGCATCGCGAACATGGCGTTGCTCATCCGCGCCATCATCGGTTCGATCTGGCCCATCATCGCTGCGGGATTCATGCCTGCAGGCAGACCAAGCTGCTCGGCAGCGCCGTCACCCAGTTGCCCGAGTTGTTCGCGCATCGCCTTCTGAACGGCGTTGCCGACTCCAGCGGCGACCGGTTCGACCAGTCGGCGCCACATCGGCATGGTGTTCTCCACCCATTCCGCGCGACTCCACGCGACTCCAGGGCCAGCGGCGGCGAAGTCGGTGACGTCATCCAGCCACAGGTTCGCGACAGCCACGATCTCCGCTGTGTCGGACTTCGTCCTGGACGAGACCGACTGGTCGCCCGAGCTCGAAACATGTTTGCGCGCAATGTCAGTGGCCATCGTGATGTCGAACCCGCCATCGGCAGGACCGGACATCATGGCCTGCATCTGAGCCTGCAGCATGCCCATCATGGCGGGGTCGAGCTTGTCGATACCCATGCTCTTCAAAGCGTCCGCGAACTGCGGGTTCCCGGCCAAGCCTTCGCCGGACATGAGCGAACGCAACAACTCACCGAGGTCCGGCTCGTTCGGTTCGTCGGGCTTACCGATCGGGTTGTCACTCACGGGGAACTCCTTGGCAGGCGTAGACGGTGCGATGATGCCTTGTCTCCAGGTAACCACGACGGGCGGGCAATGAGTTCCACAAGTCGGCGTGTTCGCGCAGGGCGCAGTGTTGCGTCCCTCGCTCTGACGCGATCCTCGGGGCCGATCGCCGCCGCCGTGGGGCAGCGGTGGGTCGATCGCGGCGGTCACGTCGAAGGGCTCGAGCAGAACCTGGCCAGCCCTCTCATCGGCCCGCAATTGAAGGGTGCGAACGCACTCGTGCACGTGATCACGCCTACCGATCTTGTGCATGACCAAGGCGAGGACCCCGTGGAACGACGGACCCGAATGGTGAGCGAGATCCGCACCCTCGTGCTCGCCTGCGCGGCTGGGTCCGTGCGCCACCTGGTCGTTGTCAGCTCTGCCCAGGTCTACGGCGCGCTGCCGACCAACCCCATACCGCTGCCCGCCGACTCTGCACTGCACGCCCGCGGCAACGACGGCCTGGTCGCCGATCTGGTGGCCGTCGAGCGCGCACTGGCCGAGGTCGGGCCGGCCTACCCGGGCGTGCAGATCGCGGTGCTGCGTCCGGCGGTGGTGGTCGGCGGCGTCGACACCCTCACTACTCGCCATTTTGCGGCACCTCGGTTGCTGCGGGTAGCGGGCGGGTGTCCCACCTGGCAGTTCTGTCATATCGACGATCTGGCCGCAGCCGTGGAGGTCACGCTGGATCGGCGGTTGACCGGTCCGATTCCGGTAGCCAGCCCGGGAT
>JBBPZD010000238.1:0-13328 GCA_038199265.1 Actinomycetales bacterium | reverse complement strand
GTTCAAGGAGAACGAGGACCTGCCCAACACGACCAACCCGGACGACTGGGCCCGTATCTCCGGCAAGAAGGGAGAGCGGATCGTCTACATCCGCACGCTCATCGACGGCAAGAACGGCATCCAGCCGGGTAAATCGATCGACTCGATCGCCAACACCGGCCAGTACCTCTGAGCGCTGCTGCCGATAGCCGAGCTTGGCTGTCCTGCTACGTGGTCCGACGTCGTTGCCAGAAAGCGGCGGAAGTGCGCCAGCCGAGCAGAAATGCTGCCAGCACGAGCGTTGCGACCACGATGAAGCTGAAGGCGATACCGCGATCGGTGAGCACCCGCAGTGCCATTCCGAGGACGACTGCAAACAGCCAGATGGGAACGCCGCCTGTCACGGTGCTGGGGCGGCGGCCCAATGGCCCGAGCACGAGGAGCCAGCCGATGGCGGCTCCGACGAGGAAGGGCCAGGCGACGCTCAGCGAATCCAGAACTGGATTCGACTCGGAGTGAGATGCCCGCCCGATCACCGCGAAGAGCACGATGAGCGCCGCGTCCAGAACAGCGGCAGACCACACCGGAACGACCGGTCGTGATGTGCGCGACGCAAGAGACGGATCGGTCATGCCCCGAGCCTAGGCGGTTGTTGTCAGACCGCTCGTTCGCCCCGACGTCGGGGCGAGGATCGCAGCCCATGGGCCCACCCGAACCACGAGTGTCCGCAACTTCGTGCAGGCGGGTACCCGAAAGCGCAGACACTCGCGTACCTGAACCACGAGTGTCCGCAACTTCCACGTCACCCCCTGGTGGTCCGGTGGAAAAACAACCCTGACCAACGCGGCCTGATGATCTGGTTCGGCAATTAGATGGCAGATCTGTGACGATGGGCACGCCGTTCTGGCCCAACGTAGTTCCGATACCCCGATCAAGAAGGCCCACGTGAGTAGCCAAGCGCACGCATCGACAGGAACAACCGAAGCAACTGGTGTCACCACCGAGCGGCTGAGGGGCTTGCGCAAGTGGAACATCGCCCTTGCGATCTTGCACGCGGCTCAGGCCGCGGGGGTGCTGGTGCTTGCCACCAGCTTCTCGATCACCGTCACTTCGTCCTACCCCGCGGGACCTCCCGGCACTACGCCGAATGCCCCCAGCTCGCTGTTCGATGTCCCAGTCGGGCCGATGATCGCGCTGTTCCTGTTTCTTGCAGCCGCCGACCACCTGATCACCGCCACCGTCGGTCGTTCCCTCTACGAATCCGATCTGCGCACTGGCATCAACCGGTTCCGGTGGGTCGAGTACTCAGTCAGCTCAACCGTCATGCTCGTCCTGATCGGCTTCTACTTCGGCCTTACCGGCATCTCGACGGTGATCGCAGTGATCGGTGCCAACGTCGCGATGATCCTCTTCGGGTGGCTACAAGAGCGGATGAACCCGCCCGGCCGCACCGAGACAACGATGCTGCCGTTCTGGTTCGGCACCCTCGCCGGAATTGCACCGTGGATCGCGATCAGCGTCAACCTGATCGGATCCAAGACCGTTCCCGGATTCGTCATCGGTATTTATGTCTCGTTGCTCATCGCTTTCTTCACCTTCGCGGTCAACCAGTGGTTGCAGTACCGGGGGATCGGTAAGTGGAAGGACTACGCGTACGGGGAGAAGGTGTACCTCGTACTCAGCCTGATCGCGAAGTCCCTGCTGGCATGGCAGATCTTCGGCGGCTCACTCGCCGGCTAGGAAGTTCGACAACCGCAGCGATCACGACGCGCGATCATCGCCGAGGACCTGCTGTGAGGTGGTCGGATCGTCGCGTGACTGTCTCAGCCGCCCAGGCGAGCGGGGGGGGGGCCGCTTCCGCTCACTGGACAGTACATCGGGGCCACCTGGCACAGCGGTGATGGCATCGGGGACAACACCACGGATGGACGCCAAAACGACGTCGTACTCCGTGCCTTGAGGCACGGAGTACGACGTCGGACAACTGCTTGAGAGGTGTCAGCTGGGGCTGGCCATCTCCTCGGGAAGCATTCCATCAACCTCGTGCAGTTCGGGGGAATCGTCCGCCGAAACAGGAAGTCGTGCAGCAATCGCCTCTGACCTCTGCTTCTCACCTTCGACATCCGAGTCACGCAAAACGGCGTCTGCAGCCTTCTTGGCCTCTTCCACCTTGCTCGACACCTCAGGGCTGGGCCTGAAGTTGCTCATGACGCCCTGGATGAGGTCGATGGGCAGCGGAATCACAACGGAATTGCTGTTGTTGCTCCCAATTTCCAGCAAGGTCTGCAGGTAACGCAGCTGTAACGTGGCCGGGTTGGTGCTCATGACCTCAGCGGCCTCGGCCAGTTTCGCCGATGCCTGGAACTCACCCTCGGCGTTGATGACCTTCGCGCGACGTTCGCGCTCGGCCTCGGCCTGGCGGGCGATAGCGCGCTGCATGCTGCCGGGGATCTCAACGTCCTTGATCTCGACGATCAGGACCTTGATGCCCCACGGCTCTGTCTGCTGGTCGATGACCTGCTGCAGGTCGGCGTTCAGACGCTCCCGCTCAGACAGCAGCGTGTCCAGTTCGGCCTTACCGAGGACGGCGCGTAGCGATGTCTGGGCGATCTGACTGGTCGCAGCCAGGTAGTTTTCCACCTCGACGATCGACCGGTTGGCGTCCACCACCCTGAAGTAGGTGACAGCGTTGACACGTACCGGGACGTTGTCCCGGGTGATGACGTCCTGCGCTGGCACGTTGAGGGTGACGGTTCGCATTCCGACGCGGACCATCTTGTCCACGATCGGGATCAGCAAGACCAAACCTGGATCTTTGAGCTCGATCAGGCGTCCCAGGCGGAACACCACGCCGCGCTCGTACTCGCGCAACACGCGAACTGCTGATCCAAGTAGCGCAAAGATCGCCAGAAGGACTACTACAACGACAATTCCGACGGTTTCCATACCGGCTCCATCTCCCATGCATGTGGCCGACGGATTGACAGTGTCAGTCCGTCGAGTTGGTTGACGATGACCACGTCACCGGGGTTCGGGGGCGGATCTTCCCAGCCAAAGCTTGTGTTCGCGCTCCAAAGCGCCCCATCGGCGGCGACCCAGCCCTGCTCTTCGGACCAGTCCCGCACGACAGCGTGAATGCCGACGAGCCGTTCTGGGCCCGACTTCACTTCCTGTCGACGTGAATCCAGCACCTTACGTCCGATCACCAGGAGAACGACTGCTCCGAGGATCGCGAGCGCGACGGTTACCGAGATTGCAATGGCCACAGGTGCACCCGCTTTCGCGATTATCAACCCGACTCCGGTAGCCGAAGCCACCACGCCGGCTGTGCCGAACGCTCCGAAGGCAGTGACATGTGCCTCGATTACCAGCAGGACCAGGCCGGCCAGAACCAGTAAGAGACCTACAACAGCCATACCGACCACCTCTTCAGGCGGAAGAACGTGTCGCATGGGGCGCGTGACCCCAACCGAGTCGACCGTCCTTCCAGCTAGCTACATCTTAACCTGCGTACGGCGAAGTCGAACCCATGGGTAGCTCCGAAATCCAAAGTGGCTGAGTACGTTTCGTGGATTTGTCCGAAACCGCTCAGCGCCACCATCTTTGGAGGGTGTCGACAAGTTCCCACCTGGCTTGGTACCCGATGTGGGTCGCCCCCGGCATGCTCAGAAAACCATGCGGCGCACCGCGGTAGCAGGTGTAGCGGATGCTGACGCCGGCCTGTTCGAGGAGCTCGGCGTAGCGGGCACCTTCGGGACGCAATGGGTCCAGCTCGGCTGTCTGCACCAGCGCCGGCGCAACACCCGTGTGGTCGGTAGCATTTCCGGGGGAGACCTCGGCCTCGCTTCCATCCAGTCCTGAGTCGCCGAGGTAGAAGTGCTCGAACGCATCCATATCAGGCCCGCTGAGCATCGGCGCGTTTCGGTATGGCCGCGTGGCGTCCAACTCCGTCGCCGGGTAACTGAGCAACTGTCCCGACAACGGCAGGTCGTTGTCTCGCGCGTGCAGTGCAGCGAGCGCCGCGAGGTTTCCGCCGGCACTGTCGCCACCTACGGCGATTCGCGGTTCGTCGCCTGTCAGCGCAGCAGCGCCGCCTCGAGCGAGCCAGTCCAACGTGTCGATCGCGTCGTGAACGGCTGCCGGGGCCTTGTGCTCAGGAGCCAGCCGGTAGTCAGGAGCAAATGCCACGCAGCCCGTCTCGGCCACGATGAAACTCAGTAACGAGTCGAAGTCGCGGGGTCGCCCGAGCGTCCATCCGCCACCATGCAGCCAGATCAGCACCCGACCTGAGCTGTCGGAGCCGTCAGACGTGCGCAGCACACGCACTGGAATGGATCGACCGCCGCGCGTAGGCACGCTCTTCGTCGAGATCGAAACCTGCGGTGAGATCGCGCCGGTAACCCAAGTTATAGGCGGTTTGGCCGCAGGAGTCAGCGCTCGGCGCTTGTCCAACTCCGCGCTGCTCAAGTCGGCGAGAGGAGTGCGCTGATTCAGCGCCAGGCCCACACCGAGCAGCCGGGTCCGCAGCGGCATCCCTTTCGAGGTGGACCATCGCGCTGTCAACGCAGGTGTTCGGTGGCGATCGGCCGGCGGTGTGGTCATGCCGACAGTCTCCCTCGCGCCCACCCCTGGCTACTGTCGGGTCATGACTGTGCGCAGGGTGATGGGTATCGAAACCGAATACGGCATCTCGGTGCCGGGTGATCCGAATGCCAACCCGATGAACCTGTCGGGTGCGGTCGTGACGGCCTATGCGACCCGGCACGGCATTCGCTCAGCTCGCGCCAGTTGGGATTATGAGGACGAGGCCCCGCTGCGCGACGCAAGGGGATTCGACATGTCCCGGCGGACGGCGGATCCGAGCCAACTCACCGATGAGCAGGACCCCACACTCGCCAACGTCGTCTTGACCAACGGTGCGCGGCTGTACGTCGACCACGCGCACCCCGAGTACTCCTCGCCAGAGGTGACGTCGCCGCGCGCTGCGGTCATCTGGGATCGCGCCGGGGAGTTGGTGATGCGCGAAGCGGTTGACCTGCTCAGTCCCGCCGGCGCTACAGGCCTGAACCTGTACAAGAACAACACCGACGGCAAAGGTGCGTCCTACGGCACCCACGAGAACTACCTGATGAACAGATCGACCCCGTTCACCGACATCGTCAAACACCTGATCCCGTTTTTCGTCGTCCGGCAGGTGATGTGCGGTTCTGGACGGGTGGGGATCGGTACCGAGTCCCACAAGCCGGGGTTCCAGTTGTCGCAGCGCGCGGACTTCTTCGAAGTGGAAGTCGGCCTGGAAACAACCCTCAAGCGACCGATCATCAACACCCGCGACGAACCGCATGCGTTGGCCGACCGGTACCGGCGACTGCACGTGATCCTCGGGGACGCCAACCACTGCGACACTGCAAACGTGCTGAAGATGGGCACCACCAGCCTCGTGCTGGGATTGATCGAAGCAGGCGCGATGACGCGTGACCTGACGTTGCAGCACCCCGTCAGCACCTTGCGCGATATCTCGCACGACACCACTCTGCGTACCCGGGTCACGCTCGCGGACGGCACGGGCATGACTGCCCTCGAGCTGCTACGGGTCTACCAGGAGATGGTCGCGAACTGGCTGCATCGCACCCGGGGGGACGACCTCGACGATGACACTGTGCAGGTCATGGCGCTGTGGGAGCAGGTGCTCACCGGCCTGGAACGCGACCCGATGAGCTGCGCCCGTCAGGTTGACTGGGTCGCGAAGTTGGCCGCGATGGAAGGCTTTCGCGCGCGTGACGGGTTGAGCTGGGCTGATCCGCGACTGCGGGCGATCGACATCCAGTGGTCCGACGTACGGGCAGACAAGGGAATCTTCAACCGGATGTCGGCGGGGGGCCGTTTCGACATGCTGGTCTCCGAGGAGGAAGTTCGCAGCGCAGTAGCCGAACCGCCGCACGACACCCGCGCCTATTTCCGAGGGCGGTGCCTATCGCGTTTTCCCGAGCAGGTGGTTTCGGCGTCCTGGGACTCGGTGATCTTCGAGGTGCCCGGTAGCGCGAGTCTGCAACGCGTTCCGATGATGGAACCCGAACGCGGCACCCGGGCACACGTCGGTGAGCTGATGGAAAGTGCGGGCAGCGTCGAGGAACTGTTGCGCGCCCTAGCCGTCCACTGACACCTCTGGGACCCCGGCGTCGTTCCTCTTCGCCGATGCGCCGGGGTTAGGCCGCCACCGCCGATTAGGGTGGGCGAAAGCGTCTTCAGCGAAAGCGAGTCATCATGGCAGGCCAGGAACACAAAAGCTCACAGCGTCGTGACGGGAACCCCGAGGGTGAAGCCCCGGAGCCGGTGGCACCGGCTGCTCAGACCAGCAAGCAGGAGCTGGACGACGACACCGACAGCATGCTCGCCGAGATCGACGGTGTCTTGGAGAGCAACGCAGAAGAATTCGTACGTGGATTCGTCCAGAAGGGTGGCCAGTGACCGCTGGCAACGAGTTCGGAGGTCGGCTACCGGCGGCCTTCCTAGCGGCCGGGTCAGCTTCCTTCACTGATTTCGTCGGTGTTCAGGCACCAGACCTGATTCCGGGAAGGCGAGCAGCGCCCAGCGGGGTCGCGATCGATGCGCCGCACGGAACCACGATCCTCGCCGTCGCCTACTCCGGTGGGGTCCTGCTCGCCGGTGACCGGCGCGCCACGATGGGCAACCTCATTGCCAATCACACGATGCAGAAGGTATTCACGACCGACGAGTACTCCGCCGCCGGCATCGCCGGCACGGCAGGGATCGCGATCGAACTGGTACGGCTCTTCCAGGTCGAACTGGAGCACTACGAGAAGATCGAGGGAACCCTGCTGTCGCTCGAAGGCAAAGCGAACCGGCTCGCCACCATGATCAGAGGCAACCTGGGCATGGCGATGCAGGGGCTCTCTGCTGTACCGCTCTTCGCCGGTTACGACCTTGCCGCGAACAAGGGGCGGATCTTCTCCTACGACGTGACCGGCGGGTGCTACGAAGAATCCGACCACCACAGTGTCGGCTCAGGATCGTTGTTTGCGCGCGGTGCACTGAAGAAGTTGTGGCGCCGGGGTATGGACAGCGGTGAAGCGGTGCGGGTGGCCGTCGAAGCGCTCTACGACGCCGCCGACGATGATTCCGCGACCGGAGGCCCCGACCTCGGCCGCCGCATCTGGCCGACCGTCGCCCTCCTGGATGTCGAAGGGGCGCGGTTCGCCGGACCGCAACAGTTGGAGCAGGTCGTCACCGCCGTTGTGCAAGACCGCCGTCAGGAGGCCGACCCGCGATGAGCATGCCGTTCTACGTCTCACCCGAGCAGCTGATGAAAGACCGTGCGGACTTCGCCCGCAAGGGAATCGCACGAGGCCGATCGGTGATCGTTCTGGGGTACGAAGGCGGAATCGCCTTGGTCGCCGAGAATCCGAGCCGTGCCCTGCACAAAGTCTCCGAAATCTATGACCGGATAGCTTTCGCTGCAGTCGGAAAGTACAACGAGTTCGAGAACCTTCGGGTCGCCGGAATCCGCTATGCAGACCTGCGTGGCTACTCCTACGACCGCATCGACGTCACCGCGCGCGGTCTCGCTAATGCCTACGCACAGACACTCGGCAGCGTGTTCACCCAAGAGTCCAAGCCCTACGAGGTGGAGATCGTGGTGGCGCAGGTCGGGACGGTCGCTGATGAGGACCAAATTTACAGGTTGACCTATGACGGTTCGGTTGCTGATGAATACGGATTCATCGCCATGGGCGGGGCCTCTGACCGGATCACCGAACTGCTCGACGAACGTTGGCAACCGGGTCTCGACCTGGGGCAAGCACTGAGACTCGCCGTCGAGGCGCTGTCACCAGACCCACAGGGCGCACTGCGTGAGCTGACAGGTGAACAACTCGAGATCGCCGTTCTGGACAGGCACCGCGACCGAAGAGCGTTCCGACGACTGGCGGGTCCATTGCTGGACGCGCTGCTCAGTCCCGACGACCCGACCGACGACGTGCCCCCCGTCGACGACCCGGGGGCCGGCTCCCACGAGACACTCACCGGCGGAGGGTGAAGTATTGCTCGGTCACCGCAAGGATCGGTAGTGATTGCGTTCGGGCTGATCGAGATGCGCGACGGCGTAGGACAACATGGTGCGGGGCATTCGGGCGGCGTGCTCTTCCAAGAAGGCGCAAAGCAGCTCTCGGTCGACGCGTTTTCCTACTTCTCGCAACATCCAACCCACTGCTCGGTGGATCAGCACCTCGTGGTCATTCAGCAGTTGCTCGGCCAGTCGGATCGTCGTTGCGGCATCGCCACGTTTGATGAACGCGAACGATGCGAGGATGGCAACCCGTCGTTCCCACAACATCGTGGAGCCGGCAAGGTCCGTCAGCAGATCGTGGTCTCGGTCGACCAGGTATTCGCCGAGTACGAACTCAGCAGATGCATCGACCAGGTCCCAATTGTCGATTCGGCCACGGCTCAGCGCAGACAGGTAGAAGGCGACGAACGTCGCCCGTGCCTGCTCATCGTGCGTACGCCCGGCGGACGCAGTCGCGAAAGCGTCATTCAGCACGAACACTGCCAATTGCCGGTGTTCGTGCACGACGGAGTCCAACAGCTTGTCGAGCTCGACCAGCGAGAGCCCTGACGCCTTCCGGGCGACTTGGCGCACCATCGGCGTCCGCACGCCGATGAACACATCCCCGTCGCCATACTCCCCGACACCGGTTTTGAAGTACTTCTGCCGGGCCGGGACGTGAGAGGAGTCAGCAACTTCCCCGAGC
This sequence comes from Actinomycetales bacterium, assembly GCA_038199265.1. Lineage (GTDB taxonomy): Bacteria > Actinomycetota > Actinomycetes > Actinomycetales > Dermatophilaceae > Allobranchiibius. The sequence continues at coordinate 4,578 of JBBPZD010000238.1, read as the reverse complement.
GCGCGCATGGCGGCCCGGGCGTCGGAGACTCCCTCGGCCTGTCGCACCGGGCCAGTGTTGCACCGGTGCATCACGCGGGGACGTTTCCAGAGCTGCCGAAGTTTGCGCGCAGCACGACGCCCGCGTCTGGTTCGCCATCGCCCCAGGGGACCACAGCCGCTCACGCGCTCGAGGTGCGCGTCTATGGTCAGGTGCATGGAGCGACGCATCTTCGGCATCGAGAACGAGTACGGCGTCACCTGCACCTCGGCAGGCCAACGGCGGCTCTCGCCCGACGAAGTCGCGCGGTACCTCTTCCGCAAGGTGGTCTCGTGGGGTAGGTCTTCGAACGTCTTCTTGCCCAACGGGTCTCGCCTGTATCTCGATGTCGGCAGCCACCCGGAATATGCCACGCCCGAGTGTGACGACATTCGCGAAGCGGTCATCCACGACAAGGCCGGCGAACGGATTATCGAGGGCCTTGTGGAGGAGGCCCAGATACGACTGGCCGACGAGGGCGTTGAGGGTCAGATCTACGTTTTCAAGAACAACACCGACTCTGCGGGCAACTCCTATGGTTGCCACGAAAATTTTCTGATCGGTCGTCAGGGCGAGTTCCAGGCTGTGTCGGATGTGCTGATCCCGTTCCTCGTCAGCCGTCAGCTCATCTGCGGCGCCGGCAAGATCTCGATGCTCGGCCACATCCCCACCTACTGCGTCAGCCAGCGCGCCGACCACATCTGGGAGGGCGTCAGCAGCGCAACCACCCGGTCACGTCCCATCATCAACACGCGCGATGAGCCACACGCGGATGCCGAGCGGTACCGGCGCCTGCACGTGATCGTCGGCGACAGCAACATGAGCGAGACGACCACGCTACTCAAGTTGGGTTCAGCTCATCTGGTGTTGCGGATGATCGAAGCCGGTGCACCGATTCGCGATATGACGCTGGAGAACCCCATTCGGGCTATCCGCGAGATCAGTCACGACATCACCGGTCGGACACCGGTACGTCTCGCGAACGGTAAAGAGATGTCGGCGCTGCAGATGCAGACCGAGTACTTCGAGCGTGTGAAGGCCTTCGCAGAGAAGGAAGGCATCCACGACCCGGTCACCAAGCAGGTGCTGGACCTGTGGCAGCGGACCATCACTGCGGTCGAGACCGACAATCTGTCGATGGTCGACACCGAGATCGACTGGGTGATCAAACATCGGTTGCTGGATCAGGTCGCAGCAAAGAACGGGTTGGCCCTGCAGGACCCCCGGATGCAACAGATCGACCTCGCCTACCACGACATCAACCGGCGCAGGGGGCTGTTCTACGTGTTGCAGCGCCGGGGCAGGATTGCTCGCATCTGCACCGACCCAGAGGTTTTCGCTGCCAAGACTCGCCCGCCTCAGACAACCCGAGCAAAGTTGCGCGGCGACTTCATCCGCTCTGCCCAGGAACATCGTCGCGACTTCACGGTGGACTGGGTGCACCTGAAACTGAACGACCAGGCGCAGCGCACCGTCCTCGTCAAGGACCCTTTCTCCTGTGAAGACCCACGGGTGCAGCGGTTGATCGACGGCATGTGAGCGTTGACGAAATGGCACAGAACCCTCGGTTATGGTGACGTGTCTCCCACACCCGACCTATGAGGTTTGCTCCGTGCGCAGTACTGCCGTTCGCCTGCTCAGCATCACTGCCGTCCCGCTTATGCTCCTGACCGCTTGCGGGAGCGGCTCGAAGTCCGACTCGGCGGTGTCCCTGAAAGACATCAAGGTCAATACGACAAACGCCAAGAAGCCGACGCTGACGATTCCCAAGGGCGGATTCAAGGCTGGAGCGCAGACCGAGACGCAGGTGCTCACTGAAGGCTCCGGCCCCGCAGTCGGTGCCAAACAGATCGCCTACGTCGACTTCGTGGCATACAACGGCACCACGAGCAAGCAGGTCGCCACTACATTCGGGCAGCGCTTCGTTCCGATCCCGATGGCTGACCCAAGTCAATTACCCGGGTTGGTTAAATCGATCACCGGTAAGAAGGTCGGTACGGTCGAGAAGGTCGCCATTCCGGCGTCGCAGGGTTTCGGTTCCGCGGGCAGCACAAACCTCGGGGTCGGTGCTACTGACACGTTGCTGTTCTACGTCAAGATCAATGCGGTTGCCGATGCGGTCACCCAGCCCACCGGCACCCAGGCAGCCGCACCTGCGGGCCTGAAAGTCGTAGTTCCAGCCGGTAGCAACAAAGAAGCGAAGGTAACGGTGCCCGCAGGCGCACCGCCAAAGAGTCTGATCTCGCAGAATCTGATTACCGGCAAGGGACTCACGACGGTGACTGGCGACGCGATCCTGGCCGCTTACACCGGTGTCAACTGGAGGACCAAGAAGGTATTCGACGCCAGCGCGAAGACGGGAAACCCGGCCACGTTCCAGCTGGTGGTGCCGGGAGTCATCTCGGGTTTCGCGAAAGGACTGACCGGCAAACCGGTCGGCAGTCGAGTGACCCTGGTCATTCCGCCTGCCGAAGGGTACGGCGCTGCAGGCCAGCCAAGTGTCGGCATCAAGGGCACCGACACGCTCGTGTTCGTGGTCGATATTCTCGCGATCGTTCCGCCGCCGCCTCCTCCCACTCAGCAACAGCAGGGCGGCGCAGCCGGTAGCGGCGGTTGACCCAACTCGTTTGATCCATTCTGAATTACACACACTGACGAAAGGCCGACATGCCGTTCGATTCCACCACCACCAAGCCCGAGGTCGACTTCCCGGGCGACACGCCTCCGACTGACCTGATCATCGAGGACCTCACTGACGGTGACGGCGCTGAGGCCGAAGCCGGCGACACCATCCAAGCTCACTATGTGGGCGTGGCATGGTCGACGGGTGAAGAATTCGACTCCTCCTGGAACCGGGGCGAACCGCTGGAGTTCCAGGTCGGCGTCGGCCAGGTCATCACCGGCTGGGACGAAGGCATCGTCGGCATGCGTGCCGGTGGGCGTCGCAAGCTGACCATCCCGCCGCAGATGGGATACGGCGCCAATGGTGCTGGCAGCGCCATCGGCCCGAACGAGACTCTGATCTTCGTGGTCGACCTGGTCAGCACCAACCGGCCTGGCGCCGGTGCAGCCTTCGGTATCGGCTGACCCCCTCACCGCACGAGACCACCGGACCTGACTCCTGCAAGGAGCCGGGTCCGGTTTTCTCTTCTGCCGGGAGCGCCGTCAACCCAATAATGCGACGATCGGGGCAAGCACCAGGGCCAGCGCCACGATCAGTCCGATCCACGCAATGCTCTTGTGCCATTTGCGGTCGGCTCGCAGATTGCTGGCGAACTGCAGCTCCGGAGCCACCCACGGTGAAAGGCCCATCCGCTCGGCATCCGGTGGCAGCGGGGTCGCTCGCCAGGATGCGGTGTCGTCCGAGGACGGCGCCCAGGGGCGATCCGCTGACGAGGACTCATCGCGCTCCGGAAAGGTGTCAGGCATGGCGCCACTCTGGCAGACCATGCGCAAGCGAACATATGTGCGTATCAATGAAGGTGTGGGATAGCGTTGCAGCGCATGAGCGCCACGTCACCAGCAGCCAAGACCGAGCGGTTGCTCAACCTGGTGATCTGCCTGCTCTACACCCGGCAGCCGTTGTCGAAGGCACGGATACGTGACGCCGTGCCCCAATACGGCGAGACTGCCTCGCTCGAGGCCTTCGACCGGATGTTCGAGCGTGACAAGGATGAGCTGCGCGACCTCGGTATCCCGCTGCGGACCGAGCCCCTCGACGCCTACTTCGACGACGAGCCGGGGTACCGCATCGACCGGCGCGAGTACGCCTTACCTGACATCGTCTTCGAACCGGACGAGCTCGCAGTTTTGGGCTTGGCGAGCCGTACCTGGCAACAGGCGAGCCTCGCCGGCGCCGCATCCACCGCAATGCGCAAACTCGAAGCAGCTGATGTCGAGCGTGACACCGACTCTGTGCTCGGCTTGGAGCCGCGGGTCCGAACCACGGAATCGGCCTTCGAGCCGGTCAAGGATGCAGTACTGGCGTGTCGGCCGATCGCGTTCGACTACCGCAAACCTGATGGTCAACTCACCTCCCGACGCCTGCAACCATGGGCAGTGACCAACTGGCACGGGCGTTGGTACGTCACCGGGTTCGACATCGACCGGGATGCCCCGAGGGTCTTCCGGTTGGGCCGCATCGAAGGGCGGGTGTCGACGCCCGGCAAAGCCGGCGAGTACGACGTCCCCAGTGATCACGACCCACTGGCGATGATTGCTGGAGTCGAGGTCGAACGTGAACCGCAGCCGGCTGTGGTGCGTGTACTGATCGGCTCTGGCAACACGCTGCGAAGGCGAGCCCGCACAGTGGGTGATGTCGACCAGTTCTGGTCGCAGCTGGACATCGACTTCGCCGATAACGAGATCTTTGCCCAGGAGATTGCCGGCTTTGGACCGGCCGCGCGAGTGATCCATCCCCCGGAGTTGGCGCAGGCCGTTGTGCGACGGTTGCGTGCAGCTCGAGACGCCCAGGAGGCAGTGCGGTGACCACGCCTGAGAGCGCCACGGTTCGCCTGTCCCGGTTACTCACCATGGTGCCGTGGTTGGTGAACCGGCAAG
>JBBPZD010000237.1:0-10862 GCA_038199265.1 Actinomycetales bacterium | reverse complement strand
GGTCACGGTGATCGCGACCACGCCGAGGGTGATGGTCAGCGAGTTGCGGAACCACCGGCCCACGGGCAGTGCGTTGAGGGGGGTGCTGAAGTTGGTCCAGGTGAAGTGCTGGGGCCACAGGTGGATACCCGGCGCGTACATGTCCGACTGAGGAGAGAACGCGGTGATCAGCATCCAGTACAACGGGAAGAACATGATCAGGCTCACCACGACGGCCAGCGCCAGCCGGAGCTTGAAGTATTTCCCGCGCTTCATGGCCCGGCGACGGCGTTCGGCAGACCGGTCGCGCCCGATACCGGCGGGTTTGAGCGGTGCTCCGGCTGCGGTCATCGCAGGCCTCCGTCCGAAGTAGTCATCACGCGGCCTGGTCCCGGCCGCGGTTCGTTCGCCACTGGACGGCGGTGTAAAGCAGCGCAATCAGGTAGATCACGACACCGACTGCTGCCCCGTACCCCAGTTGCTGAGGCCCGTGCTCGTCGAAGCTGGTGCGGTAGGCGTAGGTCACGATCATCGTCGTGGAGTAGCCCGGCCCACCGCGCGTCATCGCCCACACGGTGTCGAACACCTGGAAGGAGTAGATGACGTTCATGATCAGCAGAAAGAATGTCGACGGCCCCACCAGCGGGAAGGTGATCCGGCGGGTCCGCTGCCAGAAGCTCGCACCGTCGATCGACGCGGCTTCGTTGACCTCGGGGCTGATCCCCTGCAGTCCGGCGAGGTAGATCAGCATCGAGAAACCGACCCGCTGCCAGATCGTCACCACGATCACCGATGACAGTGCCCACCCGCCGCCGCTTTGCCACTGCGGCGCGGGCAGGCCCACCTCGGCGATCAACTTGTTGATCAGACCGTTGTTCTGGTCGAACATCCACGTGCCGAGAACACCGGTCGCGACACCGGAGATCACCAACGGCAGGAAAATGATCGTGCGGTAGATCGCGCGCCCGGGCATCACGCTGTTCAGCAGCAGCGCCAGAGCAAACCCGATCGCCATACTGACCGGCACCGTGCACACCGTGAAGATCAGGGTATTGCGCAGGCTCTGCCAGAAGACCGTGTCGCGGGCCAGGTCGAGGTAGTTGTTGAACGCAAGGAACTGACCGGGGCTGAGTGGGCCGAGCTTCTGGAAGCTGATGATGAACGCGCCCACCAGGGGCACGATGAGGAACAGCATGAGGAGCACGACGTTCGGCAGTAGAAAGCCGCCCGACGTCAGCGCCCGACGGAACCGTTCGGTCGACCTGCTACCGCCTCTCCTGGTCGGCGTCGAGGCCGCTTCGGCCGTAGCGCTGGAACCGGGACGCGTTTTCGTGGAGTCGGTCATCGCCGGCATCCCCTAAGCACCGAGTGCACGATTGATCCCTTCGGCGATGCCCTTGAGCGTCTTGTCGGTGCTCTGACCATGAAATCCAAGCTCCAGTTCGTCCTGCAGGACGGTGCTGATCTGGGCGTAGATGGGAACGGTCGATTCCTGCACGACGGTTTTACCGATGGTCGTGGCCTGCTCGGCGCACACAGCCACGACGTCGGGGCGCTGAACGAAGTTGAGCTCTTTGGGTGCAAGGCTCTTCAAGGTCGGCAGCTCGGTGGCCTGTTCGCAGAAATACTTCATCATGTCTTCGCGCACGAGGAACTTGCAGAACGCGACCGCCAATTCTTCGTTCTCGGCGCCGGCGCGCACCACGATGGCGTTCCCACCGAGTTCGGCTGCGGATTTCTCGTCACGCGGCAGGTAGGTGGCTGCCCAGTCGCCGCCCTTGTAGCCCTTCTTCGGGTCGGCCAGATCCGGCACCAGAAAGTTCCCGATGAAGCACATCGGCACGTTCTGGGACAGGAAGAAGTTGTCGGCATAGAGGCTGGTCTTGACGGTGTTGTTGGCCGGTACCCAGCGTTTGGCGAAGAAACTCTTGGTGAAGTCCATTGCTCTCACCGCTGCTGGACTCGGCAACACGCTCTTGCTGCGGTCGGGGTTCATCAGCTGCCCACCCGCCTGATAGAGGAACGAGGACCACCGCATCGCGCCCGCCTGGGTCCAGTCGTAGGCGAACGGATATTTGTCGTCGGGCAGTTTCGAACGCAGCGTCGCCGCGACCTTGCCGAACTCCTCCCAGGTCCAGGCATCCTCCAGACGGTCCGGCACGCTTTTGATGCCCACCTCCCGCAGCGCTTGCTTGTTGTACGCAACGCAGGACGTGTCGAACTGTTGCGGGACGCCGTAGGCCCCACCGTTGTAGCTGACCGCGCCCCAGGCGGTCGGCGCGAATGCATCGATCTCGCTGCTCGTGAAGTAGGGAGTCAGGTTCAGCAGCACCTTCTGGGAGCTGTACTTGCCGATCGTGGTCAACTCGACGCGGAACACATCCGGTGCTTCGCCTGCCTGGATACCGCGGTCGATACCGGAGTAGTACCCGTCGTACGGCGAGAGTTTGAACGCGACAGTTGCTCCCGGGTTCGCCTTCTCGAACTCCTGCTTGAGGCGGGCGTATGCGCGCTTCTCGCCGTCGTTGGCGCCCCAGAACGCGAAAGTGATGGTGCCCTTGGGTGAACCGACTTTCTTGCTGCCGGGTTTGGCAGTCGCCGTGGGCCCGTCTCGTCCGACACCCACGCCGGAATGGATATCAGAACTGCAGGAGGCGACGCCGGCCACGGCTGCGGTGCCGAGCGAGCCCGCGAGGAAGCCGCGACGGGTCAGTTCCAAGCCCGTTCTCCCTTCAGCGCGCTGCCGTGAGTGTCAATGATCGCGTCGCAGGCGGCGTACCGTCTGCGGCATGCCGTCCAGTCCCGTTGCCGCGACCAAGGGGATAGATACCCCGCAGTCGTATCGTCAAACACAGGCGCTCGTCATCGGAGTCCTCACGATGGTGCTCTGCGTGCTGCTGGTGGTGATGGGGTTGTTCTCCAGCTCCGGCTTGAGCGTGCGTGACGTGACCTGGCCGTTGTCTCTCGCGGTGCTTGCCTGGGCCTTGTTCATTCGGCCGCGGGTGCTGGTTTCGCAGGACTGCGTCGTACTGCAGAATCTCGTGCGGGACGTCGAGATCCCGTGGGATCGAATAGACGCGACGCAGGCGCGCTGGAACCTGCGGATCGTCACCAGGGGTGGCAAAAGCTACGGCTCGTGGGCGATCTCCAAGCAACGCCCGCCACGTAACGGGCTTCGTTCGATGTCGGGCTTCGGTGGCGGCGAGATGGGCCTGCGCACCGCCTTCCGGAACGCGCGCGACCACGAGATCGACACCGATGCTTTCCGTAACCCGCCCGATCGCGCGAAGTCGGCGGGCGCGATAGCGGTGTTGATCGACGAGGAGCAGGACCGGCGGTTGCAGCACGGCGGTTCGCCGCTAGCGACGGGCGACATCGTGGTGAAGCCGGCGTGGCTGGGCGTCGCTGCGCTCGCAGTTGCCATTGTGCTGATACTTCTGGCCGTGCTGACCTAAGCGGTCAGTCGCTCCATCTCCACGCGAACCTCCGCCAGTCGTTTGCGGGCCTCGGTTACGTCGGCGTCGATGGTTTCGAGATAGACCTTGAGCTTGGGTTCGGTGCCACTGGGTCGCACGATCACCCGGGTGCCGTCGGTCAACAGGTAGCGCAGCCCATCGGTCGGCGGTAGCCCACCGTCACCGTTCGCCAGGTCCTCGATCAACGAAAGCTCTAGTCCACCGATCGATTGCGGCGGCGTTGCGCGCAAGCGGTCCATCACATCGGTGATGACCGTCAGATCGTCCACCCGCACCGAGAAGCTGTCGGTGAGATGGTGCCCGTGCGCGCCAGCGAGGTCAGCAAGCGTGTCCAGCAGAGTGCGCCCTTCGCTCTTCACAGCAGCAGCGAACTCAGCGATCAGCAGGGCCGCGCTGATACCGTCCTTGTCGCGCACCTGGGTCGGGTCGACGCAGTAACCGAGCGCCTCCTCGTACCCGTACACCAGGCCCGGAACCCGGCTGATCCATTTGAAGCCGGTCAGCGTCTCCTCGTGGCGGACGCCGCGGGCCGCGCACATCGCGGCAAGCAGGCGGGAGGACACGATCGAGTTGGCCATGACCGCGGTAGCGGGCCATTCGCGTTGCAGCAGGCGCGCACCGAGGAGCGCTCCGACCTCGTCGCCGCGCAGCATCTGCCAACCGTCCGGGCCTTGCACGGCGACAGCGCAACGGTCGGCGTCCGGGTCGTTGGCGATGACCAGGTCGGCGTCGACAGCGCGTGCCAGCTGGAGCGCGAGATCGATAGCGCCCGGTTCCTCCGGGTTGGGGAATGCCACCGTCGGGAACTCCGGATCTGGTTCGGCCTGCTCAGCGACGGAGTGCACATCGTCGAATCCTGCTCGCAGCAGCGCTTCTCGGGCCACCAGAGATCCGACGCCGTGCAGGGCGGTGTGGACGATCCGCAGATTCCGCACGCCGTCGGAAGCCACCACGCCGCACACGGAGTCGAGGTAGTCGGCCACGATGCCGTTGTCGGTCGTGATCCACCCGTCATCGACCTGTGGAACAGAGGAGGCGGTCGAGAAGGTCTCGATCGCGGTAGCGATGTCGGTATCGGCCGGCGAGACGATCTGGCTTCCGTCGCCCAGGTAGACCTTGTATCCATTGTCCTGTGGCGGGTTGTGACTCGCCGTCACCATCACCCCCGCATCGGCGCCCAGGTCGCGAATGGCGAAAGCCAGCACCGGGGTCGGCAGCGGATGGGGGAGCACGATGGCGTTGCCACCGAGTGCGGTCACCACGGCGGCCGTGTCGCGCGCGAACACATCGGAGTTGTGGCGGGCGTCGTATCCGATCACCACGGTGACGTCCGGCACGCCTAGGTGATCTTGAAGATAGGACGTCAACCCCGCCGCTGTGCGCAGCACAACAACCCGGTTCATCCGGGTCGGCCCCGCGCCGAGCGCGCCACGCAGGCCCGCGGTACCGAACTCCAGGAATCCGGAAAACCGGTCTGCGAGATCGGCAGCGGCAACAACGTCGCCTGATTGTGCTGCAGTCACGACCGCGTCGAGTTCAGCGCGGGTCTGAGGGTCCGGATCGTCGGCCATCCAGGCCTGCGCCCGCGCGATGAGTCCCTCGTCCAGTGGCATCAGATCGCCCGGACGACGTCCGCCAGCAGGGCCCCGCAGCGGGCCGATGCCGACTGGCCCGCTTCGAGCACCTCGGCGTGCGAGAGCGCCTGCTCGCTCAACCCTGCCGCGGCGTTGGTCACCAGGCTGATGCCCAGCACCTCCAGCCCGGCCTGACGGGCGGCGATGGCTTCCAGAGCGGTGGACATTCCGACGAGCTGGGCGCCGAGGATGCCTGCCATCCGCACCTCTGCCGGGGTCTCGTAGTGCGGTCCGCGGAACTGGGCGTAGACGCCCTCGTCAAGCGTTTCGTCCACGGACCGAGCGAGCTCGCGCAGCCGCGTTGAGTAGAGATCGGTCAGGTCGATGAAGTTGGCGCCTTCCACGGGTGAGGCGGCGGTGAGGTTGATGTGGTCGCAGATCAGGACTGGTGTGCCCGGCGCCCATGCCGGGTTCAGCCCGCCGCAGCCGTTGGTGAGGACGATCGTCGTGCACCCGGCGGCGGCCGCGGTGCGCACCCCGTGTACGACAGCCCGCACCCCGCGACCTTCGTAGAAGTGGGTTCGGGTGCCGAACACAAGCGCGCGGCGGCCTGATTCACCGATCCGAACCGACCGCATAGTGCCGCTGTGCCCGCTGACGGCGGCGGGCGCGAAGCCGGGTACCTCGGTATTGGGGATGCTGGCGAGGGTCTCGCCGATGAGGTCGGCGGCCTGTCCCCAGCCGGAACCGAGGACGAGGGCCACGTCGTGCTTCTCAGTGTCTGTCGCCTCGGCGATCGATGCCGCGGCGGCAGTGGCGACCTCGAACGGATCGATGCTCGGATCTGACAGGTCGATTCGATTGGTCACAGGCGCAGGCTAGCTGTGCCTGCCGTGGTTGGATTGGCTGCGTGAGTCGTCAAAAGACCGTGGCCATCATCGGTGGCGGACCCGGAGGGTATGAGTCCGCACTCGTCGCTGCGGCCGCCGGGGCGAGCGTGACGGTGATCGAGAGCCAAGGCATGGGCGGTGCCGCAGTGCTCACCGATTGTGTACCGAGCAAGGCTTTGATCGCCACCTCGGACTTCATGTCCCGCTTCTCCGTGGCCGGCCGGATGGGCGTGGGTTTCGAAGGTTCCGGCGACGACCAGCACGCGATGGCGAACCTGCCCATGGTCAACGAGCGGATCATCGACCTGGCGCACGCGCAGAGCAACGACATCCGAGGCCAGATCGAAGGGGCCGGAGTGCGGGTGTGCCGAGGCACGGCCTGCATCACCGGACCGAACAAGGTCTCGATCACGACCGACGACGGGGTCGAGGAACTCACGGTCGACGTGATCCTGCTGGCCGTCGGCACCAAGCCGCGCACTATCCCCGAGGCTCAACCCGACGGGGAACGAATTCTCACCTGGCAAGAGATCTACGACCTACCGGCCCTACCCGAACATCTGATCGTCGTCGGTTCTGGCGTCACCGGTGCTGAATTAGCACACGCTTACCTGGGTCTCGGCTCTCAGGTAACGCTGGTCTCATCGCGCGACCGGGTGCTGCCGGGTGAAGACGCCGATGCCGCGACCGTCATCGAGGACGTCTTCCGCCGGCGGGGAATGAAGGTACTGAACCATTCCCGTGCCAAGGGCGCGGAGCGCACCGAGGATGGGGTGATCGTCACGTTGGAGGACGGTCGCACGGTCGAGGGCTCGCACGTGCTGCTGGCCATCGGCTCGATTCCGCAGACCCAGGGCATAGGTCTGGAAGAGGCCGACGTCGAGCTCACCGAGTCCGGCCACGTCGTGGTGGACCGCGTGTCGCGCACCTCTGCTCCCGGCGTCTACGCAGCGGGAGACTGCACCGGAGTGCTGCCACTGGCATCGGTTGCCGCAATGCAGGGCCGGATCGCGATGGCACACGCGCTCGGCGACGCTGTTGCTCCGCTGAACCTGCGCGGGGTCTGCGCCAACATCTTCACCGACCCCGAGATCGCCACCGTCGGGTACTCCCAGGCCGATGCCGACGAAGGCCGGATAGAGGCCCGGCTCGTGACATTGCCGCTGTCGACCAACGCGCGGGCGAAGATGCGCAACATCAAAGACGGCTTCGTGAAGTTACTCGTCCGTCCGGGCAGCAACGTGGTCATCGGCGGGGTCGTGGTCGCACCGCAGGCCTCGGAGCTGATCTTCCCGATCGGCCTGGCTGTCCAGAACCGGCTCACGGTCGATCAGATCGCTTCGACGTTCTCGGTCTACCCGTCGATGACGGGTTCGATCGCGGAAGCTGCTCGTCGGCTGCACTCGCTCGAAATCTGAGCGACTTCGAGAGGTTCCGGCCGCAAGGTCAGTGGCCGAGCGCGAGTCCGCGGTAATAGCTGAGGACCGGTAGGTGCTGGGCGACGCGGACCTGACGGTTGCTGGCGAAGAACTGGACCGCCCAAGCGCTCAGGACGGCCACCAACGCGATGAGAGACACCGCAACGATGATCATCGTTGCGACGAAGGACTGCTCGATATCTATGATGTTCACGGCGGATTCCGCACTCTCAGTGACTAGTTGAACACTACTTCTGTAGTGTTACCAGTCATACTACACCTGTAGTACTAGGTTCCTTTATCGATTAATATCGGTCGGCTCCGAGGTCGGTCAGCTGGGCGTGAGAGGCTGCCGAGGTGGTGAAGAAGAAGCGCCCGGAGGGCACTGCAGCGCGTCAGGCCCACCTGCTGGAGTCCGCAATCGCAGTCGTCGGGAAGGGCGGTCTACGAGGCCTGACCCACCGAGCCGTCGATCGCGCCGCCGACCTTCCCGAGGGCACCTGTTCGGTGTACTTCCGTACCCGTCTCGCGCTGTTGACGGCGTTGACCGGGTTCGTGGCGCAGCGACTGACCGACGACGTGCGTCGGATGGGGGAGTCGTTGCCTGATCCGAGCATCGACCCAGCTGCCGCGATCGAGGCCACTGTCGAAATGGTGGTGCGGTGGTCCGGACATCCGGCGCTGTTGATCACCATGACCGACCTCCACCTGGAGTCGGTCCGAACCCCGTCCTTGCGGGCCACGTCGGACGCATGGCGTGACGGCCTGGTCGAGGTGGTCGAAGGAGTGCTGCAGCGGATCGAGGAGAAGGAAGATCCCCGCAAGCGCGCGCTGAGCATCGTGGCGAGCGTGGAGGGCGTCGCACTGTCGGCACTCACGATGCCCACTCGCGAGCGCAAGACGTTCCTGCGCGACACCCTCACGATGGTGATCTCCAACCTCGTCTGAGGCTGCAGGCGTTCGGCGTTGCTCAGTCGGTGATCTGTGCCAGCACCGCGCCGGAGGTGACGGTCTGTCCGACCTCCACCGACAGGGCGCTGATCGTGCCGTCTTTGTGAGCGGTGAGCGGCTGCTCCATCTTCATGGCCTCGATCACCAGCACGGTGTCACCCTTGGCGACGGTGTCGCCGTCTGCGGCCACCACCTTGACGATGGTCCCCTGCATCGGTGCAGTGAGGGAGTCCCCGCCCGCGGCTGCGCCTCCGCCTGCAGAGCGGGTGCGCTTGGGCGCCTTCTGGCGACCGGCAGAACCGCCCCCGCCGCCGAGCTGCAGGTCGCCCGGCAATGAAACGGCGACCCGCTTGCCGCCGACCTCGATAACGAGCTCCTGACGCGGCGCCGATTCTGCGGCATCTGCAGCGGGGCCGTCGTATGCGGGGATGTCGTTGTCGAACTCGGTCTCGATCCACCGCGTGTGGATAGTGAATGCCGCGTCGTCCTCGGGCGCGAATGCGGGGTCGCTGACCACTTTGCGGTGGAAGGGGAGCACGGTCGGCATACCGTCGACGACCATCTCGGCCAATGCACGGCGGGAGCGTTCCAGCGCCTGTTGACGCGTCGCACCGGTGACGATGAGTTTGGCGAGCATCGAGTCGAACGCGCCGCCGATGACGTCGCCGCTCATCACCCCGGAGTCGACGCGTACGCCCGGGCCGCTCGGCGCCTCGAATCTCGCCACGGTGCCGGGCGCGGGCAGGAAGCCGCGACCGGCGTCCTCGCCGTTGATGCGGAATTCGAAGGAGTGCGCGTGCGGCATCGGGTCGTCGTAACCGAGCTCTTCGCCGCGAGCCAGGCGGAACTGCTCACGGACCAGGTCGATTCCAGTGACCTCTTCAGAGACCGGGTGCTCGACCTGCAGTCGCGTGTTGACCTCCAGGAAGCTGATCCGACCGTCCTGGCTGACGAGGAACTCGCAGGTTCCTGCGCCTTGATACTTCGCAGCGCGCAGGATGTCCTTGGATGCCCGCACCAGCTCGGTGTGCTGCTCGTCGCTGAGGAACGGTGCAGGTGCTTCTTCGACGAGTTTCTGGTTACGGCGCTGGAGAGAGCAGTCACGGGTGGAGACGATCACAACGTTCCCGTGTGCGTCGGCGAGGCACTGGGTCTCCACGTGCCGTGGTTTGTCCAGGAACCGCTCGACGAAGCACTCCCCTCGCCCGAACGCGGCGACGGCCTCACGGACAGCAGACTCGAACAGGTCGGGGATCTCCTCGATGCTGCGTACGACCTTCAGCCCCCGACCGCCGCCGCCGTAAGCGGCTTTGATGGCTATCGGCAGGCCGTGTTCCTCGGCGAACGCGATGATCTCCTCGGCGTCCTGCACCGGCTCTTTGGTGCCGGGCACCAGGGGGGCTCCGGCGGCCGTCGCGATATGCCGAGCTTTGACCTTGTCGCCGAGTGAGTCGATCGCGCGCGGCGACGGCCCGATCCAGGTGAGCCCGGCGTCGATGACAGCCTGGGCGAAGTCTGCGTTCTCAGCGAGGAATCCGTAGCCGGGGTGGACGGAGTCGGCACCGGACGTGCGGGCGATCTCCAGCAACTTCTCCTGCACCAGGTAAGACTCGCCCGGTGCGCTGCCACCGAGGGAGTGCGCCTCGTCGGCCACTCGCACATGTAATGCATCACGGTCGGGGTCGGCGTAGACCGCGACCGAGGCGATGCCCTCGTCCTTACACGCGCGCGCGATTCGGACGGCGATTTCGCCTCGGTTTGCGATCAGGACCTTCTGCACGTCAGCCATGGTTCGCGACTCTAGTGCGATCAGGGGGTTACCGGCTCGTCCGGGTGATGAGACCGATCCCACTGGAGGAACGACGGCGGCATATTTCTGTCTCACCACTTGTTAGACAACCTATGACCGAAACCACCAATGACTCTGTCCCGAACGTCGAACTGCGCACTGGATCCGGTACGACGCCCATCCCGCAGCTGGGGTTCGGGGTGTTCCAGGTCGACGACGGCGACGTGACGTCGCCCGTCCAGACGGCGCTGGAGACCGGTTACCGGTCGATCGACACTGCCAAGATCTACGGCAATGAGGAGGGTGTGGGCCGTGCGCTCGCCGGATCCGATGTCGCGCGCGAGGACATCTTCCTGACGACGAAGGTCTGGAACGACGACCAGGGTTACGACGCCACCATGAAGGCGTTCGAGTTGTCCGCGAAGAAGTTGGGCACCGACCCCGACATGTACCTCGTGCACTGGCCGACCCCGGAGCATGACACCTACGTCGACACCTTCAAGGCGTTGTTGAAGCTGCGCGACGAGGGCCGTATCAAGGTCGCCGGTGTCTGCAACTTCAACATCGAGCACCTGCAGCGCGTCAACGACGAGCTCGGCGAGTACCCCGCGATCAACCAGATCGAGCTACACCCGCTGCTCGCGCAGCAGGAGTTGCGTGACTTCCACGCTCTGCACGACATCGCCACTGAGGCCTGGAGCCCGATCGCCCAGGGCGGCGAGCTGTTGAAGGACGCCACGATCGCCACGATGGCCGACACCCGCGGCGTTTCGCCGGCACAGATC
>JBBPZD010000236.1:0-7652 GCA_038199265.1 Actinomycetales bacterium | reverse complement strand
GCGAGAGGTCCTGCGCCTCGTCGATGAGTACGTGCGCGTACGCATCGACCTCACCGATGTGTCCTGCGAGCAGCCGCTCGCGCGGTTCGCCACCGCGTCGTTCGGACCGGCGGGTGCTGCGAGCACCTCCGCCGGAACCGACGGTGCCGAGCTCGGTGTAACCGCGGACGTCCTCCAGCTCCTCGACCTGGTAGAAGCCGCGTTCCTCGCGTTCGACCTCGGGCGGGGGTCCGAGACGGGCGGTGAGGTCGTCGAGCAGGGCCACGTCGGCAATCGACCAGGTGCCCGACTCCAGTGCCTCAGCGACCGAACGCCGCAGGACTACGGCATCTGCGTCGGTCATGAACCCCTCGGCGTACCGGCGCAACCGGTCCGGGTCGGCGAGCCACAGGAGCACCTGACGGGCATCCAGGGGGGCCCACCAACGAGCCATGAACGACTCGACGTCACGGTGCTCTTTGAAGCTCTCGAGAAACTCGGGTCGTTCGCCGTTGCGTACCTGTGCCCAGGCGGATTCGGTCAACGCTTCGAGGGCAGCCTTGCGGCCGGTGTTGTGCTGGTGTCCGCGAAGTACTTGGCGCCGGATGCGATCCAGTGCAGGCTTCTCGATGCGGACCGGCGCACCCATCACCATGACGCGCAGGATGTCCGGGGCTTCAGACGGCAGATCTCGTGCGGCACGGCCAAGGAGTGGCCGGATCGACAATGATCCCTTGATGCGGGCCGCTTCAGGGTCATCGAGTCGATGAGCGGTTACCCCACCGACGACGTCCCCGAGCGAGCGCAGCGCGACGCTGTCCTCGCCGAGGGAAGGCAGTACGCGCTCGATGTACGCCGTGTAGGCGCTGGACGGACCGACCACGAGGATGCCGCCGTTCTCGAAACGGCGGCGGTTGGAGTACAGCAAGTAGGCCGCACGGTGCAGCGCGACGACCGTCTTACCAGTGCCGGGGCCGCCGGTGATCTCGGTGACTCCGCGTGCTTCGGCGCGGATTGCCTGATCCTGATGCTGCTGAATGGTCGCCACGATGTCCCGCATCCGGCCGCCGCGCGACCGAGTGAGCGCGGCCATCAGCGCGCCGTCACCGACGACGACCATGCCGTCGGGCGCCTCGGGAACCATCAGGTCATCCTCGACTCCCAGTACCAGAGCGTCGCGGCACCGCAGCACCCGGCGGCGGGTCACACCATGGGGTTCGACGGGAGTTGCGCGATAGAACGGGGATGCTGCCGGTGCCCGCCAGTCAATGACGAGTGGCTCGTACTCGTCATCTCGCACCCCGAGCCGGCCGACATACCTGACCTCGTCGGTCAGGTCCAGGCGTCCGAAGACGAGACCCTCGTACTGGGTCTCCAGGGCTTGGCGTCGCCGACCAGCGTTGAACACCAGCGCGTCCCGCTGGAAGAGTCCGGTGATCTCGTCATCGCGGATCGCGCCGCCGCGGTCGCTGAAGCCGCGTCCGAGGCCCTCGACCTCGACGAGTCGGGCGCGCTCACCGGCCTTGGACAGCTCGAGGTAGACGCGGTCGACGTGAGCCTGCTCGAGTGCGATCTCGGCTGCGACCTCCGATGGAATCGGGGGCGGGCTCGGGCGGGGGGTCACGCTCACGTTGCTCCAGGGGCATTTCGGGTGCTGACGGGTTTCAAAGACGCACAACTCTAACGAATGAGGTCGATACCTATTCGGGCCCTGCTCGGTTGGTGGTGGGCGGGTGTCAGAGCAGCTCGTCCCGGGCAGCGAGGACCCCGGCCTGGAAACGGGTGCTGGCGTTGAGTCTGTCCAGGATCGCCCGCACCCGCCGCTCGACGGTGCGCTGGGAGACCTTGAGCTGGCGGGCAATAGCCGCATCAGATGCACCCACCGCTAACAGTTGGAGGATCTCCTGCTCCTGAGTCGTCAATTTCGATGCTCGTGCGTTGGATGCGGCCGGGCGCCAAGGGATGGCGAATTGCCAGATCCAACGGGCGAGCTCGGCGATCGCATCTGACACGACGCTGTCGGTAACGAGCAGGCCATGCGGGCGGCCACCTTCGTCGACCAGATCGATCAGAGCCAGTCCTGCGTCGTTGACAACTGTGGTCAGCCGAATCCCTTTCGTGATCCGTTGTTCGTCACCGCGCGCGGCGCGGGTCCTGAGCATGTCGGGAAAGTGCGGCAGCTCAAGTAAGCCGTCGGAGTAGTTGGCCATGACCTGAACGGGCGCGCCCAGGCTGTTGACCATCGTTCGGCGATGGGCCTCGTCGGATTGCTCCAGCAACATCTGCGTGAACGGGGAGTCTGCACACACCATGTGAACCCTGCTGCGGGCAGTGCCGAATATCCGGGTGAGTGCCTGCGCGATTGCCGACACGGAATCCAGCACCTGGACCCCCTCGAAAGGTGCGCGGTCCGACGACTGTTCCTGGCTCTGTTCGAACACCCGATTCAAACCTGCGGCAGATGCGCGCACCGCGCGGGCTTGGTCCTCCAGTCGTGCAGCGAACGCGGGGAGGACCACGTCGGGAGGCAGCACTCGCCAACTGGTCTGATCCAACCGTCGGATCATGCCCCGCGACTCCAGCAGCGGCAGGCTGTCGTTGATGTCAGCTTCGTTGAATCCCGCAGCGAGCAGGTCGCTGCGCTGCAGGACGATGTGGCCGATGGCAGATAGGTAGATATCGGTCAGGTCGGCTTGGACGGGTTCCTGGGCGACGGTTTCGAGGCTGTAGTCATCTGGGACCGGTTCGTGAACAGGCATGATCCCTCTCAATGAGCCCTTGTCGAATAGATATCGAAACCTACTGTTTTGAGTCTACTGGCGGAATTCCGACAATGACGATATCCGCCAGATATCAGCTTGTGTCGTGCACTGAATAGCCGCATAGTTGTCAGTGCAGCCCCCGGGTTGTGTGAGATCTGGGAAGTGTCGCCGACCCCCCTCGGCAGACCACCTTTTTCTCGCGGTGGGAACCTCCCGAAAGACCTCCCCCCTGACTTTCGGGAGGGTCCCACCACCTCTTCTGCATTGTGCCGCGTCGCCGAGATCCTGCTGCGGAACCCCGCAGTTCTAAACTCACTGCGTGAAGGTACTCATCATTGGTTCCGGTGCCCGCGAACACGCCCTCGCAGTTGGCTTGGCGCGCGATCCCGACGTGACCGAAGTGTTGGCTGCGCCCGGCAATCCCGGAATCGCTCAGGTGGCGACGTGTCTGCCCATCCACGATATGTCAGACGGCGCAGAACTGACCGCCCTGGCAGTCGGTGGCGGTGTCGACCTGGTCGTGATCGGCCCTGAGGCACCGCTTGTCGCCGGGGTGGCCGACGCTCTGCGCGCTGCGGGGTTCGCCGTCTTCGGCCCCTCCGGCGCGGCTGCGCAATTGGAAGGCAGCAAGGCCTTCGCCAAAGAGGTCATGGCCGCAGCAGATGTACCGACTGCGCGGTGCCGGGTGTGCAGTGGCGAGGACCAGGTCCGGGATGCCCTCGACTCGATCGGTGCGCCCTACGTCGTCAAGGACGATGGGCTGGCCGCAGGCAAAGGCGTTGTAGTGACTGACGACCTCCAGGAAGCCATCGGGCATGCGCTGGCGTGTCTGGCTGCCGGCAGCAATGTCGTGATCGAAGAATTTCTGGCCGGGCCAGAGGTCTCCCTCTTCTGCCTGAGCGATGGCGACATCGTGCGCCCGCTCGCCCCTGCCCAGGATTTCAAGCGCGCTCTGGACGGCGATAACGGACCCAACACCGGTGGGATGGGTGCGTATTCGCCGCTCGATTGGATCCCTGAGGGCCTCGTCGACGACGTGGTGCTGCGGGTAGCGCAGCCGACGATCGATGAGATGCGGCGACGGGGAACTCCCTTCGTGGGTGTCCTGTACGTCGGTCTCGCCCTCACGGCCGCAGGGCCTCGGGTCATCGAATTCAATGCTCGCTTCGGCGATCCAGAGACTCAGGTTGTCCTCGCCCGACTGCGAACCCCGCTGGGCGGGCTGCTGTATTCGGCCGCGACCGGCGCACTGGCAGACCAGCATCCGTTGATGTGGCGCGGCGAGGCAGCAGTCGCACTGGTCATCGCTGCAGAGAACTACCCCGCCAGCCCGATGACCGGTGACGAGATCTATGAGATCGAAGGCACTGAGCAGGTGTCGGTACTGCATGCAGGCACCGCGATGCGGGATGGTTCGCTGGTGTCCTCCGGCGGGCGGGTGCTGTCGGTCGTGGCGACCGGGAAGTCGCTCGGCGCTGCGCGGGTCGCGGCTTACGAGGTTGCTGACAGGATCACCCTGCGTGGGAGTCAATACCGCACGGACATCGCCCTGTTAGCTGAGCGCGGCGAGGTCCACGTACCTCGCGGATGAACCAGATCAGCGAAAGAGCCCCCGACCCACAGGTCGGGGGCTCTTTCAACAGGCTCAGTTCTTGAAAGCGTCCTTGGCGTCATCAGCGGCTCCGCTGAAGTCACCGTCCTTGACGTTCTCGCCGGCCTGCTTCACGTCTGCACTGGACTGCGTGGCCTGGCCCTCGGCTACCTTCTGGTCGTCACCGGTCGCCTTGCCTGCACCCTCCTGCAGCTTGCCCTTGGCCTCTTCGGCCATGTTCGAGATCTTGTCGCCAATTCCCATGACTGTCTCCTTCGTAAGCGTTACTTCGGTCCGCATACAGCAGACCAGATCCGTTCAATCGATGCAACGACCTGAGGTAGGCGAAGTGTTCCCGAAGCGGGAGAATGCCGCCATGACGATGTTGCTGCCCGGATACGCCCATGTCTACTCGGGCAAGGTCCGTGACCTTTACGCGCCACTGGACGCCGACGGTGACACGCGCGATGACCGGCTGCTGCTTGTCGCGTCGGACCGGATCTCCGCCTACGACTTCGTGCTCGACACGCCGATCCCGGACAAGGGTGCTGTGCTGACCCAGCTGTCGCTGTGGTGGTTCGACCAGTTGGCCGATCTGGTGCCGAACCAGATCGTCTCGACAGACGTGCCCGACGAGGTTGCGGGGCGTGCCGTTCTGGTGGAGCGACTGGGCATGGTTCCGGTCGAATGCGTCGCCCGGGCGGACCTGACCGGTGGGGGTTTGACCGAGTACCAGACCGACGGAACGGTTAGCGGCGTAAAACTGCCGAGCGGCCTGGTCGACGGTGACCGGCTCAACACGCCGATTTTCACTCCGAGCACCAAAGCGCCGGTGGGCGAACACGACGAGCCCATGTCCTACGACGAAGTAGTGGCTCTCGTCGGCGACGGACTTGCGGGCCGGCTGCGCGACCTCACTGTACGAATTCTGGTGCGCGCCAACGAGATCGCTGCGCCGAAGGGCATCCTGATCGCCGACACCAAAGTCGAATTCGGGGTAAGGGATGACGGCGTCATCGTGCTGGCCGACGAGGTGTTGACTCCCGATTCCTCCCGTTTCTGGCCGGCCGCCCAGTGGGAGCCGGGCCACCCGCAGTCGTCCTACGACAAACAGTTCGTCCGCGAGTGGCTCACCTCGCCGCAGTCCGGCTGGGACCGGCACTCGGGGCAGGAGCCGCCTGCGTTGCCGCAGCACATCGTCGAGGCGACACGCGCGAAGTATGTCGAAGCCTTCCAGCAACTGACCGGGCAGACGTTCAGACCCTCTGCCGCCGGTAAGATCTAGCCCGTTCAGCAAGGTCCGTTTCACCGCCCTCGGGCTACTTCTTCTGGGAGATTCAACGATGGGACACGTCGTCGTAGACGTCATGCTCAAGTCCGAGATCCTCGACCCGCAGGGGCAGGCCGTCGCCGGCGCCCTGCCGAGGTTGGGGTTCGAAGGGTTCACCGACGTCCGGCAGGGTAAGCGTTTCGTGCTCGCCGTCGATGGTGACGTTACCGAGGAAGTCCTTGCGCAGGCTCGCGATGCCGCTGAGAAGTTGCTGTCGAACCCGGTCATCGAAGACGTGATCAGCGTGCACGCGTTGCCCACCGATCCGATCGAGGGCACCGCGTGAAGATCGGTGTCATCACGTTCCCGGGCTCGCTCGATGATCACGACGCGCAGCGGGCGGTGCGCCTGGGGGGTGCTGAGTCGGTAGCGCTCTGGCACGCCGACGCCGACCTGCACGGAGTCGACGCCGTCGTCCTGCCTGGTGGCTTCTCGTACGGCGATTACCTGCGAGCCGGCGCGATCGCCCGGTTCGCGCCCGTGATGGACAAGGTCGTGCCGGCCGCGCAGGGTGGCCTGCCGGTGCTCGGGATCTGCAACGGGTTCCAAGTTTTGTGCGAATCGCACCTGCTGCCCGGCGCGCTCATTCGCAACGACAACTGCACGTTCGTCTGTACCGATCAGTGGCTGCGGGTCGAGAACACCGACACCGTCTGGACCGCTGAGTTCGAGCATGGCCAGGAGATCCTGATCGCCCTGAAGAACGGTGAGGGCAGTTATGTCGCCGACGAGGCCACCCTCGATGAACTGGAAGGCGAAGGCCGCGTCGTTTTCCGTTATCTCGGCGAGAACCCGAACGGCTCCTACCGGGACATCGCCGGCATCACCAACGCGCGCGGCAATGTGGTCGGCCTGATGCCGCACCCCGAGCACTGCGTCGAATCCGGTTTCGGTCCGAGCACCGACGGTCTCGCCTTCTTCACCTCGGTGCTGCACTCGCTCGTCAACGCGTGAGGACCACGACCTTATGAACGACAACATCATCCAGGCCCCCTTCACCGAGTCGCTCGACACCGTTGCTCGTGCATCGCAAGACGCCGATGCGGTTCAGCCATGGGCTGCATTGGGCCTCAAGGAGGAGGAGTACGGGCAGATCCGCAAGATCCTCGGTCGCCGTCCGACCAGCGCCGAACTCGCGATGTACTCCGTCATGTGGAGCGAGCACTGCTCCTACAAGTCCTCCAAGGTGCACCTGCGCCGCTTCGGCGACTTACCGCAGGAGACGCCGCTCGGCAGGCAACTTGCGGGCATCGGTGAGAATGCGGGTGTGGTCGATATCGGTCAGGGCTGGGCCGTCACGTTCAAGATCGAATCGCACAACCACCCCTCCTACATCGAGCCGCACCAGGGGGCCGCGACTGGTATCGGTGGCATCGTCCGAGACATCATGGCGATGGGCGCCCGCCCGATCGCCGTGATGGACCCGCTGCGATTCGGTGCACTGGATCACCCGGACACGCTGCGAGTATTGCCCGGCGTGGTGTCCGGAATCGGCGGGTACGGCAACTGCCTGGGTCTGCCCAACATCGGCGGAGAGGTCGTCTTCGACGACTGCTACCAGGGGAACCCGCTTGTCAACGCGTTGTGCGTCGGGGCGCTGCGTCATGAAGACCTGCATCTGGCCGCAGCCACCGGCGTCGGCAACAAGGTCGTTCTCTTTGGTGCCAAGACCGGCGGTGACGGCATTGGGGGAGTCTCCGTGCTGGCCTCGGAGACCTTCGACTCGGCCGGTCCGACCAAACGACCGTCCGTACAGGTTGGCGACCCGTTTGCCGAAAAAGTCCTCATCGAATGCTGCCTCGACCTCTACAGCGCAGGTGTCGTCAACGGCATTCAGGACCTCGGCGGTGCTGGGTTGTCATGTGCCACCAGTGAACTGGCCTCGGCTGGTGACGGCGGCATGTCGATCGAGCTGGACCGGGTGCCGCTGCGCGACGCGTCGCTGCGTCCCGAAGAGATCCTGATGTCCGAATCCCAAGAGCGGATGATG